>JAGPCK010000021.1:10555-44219 GCA_018058135.1 Bacteroidia bacterium | reverse complement strand
TTTGCGTTGCAATAATTTTGTTCCCTTGAGTTAATCGGATAAAATACACACCACAAGGAAGATTATCACGATATAAAGTAATAGCATTTCCTTTCAGGTTTTGCATTTCTTTTACTTTCTGTCCCAGGTGGTTTTCCAGAGTAAGAGATGCACCGTTAAGAGGAAAATCAGTTGCTACAATTGTTTGTTTTGAAAAAGGGTTCGGGTAAATGAGTAACTTTTCTGAACCAATTTGTTCTCTTATTCCAATTGTATTGATGTTGTAGCATAAGGAAGTATCGGTACAGGCGTTCAATGTTATTTTAACAGCATAGCTACCGTTGGTTGTTGCGGTATAACTTTGGTTTGTTTCACCCGGTATAACAGTGAAAGAATTTGTACAGTTTAGCCATTGGTAAGTTGCACCCGTAATGTTGGCCGTTAAGGTAGGAGCAGTATAGGTAACAGATACATCTACGGTATTTATTGTGAGATTCAGCGTCATTATACTATCACAACCTGCAGCATTGGGTAAGGTATCCATGTAGATACCTGATGTGGTGTATGTATTGCCCAACCAGGTGTAACTATTGCAGACCGTTACATTCTGTGAAGAAGAAGAGGCGTTGTTAATAGTAAGATTAAGTGTCATCACACTATCGCAACCAGCAGTATTTGGAATGGTATCTATAAAGATACCCGATGTGGTGTAAGTATTACCCAACCAGATGTAACTGTCGCAGGACGTTACATTTTGCGAAGAAGAGGAAGAGTTTTTAATGGTGAGGTTAAGTGTCATCACACTATCGCAACCAGCAGTATTTGGGATGGTATCTATAAAGATACCCGATGTGGTGTAAGTATTACCCAACCAGATGTAACTATCGCAGGCCGTTGCATTTTGCGAAGAAGAGGAAGAGTTTTTAATGGTGAGATTAAGTGTCAATACACTATCACAACCTGCGGTATTAGGAATAGTATCCATGAAGGTGCCTGATGTGGTGTAAGTATTGCCTAGCCAGATGTAACTATCGCAGGCCGTTGCATTTTGCGAAGAAGAGGAAGAGTTTTTAATGGTGAGATTAAGTGTCAATACACTATCACAACCTGCGGTATTAGGAATAGTATCCATGAAGGTGCCTGATGTGGTGTAAGTATTGCCTAGCCAGATGTAACTATCGCAGGCCGTTGCATTTTGCGAAGAAGAGGAAGAGTTTTTAATGGTGAGATTAAGTGTCAATACACTATCACAACCTGCGGTATTAGGAATAGTATCCATGAAGGTGCCTGATGTGGTGTAAGTATTGCCCAACCAAATGTAACTATCGCAGGCCGTTACATTTTGCGAAGAAGAAGTATTGTTATTAACGATGAGCAAAGCGGTAGTACTTGTATCTTTTGAGTTGCAATCACCGCTTACGATACACCTATACGTGTATCCATTCATATTTGCAGTTGATGCGGTAATTTGCATAGTAGCGGTAGTTACATTGGAATAAATTCCGCTATTGGTCAGATTAGTAAATCCTGTCCCGGTGTTTTGTTGCCATTGATAGCCGCTTGCATTGGAAGCAGCAATACTGAAGGAGGTACTATTGCCTGAACATACCGTTCTGTTACCAGGACCAACTGTTATTTTGGATCCGAGTGAGAACGCAGTAAAAGACATGTAAGAACTACTTCCGCCTATAGAAGAGAAGGCCCCCCCGGCATATAACTTACTGTCGCTTATTTCAATCATCTCTATACGCCCTCCAACATTATCTACATTTGGGTTCCAACCGGTGGCAAGCCCGGTATTTGCATCTAATGCTGCAATGCGGTTTCTTGATTGCCCGCCAATGAACGAGAAAAGCCCTCCTGCATATATGGTGTTGCCGTTTACAACTACTGAATAAACAGAGCTACTTGCATTGGGGTTCCAGTTGGTGGCAAGCCCCGTGCCGGCATCTAGCGCAGCAATACGGTTTCTCACTTGTCCGCCAATGGAGGTGAAACTACCTGCAGCATATACGGTACTGCCGCTTACAACTACTGTATTAACAAAGCCATTAGCATTGGGATTCCAGCTTGTGGCAAGTCCCGTGCTTGCATTTAATGCGGCAATGCGGCTTCTTGATTGTCCGCCAATACTGGTGAACCCCCCACTTACATATACTGTACTACCGCTGATAGCAAAGCCAGTAACATTCTGATCTGCATTAGGGTTCCAGCTGGTAGCAATCCCTGTGCTTGCATTTAATGCTGCAATGCGATTTCTTGTTTGTCCACCAATGGAGGTAAAACTGCCTCCTGCATATACTGTACTGTCGTTTAGAGCGATTTTGCCAACAGCACTGTTTGCGTTGGGATTCCAAGATGTGGCAATACCTGTACCGGCATCTATTGCTGCGATTCGGTTTCTTGTTTGCCCGCCAATGGAGGTGAAATCCCCTCCTACATATACTGTATTACCCTTTACAGCGAGGCTGAGCACATAGCTGTTCGGGTTGGGGTTCCAAGCCGTGGGAATTCCCGTGCTTGCATCTAATGCTGCAACGTAGTTTCTTGTATGTAGGCCAACGTAGGTAAAATACCCTCCCGCATATATCTTGCTACCGCTGAAAGAAAAGGTTCGAACATGACCATTACAATTAGGGTTCCAAGCCGTGGGAATTCCCGTGCTTGAATCTAATGCAGCAATACGGTGTCTCTCCAGTCCTCTAACGGAGGTGAAATTCCCTCCTACATATACTCTACTACCATTTACAGCGATTATGTAAACATCGCTGTTTGCATAGGGATCCCAAGCGGTGGCAAGCCCTGTGCTTGCATTTAATGCTGCAATACGATACCTCGATTTCCCGCCAATGGAGGTGAAACGACCACCGGCATAAATAAGGGTGCCACTTACAGCTATAGAATAAACGGTGTTACCTGCCACCGGATTCCAGTTGGTGGCAAAACCTGTTGATATATCTAAAGCTGCAATGTAGTATCTCGGAGCTCCTCCGCCAATGGTAGTAAAATCTCCTCCGGCATATATAGCACTGCTGCTCACCGCTAGAGTGTGAACACTGTTATTTGCATTGGGGTTCCAGCTAGTAGCAAACCCTGTGCTTCTATCTAATTCTGCAATACGGTTTCTCACTTGTCCGCCAATAGATGTGAAACTTCCCCCGACATATACCCTACTACCGCTCACAGCGATAGTTAATACATCACCATTAGCATTGGGGTTCCAAGCTGAGGCAAGTCCGGTACTTGTATTTAATGCTGCAATACGGTTTCTCACTTGTCCTCCAATGGAGGAGAAAAATCCCCCAACATATAGGTCGCTGCCGCTGATAGCAAGAGAATAAACAAAACCGTTTACATTGGGGTTCCAGGCCGTAGCCTGTCCACTCGAATTGATGTGTGCAATACGGTAGCGCATGGAGTCGCCCACCTGAGTGAAAGTTCCACCAATGAAATATCCCCCATTACCATCGGGAACAGAGGTACTGATACTTCCATTAACCATCGGCCAAGCTATCTCTGCCTGTCCACTGGCAGTATCAAGTAAGGCACCTTGAGATTTGTACACATTAACGGCAGTAAAATTTCCCCCTATGTATATAAGATTATTGACAGAGTCGAAAGCAGACGCATAAACATCTCCGTTGGTTGAATAAGTGAGGGAGTCAGGGACGTTGCATTGCGCATGAGCTGAATTGTTCATTAATAATTGACAACACAGCATTAAGATAAGTGCTTTGACTGTAAATAGGATTCTCATATTTTATTACTAATTATTACTCTGTTTGTACAGAGGTGTTAATGACTTCTCAAATATATAAAATTCCCCAATACCTCTATGTTTTGGCTAACGTTTTGGATTTACATTGTAGGTATAAGAGGAAGCAGCCCATGTTTTAACGGCTGATTCACCGCGCTTTGCTTCTTTGATGATAAAAACGTTTTCGTACGCGTTACAAAGAGCGTGTGTGGAGTTTACTCTCACCAACCGTAGCAACAACAATGTAGAGATAAAAAACGATGATTTCATTTCACATTAACTTTCTACAGTAGTTCGGTTTTTTTTCGTTCAGTAAAAGTACTGTATCAAATATAGCTTTAAATGCTAGGTTGTATGGCGGTGAGGCCAACCACTGGCATTGTTTGACTATAATTGTTGCCTTTTTTGCAACACTTGCCAAGCCTGTTTCAGCAACATGAAGGTGGCAAACGCATATATCATCAACATAAAGGTTGTTCTGGCATCAGGAGTAATAACAATCCACATACCTACAAATAACCAAATAATGATTTTAACTACAAGGAAAAATTTTGGGTATTGAGCAGTCTTTGCTATAAAAAAATAATTCAACAGGCTAAATGCCAACAGCAGAAAAAATGCTATATGAAAGTGAATGTCCATACTCAAAAGTAAAAAATTATTTACAAAATATAGAAATTATAGATGAAGGAAGAGCTTTCAAAGATGCTTGCTTGCACATCAAAAATACTCACTATTGGCTACTCAGTGGTATGGCGGGGACGCCAACAAAGGACAGAATTAATTTAATCCATGTTTTATAGCATACACATGCAACATTTTATCCTGCTCTATAACGTAAATACGGTCACCCTCAACATAGGCGCTTGATTTATTGCATATCATAAAATTATAGGTGTTGTAGTATTCTACCTGCTTCATATTTTCATCAAAAATGGTAGTATAAAAGTTACTGCTTCTGTTGTTTGGGCCGGAAGGTAAAATGGTAACTACAGGGTATTTGTTGTTTATATAACCATCAAAACCATAAACAAGATGATGGTTGAATATTCTGGCTGTATCGGCCTTAATTTCCGGTAAATGAAACGTGTAGTAGTTCCATGCACACTTTTTGAAATCATAATACACATTCTGCGACATAAACCACAGTTTATTATCTGAAACAAAGGACCAATTTAAAGATGAAGGATATATACCGCTGTCTTTATCTGCAGTTTTTACTAAGGGACTTATTCCTGTTTGAATTTTTTTTGAAAACTCAAAAATGTGTTTTTGTTTATTCAGTTTCAGCTCACATAAATAGTATTTCTGCTTCATAGGCTCGGGATTATCTACCGTCAGATACATCATATCCTTTTTTACCATAAAGCAATACTTGCCAAAAAAAGTGTGTGGCCAATTTTTTTCATCGTCAATCTCTGCATGTCCCTTTTGTTTTATACGGAATATGTTGACCAAGCGATTTTTTTCATACTGTACAGAGAAATACACCGGCATAAACCTGATATTTGATGCACTGCTTTTAGTGTCTTTTTCAACTGTCGGGTTATAAAATGTGTACAACACATACAGATATCCATTGTCGCACCAAAATTCAGCCATTTCAACAGGAGGGAAATATACGTTGGGGTCTTCGTATGCTTTTTTAATACCTCTGATGACGGAGGTATCTCCGGTTAGAATAGTTAATACACTGTCAAGAGGTAAGTCTTTTGTGCGAATGGTGTATTGTAAGGAGTCGTTAATAACCGTTAACTCATGTAGTTTTGTATTAAAGATGAGAATGTTGTTATCAATCTTACTAATCTTTGCTTTGGAAAGCAGGGGCGACATTTTTTTAATGGGGATGGTTTTAACTTCATAAAAATCTGTAAAGTGTTGCCTGATGCTGTCAATATACACCGGGATTTCAGCCAGGCGACACTTGAATACTGCTTTCCCCGTGTTGTTTAGAAAATACAGTACATTAGTATTGCTAGTGGTAAACTCTTTTTTAGTTTGGTGAAAATTATACCTCTTGCGGTCAAGGTTTAAAAGGGTATCAATAAAGTAGTCGAACTCTGTACTGTCGAGATTACCGTCAACGTATACATCAGGTCTGATGAAGTAGGGCAACTGCTCAATAGCTGCGGCCATATACAAACAGCTACTGCAATCGCGTGCAGTTAAGAATATTTTGCAATCGTACCGCGCAGTAACCTGCAGGCTCCACATAAAGAGAAAAATTAGGAGTACTTTAATTAAAGGGAAGAAGTTTTTCATAAATCAAATATAGAAAAACCGAACGGGAAGTTATCAGAAAAGACTATTTTTTTAATGGCACAACGCTTTGTAAAGAACAGGAAGTCATTGACTTTACAGTAGCAAATGGATTTAGAAGTGTGGGACTATTACTACAACGACAAACGTAAACTACGCTCCATTGGCGACCCGCCAGGTTTGTGGAGGAGGATTAATGCGTATTAGAGGGGTGTACGTTATCGAGGAAACTCGCTAGATGTCTTGTCGATTAGCGGTTTGTTGTTGTTTTTTTCCATCGTTCAAATTTTGATAGATACTTTATATGTCTTTGCGGTTATTGCTTTGCAATGACTATTAAATGTTTTCGGTGCTGCTGCCGTATTTGTCATTGTTGAACTCTGTTTACAACGGCTATCGCCATTCCATCATATTCTTTCACTCCGACTGAATGTAAAATTGTCGCTGTAACTTTTTTATTTTCACTTAACATTTTGTTTAGTCGTTGTACACCTTGCACTTTTTCGTCTGTGCTATTATTGTCAAGAACTTTCCCTTCTCTAATTACATTGTCGCAAATAATAAGCGTCCCCGGTCTTGAAAGTTGTAAAGCATAGTCAAAGTATTCTGTATAAGGCGGCTTGTCTGCGTCAATGAAAATTATATCAAATGGTTCATAGTTTTCAGCAATTATTTGTGGTAAAATGTCCAACGCTTTTCCAACTCTTAAATCTACTTTTTGCGAAAGTCCTGCGTTGTTAATATTTTTTTGTGCAACGTCTCCATGGTGTTTATCCACCTCAATAGTTATAACTTTTCCATTGTCATGTAAAGCCCTTGCAATCCAAATTGTGCTATAACCGCCTAAAGTCCCTAATTCCAGAACTCTTCTTGCGTTGCAAGCAATCATCATTACCTGTAAAAATTTTCCTTGATTAGGGGAAACGCTGTGTTGTGGCAGTCCTTCGATGTCAAGTGATATAATTGTGTCAGACAATACCTTGTCCTCTGGAGCAAGTAAATTGCTAATGTATTTGTCAACCTGTGAAAATATTTCAGTATTCATTTTAAAAATTGTTAGTTAATATTAAGTCTTCAGAACGGTTGCAGCTAACTCACTTATATGCGCTATAAACCTTTGTATACTTTCAAATAAAGTGTGTGAGGTATTGCAGTCATACAGGTACATTTTCAGGTAAAAATAACCTGTGAGCAGCACATTTGCAATAGTACTGGCCATACGAGTGTTTGCATTAACAGCAGGCGTTTATAGGCTAATGTTTCGTATGCAGAGAGTACAAAAGTTTGTTGGCGTTCATGCGAGGTTATTGGTGTCAATATTTGTTGTCATTTAACTGCGTTATTAATTCCCATTCTTTATTTGAAATGAAATCTTGCGAATTTGTTGTCAGCGTGTCTTGTGTTTTAACTTCTGCAAGAATTGATTCTAAAAGAGGTAACATACCATTCAGGTTTTTTGTCTTAATCATGAAGTTCCAAACAGGCTCAAACTTTTTCCATCCACCACTGTAAAAGAAATGTTTCAATTTGTGCTTATGGGAGTCATGATTGAGACTTGCTTTAAGAATATTTGACCAACTGTAAAACTCCTTGTATGCCCAATTATAGCCGTTTTTTAATTCGGTTGCTGTGAGATTTTTCGTTTGGTAAACAACATTCCGGGTGTCATACAAGTCCCAATTTTTTGTTAGAATCCTACCTTGTAGTTCCATATCTTTAAACAGTCTTGTTCCCGGATATGGTGTCAAAACGTGATAGGTAGAAGTGGTAATTGCATTTTTTACACCCCAATCAACTGTCCGTTTAAATACGTCTTTATCGTCTTCGTCAAGTCCAAACACAAAACTTCCGTTTATCATAATTCCTAATGAATGCAAACGATTTACAGCTTTCACATAATCTTTTTCTAAGTTCTGTTTCTTGTTACTTTGCTTAAGATTTGCAGGCGAGAACGTTTCAAAGCCAACAAATAAGCTTCTAAGTCCGGCTTCTGCTGCTTTTTCAATCAGGTTTCCTCGCAGTATTGAGTCAATGGTTGCGGCACCTTGAAAAACCCTGTTCATACCTTTCATTCCCTCAAATAACTCGCTTGCAAATTTTGCATTACCTAATAAGTGGTCGTCAAGAAAATACAAATGTCTGCCTTGAAGTCTATCAATTTCAGCTAATGCATCATCAACTAATTGTGTGTAAAAAGAACGACCACCTTCAAAAAATGCGTCTTTATAGCAAAAATCGCAATGGTGCGGACAACCCCTTGTTACCACAATAGAGTTAGGAACTAAATACCTGTTTCTTTTAATTAAATCCCGCCTGATAGGTGGTATATTTTCTAAAGTGCGGATGTCAGAACTATAAACTTTTTTTGGTGATTTATTTTTGAGGTCTTTTAGAAATTCCGGGAATGTTTCTTCCCCCGGCCCTAAAAAAATGGTGTCTGCGTGCAGTGCTGCTTCCTGTGGAAGCGAGGTTACGTGAAGTCCGCCAAGTATAACGTAAGCTCCTTGCTTTTTATAGTGGTCAGCAATTTTGTATGCTCGGTAAGCATTTGTGATATATACCTGAATAACTACCAAATCAGGGCTGTCATTTAAATTTAGTTCTTCAACGTGTTGGTCTTGTAGGTCAATTTCATCGTCAGGTGACAAATAGGAGGCTAATGTCGCAAGCCCCAAAGGTGGAAACAGCGAATATTTTATTGGTCTCCAAAATGGGCTTTCAGCTTCTGCAAGGGCAGGTAAAATCATTTTTACTTTCATACCTACTTTAAACTATTTTTTCGGAAATTTATTTTCCTGATTTTAATCTTTCCGAAAATATTCATCAAAAACACATGAGAGCAATGCCAGGCATGTCCTCCGTTCAGCAAAATATAGAAAGGTTTCCTTCTTTTTGTTTCAAATAATGGGTGTGAGGTATTGCAGTCATTCAGGTATATTTTCACGTAAAAATAACCAGTGAGCAGCACATTTGCAAATGTGCTTGCTAAGGTTTACCCCTCCAGTAACTTCTGCATCTCGTTCAGTTCTTTGTACAGGCCGGGTTGGTTAATGAGTTCGCTGTGGGTGCCTTGTTGCACAATTTTACCTTTGTCAATTACCACTATCATGTCGGCATTTTGTATGGTGCTTAAGCGGTGGGCAATTACAATTGAGGTGCGTCCTTTCATTACATTGCTCAGGGCCTCTTGTACCAAACGCTCTGAGGTAGTATCCAGTGCTGAGGTGGCCTCATCCAGAATAAGAATCTCGGGGTTGCGCAATACCGCGCGGGCAATACTTAAACGCTGCCGTTGGCCGCCACTCAGTTTATTGCCGCGGTCGCCTATGTTGGTGATGTACTGTTTGTCCTGCTCCAGAATAAACTCATGTGCGTTGGCTACCCGTGCTGCTTTTTCCACCTGCTCCATGGGGATGTGGTGTACACCAAAAGCGATGTTGTTGTAAATGCTGTCGTTAAACAAAATGGCCTCTTGCGTTACAATGCCCATCAGCTTGCGTAGTTCGGATATTTTATATTTTTTGATGGGTACACTATCCAGTAAAATTTCTCCTTCGGTAGCATCATAAAAACGCGGTACTAAATCAGCCAGTGTTGATTTACCACTGCCTGAAGGGCCTACCAGTGCTACCGTTGTGCCCTTTTTAATGGTGAGGTTAATGCCATCCAGTACCTTTTCTTTTTCATAGGCAAAAGAGACGTTTCTGAATTCAATGTGCTGTTCAAATTTTACATCAACAGCTGCATTAGGGGAGTCGGTAATGCGCTCGGGGCTTTGCATAATCTCATCAATACGGTCAGCCGAGGCAGCACCCTTTTGCACGTTGTAAAAGGCCGTAGAGAATCCCTTGGCCGGAGTGATTACCTGAGAGAAGATGGCGATGTAACCAATAAACACTTCAGCATCTAAGGAACCGTCATTGGCCAGTACCATTTGTCCGCCAAACCATAGAATCAACACCAGCACCACCACGCTCATGGATTCAGAAAGCGGTGAAGAGGCATCGCGCCTGCGGTTTACCCATATACTGATGCGGGCGAGTGTATCGTTTTCCGTGTTAAATTTTTTGTTAAAATTATCTTCGGCAGTAAAGGCTTTGATAATGCGCATACCCGAGAGTGTTTCTTCAAACATGCTGATCATCTCACCCAGTTTGGATTGGTTGAGGGTGCTTTGTTTGCGCAGGGTTTTGGCCACACGGGCAATGACAAACGCAGTAAGCGGCAGGGAAACCAGTACAAACAAGGTTAGTTGCGGGCTCATGTAAATTAACGCACCCAGATACACCACTATGGTAAGCGGTTCTTTAAAAATAGCTTCCAGCGAACTCATAATGGAAACTTCAATTTCCTGCACATCACTGCTCATGCGGGTAATTAAATCGCCTTTACGTTCATCAGAAAAATAGGAGAGTGGCAGGCGAAGAATTTTATCGTACAAATCTCTGCGAATGTCGCGTATGGCCAAGGTGCGCAACGGCACCATAAAATAGAGTGCCAGGTAACGGAACAGGTTTTTGAGCGACACCATAATCACAATCAACATACACACAAAAAGCAAAGCCTGTGAAGGTCCGTTTTCAATTACCATTTGGCTCAGGTAATACGAAAACTGATTTTTGAGGGAGCTGAAACTTAAATCATCAGCAGGAGGTGCGGTAACCAGTTGATCAGGTTTGAATATGAGTCCCAGAAAAGGGATAACCAAAGTGAACGAAAACAGGCCGGCTACAATTGACAACAGGTTAAAGAGCACATTAAAAAATGCCTTCGACTTGTAGGGCTTTACGTAGCGCAAAAGTTTGAAAAACTTATTCATTGCGGGCAAATATAGTAAATTAGCACGTGTGGCCTATGTGCGAGGCTGCGGTTTTGCTGCCAAAATCATTTCGTTTTCGGTAAGTACACGCTTTTTGCAGATATTTGCCCATTATGGCCAGTATACGTCAGGAAAAATATGCCAAAATCATTCAGAAGGAGTTGGCATCCATCTTTCAGGAAAAGAGTTCTTCTTTGTTTGAGGGAGCCTTCATTACCATCAGTCATGTAGAGGTGTCGCCCGATTTGGGTTATGCCAAAATATTGCTGAGTTTTTTGAACGGTAAAAATCAGGAGACACTTTTTGGCTTGGTACAATTGCACAAAAAAACCATTCGGCATGAGTTGGCTAGTCGTATGCGCAACCAGGCCCGCAAAGTACCCGAGCTCAATTTCATTCTGGACGATAGCCTCGATTATGTGCAGCACATGGAGGAGGTGTTTAAGCGCATCAACAAAAAGGATAATGAATAACGTTTTGCAAAGGGCCGGCACAAGTGCCAACCTTGGGCAAAAAATTTCTCGGTTTTCAGTTACAGCATGAACCTTAGTCTTTACATAGCGAAACGGTATTTTTTCACACGAAAAAAACGGAATGCGAGTAACATCATCACGTCTATTTCGGTAGCCGGGTTCACCATCGGGTCCATGGCGCTCATTATTGTACTTTCAGCCTTCAACGGTTTTGAAGTGCTGGTAGATTCCCTGTACCATTCGTTTTACCCCGACCTGCGCATTACCGCTAAAAAAGGAAAAGTGTTTGAAGTCGGTGCGGCTGAGTTGAAAAAATTGCGCAGCATGGAGAATGTTATTTTTACCGGAGAAGTGCTGGAAGAAAATGTGCTGCTTAAATACGAGAGCAAACAAAGCATTGCTACGTTAAAAGGGGTGGATGAAAAATACCTGGAAGTATCGGGTATGGATAGTTTGGTGGTGCAGGGTTCTCCGTTTCTGGAGATAGGGGAAATTGATTATGCCATTGCCGGTGGAGGAGTGGCGTATAAACTTTCACTCAATCCGCACAGCGAATTTGAGCACCTGCAGGTGTATGTGCCCAAGCGCGGAGCCAACCCGCAGTTGCAACCCGATAAAGCCTTTAACCGGAGCAACATTCAACCGGGAGGTATTTTCGCGGTGGAAGAAAGTATTGATGATAAATATGTTTTTGTGCCCTTGCGCTTTGCACGTGAGGTGCTCGATTATCCTACACAGGCCAGTGCGATAGAGATGAGTGTGCACCCCGAAGCAGATTTGAATAAAGTGCAGCAACAGGTAAAAGAATTGATGGGCGAAAACTACTATGTAAAAAACCGCTACGAGCAGAATGAAGTATTGTACCGCATTATGAAATCAGAGAAGCTGGCCGTGTACCTCATTCTAACGTTTATATTACTCATAGCAGCCTTTAACGTTACGGGTTCACTGTACATGCTGGTGATAGAAAAGAAAGCTGATATGGAAGTGTTGCGTTCGCTGGGTGCAGATGACCGGCTTATTCAACGCATATTTTTAAGTGAGGGGTTACTGGTTACACTAACCGGTTCCGTTTTGGGTATAACCCTGGGTTTTGTTTTTTGCTGGTTGCAGCAAACCTACGGTTTCGTTACTATTGGCGGAAGTAACACGGCTGTTGTAAACGCCTATCCGGTTCAAATGAAACCGCTTGATTTTGTTGTGGTGTTACTGACCAGTGCCGTTATCGGGTTCATTACCTCGTATTACCCCGCGGCCAAAGCCACCAGACTGTTGAAGTAATTAATCCTTTATGCGAGTTGAGCTATCAGTTTAAAAATTAGTAAATGCTCTGTTCATCTTCCATTTGTTATTTATGGGTTCGTGTTAAACCCTAAGTATAAACACATAGGCACATAGATTTTTTGCTATTGAATTCCTATGTGGCTATGTTTCTATGTGTTTTTCTTCTTTAAGCAAATAGGATTCATAGAGTAGTTTACCTTACAGCCTGATTGCATAAAATAAAGGCAGAGTCGGTTTTTACATATAAATTGCGAAGTTCTTCATTTCATGAAACACATAAACAAAATGAAACAGGAAAGCCCGTTAGCAAGAAGAACCAGTTATCCCTTAAACCACTCTTTGAGCTTTTGCCTGTTTTTAGGATTGCCCAAAAGTAATCCGGCTGCAAAAGCCAGTAGGGCGGTAATAAGGTGCGAACGTTGAATACGCATAGATGGAATTTTATTCTTCAAAGATAAAAGGTAGATTTGAACTTTAGCAATTATGCAATTCAACGAAAGAGAAATTCTTAAACGAAACGGAGTATTACTGGCCATGTTGGTGGTGGGTGTGGTGATTATTTACGCGCTACATCCGTTTATTCCCTCCATTCTCGGAGCAATTATGTTTTATGTGTTGTTTAAGCCCTTTCATGAGAAGCTCACGATAAAATACAGGTGGAACAAGCGGTTGAGTGTGTTGCTTATACTGCTGCTCTCGTTTCTGGTTTTTTTACTGCCCATGGGTGCCGTGAGTTACCTGTTGTTTCAGGAGGCACAGGTTTTTGTTTCCGACCCTACTTCCCTCATTGATTACATGCACCAGGTAGAGGCATTCAGCAAGGAGAAAATCGGATTAGAACTATTTTCAGAAAAAAATATTGAACAGGTAAAAACCTCCGTACTCAACTGGACCAGTGTAGCAGTAAATCAAACACTCAACATTGTTGGTTTGCTGGGCATCATGTACTTTGTACTCTACTATATGCTTATACACTCAGCCTCACTGGTGGCAGCAGTAAGAATGTACAGTCCGTTTGATCAACGAAAAGATACCTCGTTGTTTATTGAAGAACTTAAATCGCAAACATATTCCAACGCCATTATCATACCCATACTTATTGTGGTGCAGGGAACAGCAGCAGGCCTCTGTTACCGTTTGTGCGGATTGGAACAACCTTTTTTCTGGGCCGTTATCACCGGGTTTTTCTCCATTATTCCTGTTGTGGGTACAGCCATCATTTGGATTCCTGCAGGCGTGGTGATGCTCATTATAGGAGAGCCCTGGCAGGGTTGGGTAATACTGGGTTTCGGGGCTTTGGTCATTTCGAATATTGATAACCTGGTTCGTTTGTTGTTGCAAAAACATTTTGCCGATGTGCATCCGGTAATTACAGTTTTGGGTGTAGTAGCAGGCTTAACACTTTTTGGACTGCCGGGTTTAATTTTCGGTCCGTTGCTTATCTCGTATTTTGTGATATTGGTGAAAGTATACCGAAGTGAATTTTGGGAAGAAGAGGCGAAAGACTAATTATTTCCGCTGAAACGCTTTGATGCGTTGTGCCACATTTTTTCTCACATCAGCATAAAACAGATTGTAGTCACCCACGTGGTAATTTTTTAACCGGTGGTTGTTGCCCATTTCATGGTCGGTTAATTTCACCCACAGTAAACCGTATGTTCCGTTCACTTCCACTTCAGCCAGTTGTGGTAAAAACGCTTCCAGATTTGCTTTCATGGCCCCTATATGTTGCGACCTTGGTGTTAGCGTGGTGGATGTGTCCCAGCTTATGGGGTTGGAACAGGTGATCACATTTTCTCCGGCAGCTTTAGAGAATTTATCTACATGCCCGTGTTTAAACGAGCGCCAGGTTACGTAACAGCCGGTTTGTTCAGGGGATGTACCCAGCGCAATGTTTTTAAAGTCATTTTTCATTACGGTCCACCCCACCAGGTAGGCACATACCAATTGTTTTTGCAAGGGTTTACCATCGAAAAATTCCTGCATTAAACGTACGCCATGGTGCGTGCCCTGACTGTGGGTAGCAATAATAATGGGCCTGCCATTGTTGTAGTGTTTCAGGTAAAATTCAAATGCCGCTTTCACATCAGCATAAGCGAAATCTAGTGCCTCTTTGCTTTTCGGATTTTTGCTGAGAAAAAAAGCTTTCAGGTGTGCCTGACGGTAGCGGGGTGCAAACACCCGTGCCTGCGCATTGAACACTGAAGCCTGGTTGAGTATGGAACCTTTGTCGGTAGCAGCATTTAATTCTTCATCATCCAGATTTCCGTTCCATACTTTTGTTCTTAAGTTGTGTGTATAAGAAGTAGGATGTATAAAGAAAACATCTACACTGCTGTCGCGTTGTTCCTCTTTAAATGTGGCATGAACGCTGTCAGCTAAATCTTTTTTCCAAGGGTGGGCGGCCCAGTCGTGCAGGTTGCTGAAATCGGGAGCACGTTGGGCTTGTGAAGTAAGCCCGAAAACCAACATGCAAAGGGTTAGAATTTTGTTGAGCATAAATTACCAGATGTTCAAATGTAAGAAAAATTAAAGTGGCAACGGTTACCTGCAAATGAAGTAACTGTTGCCATTTTCAGGAAAGATAATTTCCGTACCTTCGCACCCTTAATTCGGGCAAGTGAAGATTCAGGAATTTTTGTCGCTGTATGCCGGTAGCCCGAAACAACAAGAGTTGCTGAGGCAGTTACAGCAAAAAGCGAAGCGCATCCGTCTGAACGGTTTATTGGGTTCGGCAGGGAGTATTACGGCCGCTTCGGTCATTCAACACGATTTCCCTTTTCATTTAATGGTGTTGCCGGATAAGGAAGAAGCCTCCTATTTTTATACCGACTTACAGAACATTCTCGAAGATAAAACGGTGTTATTGCTGCCGTCATCACTTAAACGTTCTTACCAAACCGAAACTTTAGATAACTCACTGGTGCTCGAAAGGGCCGAAGTACTCAACCGACTTAACCATACACAACACCAATACCATTTGGTGGTTACGTATCCCGAGGCTTTGTGTGAGCAGGTGATGGATAAAAAAAGTTTGACCAGCAATACCTATGATGTAAAAACAGGTGACAGGTTTGACCTCGATTTTTTTGTCGACTTTCTGAATGAACATGGTTTTGACCGCACCGATTTTGTTTTTGAAGCCGGGCAGTATTCCATTCGTGGTGGTATAGTGGATGTGTTTTCGTTTAGTAATGAGTTGCCTTATCGCCTGGTGCTGGATGGAGAAATTATTGAAACCATCCGCAGTTTTGACCCCAACGATCAGCTCTCGGTAAAAGACATGGATCACTTTTCCATAGTGCCCAATGTACAATCAGCCGCACAGGAACATTTGATGCAAACGTTTTTTGATTACCTGCCACCCGCTACCATCATCTGGACGAAAGAACCGCAGCTTGTTACGGAAATGATGAGCAAAGGAATTCAGAAAGCAAAGAAACACTATGCGGGTTTACCGGAGGATATCAAAAACGGGGAAGGCGCAATACTTTCTCCGCAGCTGTTGTATGCAGATGAAAATACGCTCTCACAAAATTTACAACAGTTTACAAGCATTGAATGGGGTAAAAGATTTACTACACAACCTGCACACGAAATTGAATTTGTTCAGGCACCACAACCGGCCTTCAACAAAAAGTTTCAGTTGCTTATTGATAACCTCAAAGACAACCGCAAGCAACAATACCATACGCTCATTTTTAGCGACAGCAGCCGTCAGGTAGAAAGGTTGTTCAGCATATTTGATGATTTAGACAAGGACGTAGAATTTATTCCTGTTTACCACGGGTTGAGTGAAGGGTTTATTGACCGCGATTTGAAACTGGCCTGCTACACCGAGCACCAGTTGTTCGACCGTTACTACAAATACAAAAGCCGCACCCGTTACTCCAAAAATAAATCCATCACCCTTAAAGAACTCAGGGAATTAAAGCCCGGAGATTTTGTTACACACATAGATCATGGTATTGGTCGTTTTGCCGGGTTGGAAAAAATTGATGTGAACGGTCAGCGGCAGGAAGCCGTTCGACTTGTATACAAAAACGAGGACTTGTTGTATGTACACATTAACTCCCTGCACAAAATATCAAAGTATGTAGGTAAAGACGGTACTCCTCCTAAACTGAACAAACTGGGAAGTGATGCCTGGGATAAACTCAAACGTACTACCAAGAAAAAAGTAAAAGACATAGCGCGTGATTTGATAAAACTGTACGCTTCACGTAAAGCTCAAACGGGTTTTGCCTTTGCCCCCGACAATTACATGCAAACGGAACTCGAGGCCTCTTTTATGTATGAAGATACACCCGATCAGGTAAAGGCCACAGCTGATTTTAAGAAAGACATGGAATCACCGCATCCAATGGACAGACTGGTGTGTGGTGATGTGGGGTTTGGTAAAACGGAGATTGCCATTCGTGCGGCATTTAAGGCGGTGTGCGATAGCAAACAAGTTGCGGTGTTAGTACCTACCACTATTTTGGCCAATCAGCATTACCGTACTTTTAAAGAGCGGTTGCGCGAGTTTCCCTGCAATATTGATTACATCAACAGATTTAAATCAAGTAAAGAGCACAAAGAAATTAAACAGAAATTACAGGAAGGTAAAATTGATATCATCATTGGTACGCACTCACTCATTGCCAAAGATGTTAAGTTCAAAGAGCTGGGCTTAGTGATTATTGATGAAGAGCAAAAATTTGGTGTGGCGGCAAAAGAAAAGTTGAAAGAGATGCGTGTGAATGTAGATACGCTCACCTTAACGGCTACACCTATACCACGAACACTCCATTTTTCGTTGATGGGAGCGCGTGACTTGAGCGTGATTACCACACCACCACCCAACCGGCAACCTGTTACAACCGAGTTGCACGTGTACAATGATGAGGTAATAAAAGAGGCCATTGACTATGAAGTTGAACGCGGGGGGCAGGTATTTTTTGTGCACCATCGGGTAAAAGATATTGAGGAAGTGGCCACCAAATTACGCACGCTTTCTCCGGGCATTCGGGTATGCACAGCCCACGGGCAAATGGAAGGCGACCACCTCGAAGATGTGATGATGCGTTTTATAGAAGGGGAATACGATGTACTGGTGGCTACTACCATCATTGAATCGGGGTTGGATATTTCCAATGCCAATACCATCATCATCAACAACGCCCACATGTTCGGTTTAAGTGATTTGCACCAGATGCGAGGCCGAGTTGGCCGTTCCAATAAAAAAGCATTTTGTTACTTGATCTGTCCGCCACTCAGCACCCTGTCTGATGATTCCAGAAGACGGTTAAGTGCCATAGAAGAATTCAGTGAATTGGGCAGTGGATTTAATGTGGCCATGCGTGATTTGGATATACGTGGTTCAGGTAATTTGCTGGGTGCAGAGCAAAGTGGTTTTATTGCCGAGATAGGATATGACATGTACCATAAAATTCTGGATGAAGCCATCCACGAATTAAAGTACGAAGAGTTCAGTGATGTATTCAGTGAAGAGCTGGAGGCGGAGCGAAAAGCAAAGGCAGAAGTGAACCGTGATTGTATTGTGGAAACCGATATGGAGATTCTTATTCCCGATGCCTATGTGCGCAATAATGCTGAGCGACTGGTTTTATACAATCAACTCGCTTCTCTGAAAACAGAAGAAGAGTTATTGAAATTTCAGGATGAACTTATTGACAGGTTTGGTCGACTGCCGCAGCAGGTAATCGCCTTGCTTGATGCCATGCGGGTAAAATGGTTGGGCAATGAACTGGGTTTTGAAAAACTGGTGATTAAAAACAAACAACTCAATGCTTATTTTCCTCCGGTAAGTGAGGAGTCATATTACCAATCGGAAGTTTTCGGAAAAATTGTAACCGGTGTTCAACAGTTGGGAAAAAGGGCAGCCATGAAGCAAACCACCAAATCACTCATTATGACTATAACGCAAACAGCATCACTTGTGGAAGTCATGCTGTTGCTGAGAAAGTTTACCGGGAGAGATTAGTGCGGCTATACGTTTTGCATTTTCCCTATCACAAATTAGTAAAGAGAAAGACAATTTTCACATTACTTCTATACACTAATTGAATGTAGGATAGAGCTCAGTTTGCCCAAATGGTAAGGTATGATTTATCAATCATAGAGCTCAAAATGCACCTGATCTTTAGTGTAGCCCATAGCATATAATCTGTCTCGTGCTTCTCGCACCATACTGCTCCAACCGCAGAGTAAAATATAGGCAGGCCTTTTGTCAGCAAGAATTTCTTCGTAAATAGGATGCACATATCCTTTAGCCCCTTGCCAACCATCTTCTCTGGAGAGAACCGGATGGAAATAGAAGCAATGTTCTTCATTATCGCACATGTGTTGCAATTCGTCTTTGTACAGTATGTCCTTTTCGAAGCGGTTGCCATAAATCAGGTACACATTTTTGCGCGGAATGTTGTGTTGTTTGATGTAATGCAACATAGATCGGAATGGGGCAATACCAGTACCCGTTGCCACCATTATTATATCTAAGTCAAGTGCGGGTGGTAAAGTAAATTTTCCCAAAGGTCCTGCACATTTAATTATGCTGCCTATCTTTATTTCATTAAACAGGTAGGGAGTGCCCAATCCGTTTTCATTAATTACAATAATCAGTTCGAAGGTATTGCTTCCATCGGGTGCAGAGGCAATGGAGTAACTTCGGGTGTTTACTTTGGCCGGAATTGGAAGTTCCAACATCACAAATTGCCCGGGTTTAAAATCAAAAGATTCTACAGCGGGTACACGAAAGAAGAATCTTTTTACAGAGGGTGATGCATCCAGTATATCATATACTTCCGCATCAAAAAATTGACGTGCCATATTATAAAGGTACTACTTCCCGATGAAAACAAAGAAAAACTCAGAAAAAAGATGAACTTTGCTTATGCATAAAATAAAATACATCTCCCTTTTTGCAGTCGCTGTTTTAGGTACATTTCTGTTTTTAATGAAAAAGCAGGTACCTGTATCAGATGATATTTACGGTATGGACAGCCAACTTCCTTTGCGTGAAAAATGGTTAATGAAGATGCTGGTAGATCCCGCTACAGGACGTGTTCCGGATGGAATACGTCAGAAAGAATTGGCCTATAGCAACACGCTACCGGTTGCTGATGAAAAGTACAAAACCAATGCAGTAGGAGATGGTTTCTGGTCATCAAGAGGCCCGTGGAATATTGGAGGCAGAACTCGCGCCATAGGCATTGACCGTACTGCCGAAAACATTATACTGGCAGGAGCAGCCACCGGAGGTATTTGGAGAAGTACCGACAACGGAGGTTCATGGACATTGGTTACTTCTACAGCTATTTGTAATATCACCTCAATTATTCAAGATCCTCGTGCAGGTAAAAACAATACCTGGTTCGCCTCCACCGGAGAGTACTACGGAGGATATGTACCCGGGGCCAATTACTTAGGTAACGGATTACTTAAATCAACTGACAACGGCATCACATGGACAGTTATCTCTTCAACTTCATCAGGTACACCGCAAACATTTGACAACAACTTTGATTTCATTCATAGGGTGGCAGTAAACAAATCCATTGATACAGCGGATGTCATATACCTTGCAGCTTACGATGGAGTATACCGTAGTTTAAACGGAGGAGCAAACTGGAATAAACGCAGAGGAGGAGGAGGAATTTCCAGCAGTGTATGGACAGATGTGGCCGTAACCCCCAGCGGAATAGTATATGCTACCTTATCTGGAGGAGGCGGGCAGGCCGGTATTTGGCGCTCTTCCAACAATGGTGTTACCTGGGTGAACATCACTCCGGCAGGTTTCGTTGCTGGGTCATCCGGAAGAATTGTTATTGGTATTTCTCCCTCAGATGAGAATCAGGTTTTCTTTTTGGCGCATGCATATAACTTCGGTAAACTCACAGTCGACTTTCAAGGCAGAGAAGAGTGGAATGCACTGTGGAAATACACTTACCTGAGTGGTGACGGAACAGGAGCAGGTGCAATATGGAGCGATAGGAGCGCCAACATACCCTCCTTTGGGGGCGACTTTGGTGATTTCATTTCTCAAAGAGGATATTGCCTGGATGTGCAGGTTCATCCGAAAGATACTAATGTAGTTTTTGTAGGCGGTACCGGTCTGTTTCGCTCTGCTGACGGATTTTCGAGTTCAACCAAAACTTCCTGGGTAGGAGGTTATGCTGTGAATACACAGCGCCCCGATTTTCAGATATACCCCAATCAACATCCCGACCAACATGGTGTGATATTTTATCCCTCTTCACCTAATCGCATGATTTCTGTTCATGACGGAGGTATATCACGTACTGAAAATTGCCTTGCACAACCATTGGTTTGGCAATCGTTGAACAGAGGGTACCTTACTACACAGTTCTACTCTGTGGCTATCGACAGGCAAAGTTCCAATGATGTTATTATTGGCGGATTGCAGGACAACGGAACATTGTTTACCGGTGTGAACAATGTGCTGAATAATTGGGAGCTTTCACTTACCTACGATGGCGGATATTGTTTTGTAGGAGCCAATGCACAGGAATATTATATGGCGGCACAACAAGGCAGAGTTTTCAGAATGAAGTTGGATAACACGGGCAAACGTATACAATCAGCCCGCCTCGATCCCTCAGGTATTTTGCGCGATGATTATGAGTTTATCAATCCGTATACACCTGATGCCAACAACTGGAATATTTTGTATCATCCCACCGGAAGAGCGGTATGGCGTAACAGTGATGTATCAGCTATTCCATTGAGTACATCATTAGATACCAACCGCACTTTACTTAATTGGCAGAAATTAAGTAACACCCAACTAACAGATAGTACAGAAGCTATTACGGCCATAACGAGTGCAAAAAATGCAATAGGTACATTGTACTACGGAACAAGTAAAGGACAGTTGTTTAAAATTAACAATGCTCAAACAGGCGACCCTATGCCTTCTAACATCAGCGGAAGTAATTTTCCGGGAGGATATATAAATTGTATTACCGTTGACCCGGATAATGCAAACAAACTGTATGCGGTATTTACCAACTACTCTGTGCTGAGTGTTTTTGAAACAACAGACGGTGGTGCAACATGGGTGCCTGTTTCAGGTAACCTGGAACAAAATGCAAACGGTACCGGTAACGGACCATCATGCAGGTGGATGACCATAGCACGGGTGAACGGGCAAAAACTATACTTTCTTGGAACCAGTACCGGACTCTATGCCGCTGATTCCGTTGTGGGAATGAATACCACCTGGGTTAAACAATCTCCGTCATTGATAGGTAGCAATATTGTTACCATGATGGATTACCGGGAGACCGATAATCGTATTGCAGTTGCCACATTCGGGGCAGGTATGTTTAATGCACGGCTCAACAATAAATGGAACATCACTTCGGTTAAAAAAGCGGAAGAACGGGTGACTATGCAATTTTATCCTAATCCTTGCAAAGATCTGTTGCACATAAAACATCAGATGAGTGGCAACAATCTTCGGGCACTTGTTTATGATTTAAACGGACGGTTATTCTTGCAGGTTCCGGTAGAAAACTCTTCAGTTGACTTACCCGTTAAGCAACTGGCTAAAGGGAATTACGTACTTATTCTACGATCGGAAAATGCCAGCGATAGTCGTATATTTAGCAAAGAATAGTTGATGTAAAGAAAATTAATCTGTATATATGGATTATTGCAACATGCGATTTAGTTTATAACACTATACTCCGCACCATCTATCTCTTTATTGATAAGTTATGCTTCATTATGTATCTTAAATTTTATCAGAAAGAGGCAATTTAAACGATAACTGCCCCGAATAATCTGGAAGCAGATTAGAACTTTGTTTTCTTACAGTTATGCACCGTACATGAACTCTGTTCGACATTCAGTAAATCTTATTTGTTTATTAAATCCAAACGGCTTAGATTTACGTACCTAACCCATATGATGCGCATCCTCCTGTTTTTTTTTATATTTATCCCTCTCTCTGCACTATACGCGCAAAGGGCTCCCGACAGTGAAATCGGATTTGCTGCAGGAGTAAGTGTCTATCAGGGTGATTTAACAGAACAACTGTATACCTTTTATGAAACCGGCCCAATGGCAGGTATTTTTTTCAGGCGAAACTGGCGCAATAAATTATCTTCCCGTATATCGCTAAATTACGGAAGGCTCAGAGGGTCAGATCATATTTCAGGCGACCCGGCACGTAAGAGACGTAACCTCAGTTTTTTTTCACCGCTTATTGAAGGAAGCGTATTGTTGGAGTACAACTTTAACAGATATTATTCCGGTGCATCGCGTTTCAGGCATGGATTGATTAACAGGGGCACACCGTATATTTTTTCAGGAGTTGCATTTTTTTGGTTCAATCCCAAAACCAGATTGAATGGTGACAAAGAAACGCTTCGTTTTATGCCTACCGAAATGAGTAAAAATTATGGTCTGACCCAGTTTGCCATACCTATTGGTGTTGGAATAAAGTACAGTGTAGCCCCTTTTGTAACCTTGGGCGTAGAGCTTGGTTTCAGAAAAACATTTACCGATTATCTGGATGATGTAAGTGGTAAGTTTATTGACCCTGCCACAGCATTCAGTCAGGGAGGATACGAAGCCTTTGTATTGTCAGATCGTTCAGTAGAGGTAAACAGCGAACGATTTCCAGCAGGAAGCGCAAGAGGCAATTCCAGGTACAATGACAATTATTATTTTGTCAATATCACACTCAGTAAAACCCTTAGCGGAAAGGGTAGATACGGTTGCCCCGGAAGAAGGTTCTGATTTATTCAGATAAATTATACCCGACCTTTTTTACTCAGAATACTCTTAAAGGTAAGCACATTCAAAGGGAATTCTAAAAACACATGAAGCAGACTGAGCAGTATAAGTGCCATAAAACCTACTTTGTAATCATACCGATACAATGCTATGCTCGCAAGCCAAAGTAGTGTGATGATTTTCCATGAGTTGCCCGAGACCTTGTGCCACTTGATGATATTCACTTTTGAAAACCAGTTGAGGTAATGGTAGGTATAAGAAAAAGCGATAAAGGATTGTATTCGTAAAGCATTTTCAGAAAGTAAATTGTACGGTCCGTTTTCGGTTGCATGAAAAAAAGTGGCTATACTGTAGTTCACATATTGGAAGCTGCTTTTTATAAAATTTTCATAGAGATCTTTTGAGAATGTATACTGTTTACTATAAAATGGTAGCGTAAATAAACTTATCACACAAACTAGATACACCACCAATGAAAAATAGGCTGCGTTGTTTTTGGTTTTAATTGCTCCCTGTAAAACAAACAGAAAGGTAAATAACGATACATGAATGAGTGTTGCAAACAACACCCCGAAGATGAACAGGTAAACACCCTGCTTAGCCAATAAAAAACTTAAAGCTATGCTTGCTGCAATGATGGCAACCTGGTACACTGTTTTGCTGAAAAGTGTAAGTGATACAGCAACTGCAAAACCGCAAAAAAATAATGCACTGATGAAGGAGTTGCCATATTGTTTGAAGATTGACCAGTTTTTCACTTCATCCAGTTCATTCAGCCATATCAATACACTTACCAATATGGCGGGCAGTATAATCCACAGGTAGTTTTTCTTTACCGGCAGAAAATAATTTTTTTCTCTGAGCCAGAATATTTCTGTGAGGTAATGTAAGGGGCCCAGTACCGCATACGAGAACAGAAAAAGATGAAAGGGCAACTTCCAGGCAACAAGTGCCGATACCAACATGAGCAGCGAGTTAATTAAATCAGTTACCTGTGAGTTCGATTTCATGTAATAAAGAAACGGTGTTTAGTTTAAAAAACAAAACCACCGTTATAGTAACGGTGGTTTTGCAATATTGTATGGTAGAAATAGCGCGATGCTATTGCACTACCAGCTTAAATGTTTTTTCTTCTCCTTCAATGGATGCTTTTACAAAATATACACCCGATTTGTTCATAATCTCAGGCACTTGTTCGTTAAACATAAAGCGGTTGTAGCCTCCAGTGTATTGAAAGGTTTGACTGAAAAGTATGTTGCCCCGAGTATCGCGTATTTCAATATGTGCATCTCCTTGTTGTGGAAGAAATGTTTTGAGGTAAGTTGCCTCTGTAAGTGGGTTGCCGTTAAATGCAAAAGCAGTATACTCGGTTGTATGTTCCGGCTTTCCGGCTACACGCATGGGAGTGTATTCATACCTCCCGTCAAAATCTACCTGACGTATGCGGTAATATACAAATTTTATCTCACTGGTATTAAAAAGGTCGTCATAATAATATTCGCTTGTACTGTATTTGTTCCCGGCCCCGTTAATTATGCCAACCTTTTTCCATTCGATTCCATCAAAACTGCGCTCAATTTCAAAATGGCTGTTGTTGCGTTCAGTAGATGTGCTCCATTCCAACCTCCCACCATTGGCAGTTAGTTGAACAACAAAATGTATCCAGGTTACAGGTAAAGGGTTGCAGCCAGCTGGTGGAATCGTTAAAGAGGTTGTGTTTTGAACGGTCCAGTTGGAGAGGGTGTTAATTGCCGTTCGCATAGCAGTAATAGCAGCGCCACTAGTTCCATTGTTGGAACTGGTACAGTTGTAAACCCCATTGTCTACTTCAGCGCTGCTGCCATCTAATAATACCAGGCAATTGGTACCATTGGTAAGGCAGGCAGGTTTGTTGCTGTTGTTGGAGCTTTGGCAGATGTCAACCGGTATATTACTTGTGCAGTTATCCCAACTGGTGGTGCTGAAAGAACATCCGGATGCGTTAGCTTTATTGACATGAATGGCGGTGAGCATGGTGCCTGCTCCACCATTCGCAGTGTCCGTGCTTCCTGCCCCGTTCTGCAAGGCAAATATTTGGTCACCGGCATTGGAAAGGTTCAATACTGTACCAGAGGCGGAGCCATTGGAACAGGTAAAGCATGTCGCACAAGGAGTTGTTGGATGCCCACTTATTTTTACATGCGTGCCATAGGCTAAACTGCTGCCTGCGGTCCATACAAAATGGCTTACTGATTCAAGGAAAAAGGAATTGTCGACTAAGGTGCAAAAATTGTTAGTACCACAACTACCGCTTTTCCAACCTCGGTCGGTAAAATAAATTTTAGTTCCGCTGGTAATACCTGTACTTTTCAGTATTACAAAACTAAACTCGTCACTGTTGGTAGCAGGTGTGCAGTTGTAACCAGTAAATGCAATATCGCCTAAAGCCAGCGTTGTTTGAGCTTTAGTTAAGGAAGAAACTCCTATAAACAATAAGGTGAAAAGGATACAAAAATTAAAAGATGCGGTAAATTTTTTCATATGGTTTTGTAATGAATAAAGGCAAATAAGTTTAATTAAAGGTGGCTAAGTTACATATTAATTTTATTTCTGCAATACGTGTTGTTGGTTATCAAACAAGAGTCCTGCTTTAATGCCCGTGAGGTGGATGTTGGGAGTTGCAATAAATTCATTATTTATCAGGCAAATATCTGCCCTTATTTGCTCATTGTTTCCGCAGGCAATGCAAAGTCCGTTTACATCATCAGCACATATAACTTCACCTATGGCAAAATTTCCCGGTTTTCTCACTTGTGAGGTGGCTGCAATTATTCTTATCGGCATTTGATGTATGGAAGCTATGGCTCCGCGGTTCCAGGGGTTGCAGGCATTTATCAGGGCCACTATGGCCGTGGCCTTGTTTGACCAGTTAATTGACACATCCTGTAATGTAAGTCGTTTATAATACCGGGCATTGTTTTCCGACTGGGTGATGGGTGCAGCACCTTGATGCAACATTGCTATCAGTTTCATTACGGATTCTCTGCCGGCCAGTGCCAGTTTATTGCTGTGTGAACCATATGTTTCATATGGCAGGATGCTTACATCGTGTATAAAAAACAATGGGCCCTTATCAATACCCGGTGTCATTTGGTGCACACTTATTCCTCCCATGCTTTCCTGATTTTTTATTTGCCAGAATATAGCATCAGCACCTCTGTACTCAGGGAGTCGTCCAAAATGAAAATTTATAAAACCCCGGGATGGAACTTCTAACACATGCGGAGGAATACGATAAGGGAAAGTTAGAACAAAAACGGCATCAGGCTGGTAAAGGTTAATCCATGAAACCATTTCATGGGCTACTTCATCCTTATTGAATGTTCGTATGGGAATTCCCATCATATTGCACCAATAACTGATTTCTTCGTTATCCTCATGCATTCGGTCAGGCAGGGCACATGATGCTAACTGCCCATTCTCCGCTAATTGTTGTATTACCGGAATAGCGAGGCGGCTATTACATAAAACTGAAAATTTCATTAGTTGTGCAGGGAATAAAATGAAAAGCCTATAAATTTTTCATGTACAAAGGACATGAAAAATTTATAGGCTTTAGTGTTCACTTGACTGATTTATTTTAGTTGCGTGAAGGGAAAATGCCTTCTACACAAATAATAAAATTAATTCCAAGAAACGGTGATCGGTTGCTGAATGGTGTATTTGAGCCGGTTGCGCTAAGTGATAACGATAAGGTACCACTTACACTTTGCGGTGCCATAAAAGTATCAGCTGAAGCAGGTGCAATGTACAAGTCAGCTGTACTTGCAAGGTAACTACCTATTGGTTGATCAGTAGACCCCGCAGTGGTAAATGCCTTGAGCGTAGCACTGGCATTTAATGCGGTTATGCTTGCTGAGTGGTTATGAATAGGCATGTTCGATGTGGACATGGTTATGGTTTCTGTACCACCAGTTTCACCTTCATCGACAATTACCGAAAGCCCGGGGCCTTGGCCTGTTCCCATGGGGGTGCGGCCGCGCAGGTCGGGCAATGAAAATGATTGCACTCCATCACCACCATACATGGTTCCAAGTAATGCGTACAGCGCTGTCCATTCAGCAATGCTCATT
This sequence comes from Bacteroidia bacterium, assembly GCA_018058135.1. Classification (GTDB taxonomy): domain Bacteria; phylum Bacteroidota; class Bacteroidia; order UKL13-3; family UKL13-3; genus JAGPCK01. The sequence goes on along the minus strand of JAGPCK010000021.1, from coordinate 16,769 downwards.
TGCTGGCCTTGGCACAGCATATAACCCTGCGGAGCAAACGTGCCACCGAAGAGTCTGATTTCTGACATATATCCGTCCATATATTATTTTTTTAAGGTTGAATAAATTGAATTAAGATTTAGGAATTAGTTTCTGGATGGGAAAATACCGAACTGGCAAATCACTACATTGAGTCCAAGGTAAGGGCTCAGAATAGGCATGGGTAGTGACCCACCAGAAGTGCCGATGGCAAAGTTGTTGGTAATGCCTGAAATGGCACCACCCACCAGCGCGGTATCGGGAGTACCTCCCTGCACATAAGGATTAATTCCATCGCCAGCTCCAAACCGGCTTCCATTAGGCTCACTGGTTGAAGTCTCGGTAGAACCAACCGGAGTCATGTTTCCGCCTACAGAACTGCCCACAATGTTGTGATTGTGCGAAGGGAGATTTTGTAGTGTGAGGGTAGTGCTGGGTGCTCCCCCTTTTTGTCCAAGCGCATAATTGCTTGTACCGGGGCTTTGTCCCGGGCTAATTATAAATCTGCTGCGCGCATCCGGCAGGGCAAATGTAGTTCTGCCATCACCGCCATAGGTAGTGCCCAGCAGGCTAAATAGGGCTTGGTTAGTGCTAATTGCCAACAACTGACCGGCACAAAGTGCCCAGTTACGTGGAGCGAAATTTGAGGCGAAGTACCTCATTTCTGCCATATATCCTTCCATAAAATTTGTATTAAATTTAAGTTGTTAAATTGATTAAGGTTTAGTTTCTGCTAGGGTAAACACCATACTGGCATATAACATAATAAACTGCCAGGTATGGACCTACCACTGAGAAGGGAAATCCAGCCCCATTTGGTAAAATGGTAGCGGTTACGGTTCCCGAAATGGGTGCTGTTGCAAGATTTGCATCTGTACCAGGGTCAAACATGTTGCTTGAAGTAACAGCAATGGCATTGCCGGTTGGGGTAGAGCTACCACCTTCGGTACTGGCCGGCATTTTCCATGAGCCGCTAAAATTACCTGCACCTACGTGAGTGTGGGCAGGCAAGTTGTTGGTAGTGAGTGTTACGGTTTCAGTTCCGTCTTTTTGGCCTAGTGTAACCGGCTGCAAACCGGGACCTGTACCCTGACCAACAGCCATGCGACCGCGAAGGTCGGGCAAGGCAAAAGTGGTGGTACCGTTACCGCCATAGTTTGTTCCCAGAATACTGAACAAGGCTGTGTTAGAGGCTATGTTCACGGTCTGGCCTGAGCAAAACGCCCAGCTTTTTGGAGCGAAGTTGCCCGCAAACATGCGGATTTCGCCAATCATTCCTTCCATAGATTTAATTTTTTTAGGTTGATAATTTATTTTATAAAGTTACTTGTTAATCCATTTGTACATGAACGGAAATGGGTTTAATCCCCTTGCAATTGCCTGATGAGGTTCATAAGCCATATCGTAAAGTTGAAGCATAGGTAAACCCATATAAGCACCACTCTGATATCCATGAATAATTTGTAATGATTGCCCTTTGTATCCGTTGTTATGAAAAACTATTTCGGGTGATAGTTGCAGATGAGTTAAAGCTGCCCATGCCCAGCACATGGCTACCATACCTTCAGTGGCTTCTTTATCTTTATTCGGATCATCTTTTCCCATGTATTGGCTGCGTTCATTTTCGGGAAGTATTGCAATACGCCCCGCTTGGTACAATAGATCACCCGGATAGAGCAGGTTGTCTTCATCTACAAGCAAAACCCCGTTTTCAACACTAATGCCCGGTATTGGTAAACCCTCAGATAATTGTGCTTTACGAGCTTGAATGCCTACTGACACAATAAAGTTAACCATAGTTTGTGTGTCAACATTAGTAAAAGATAAGTCGGGAGAGGATTGTATTGTCATGGTAAATTTAAGTATGGTTTAGTTTTGTAAAAGTAGTAAGAGGTTATTATTTAAACAATAGGGAAAACCCTAAATCTTTATAGGGAAAACCCTAAATTTTTTTAGGGTTTTCCCTGTTACGGTAATGTTATCTGTTTATTGTAACGCCTTTTCGTGCATTATTTTTTCGTGGAGTTGAATTAGTTCGTTCAAAACTTCTGATTGTAACAGGTGAGCTACTTCAACGGGTTGTGTGAACTTAAATTGCTGATGGGGCACTTTAGCATTTTTATTCATGTATTGTTTAATTTGTTTTTCTTCTTCTTTTGAGAATGTTGTTATTGAAGAAATGTTAGAAGGAAAACTATTAACCCAATCAGGATAATACAGGAACAGCGTTTCATCCGGAAGATGATGTAGGGCATGTTGCATATGTTTACATAACATGCGGGCAAGGTAATCGGGTTCACTCATTTGCTTAACCTCGTTTCTGCTACAAGAAAGAAAGTGTGCAGCAAGAACCGGTTCGGTGTGCAAGTGCCAGCTGGCAAAACCATTGAGGTTTCGCAACAATGACGAAAGTACTTCCAGCGGATGGCGGTGTACATATATATATTGACTGTGGGGAAATGCAGTTCGAAAAAGCGAAGCATAAAAAATATTCCAGGAACTGAGTTTTATAGCGTTTAGCCCGGGCTGTGATCGTTGTGCATTTAACAGCAAGTGGGTCACTTTATGTAGTCTTTCTTCACACAATAATTCGTTTGTGCTTTTTGTCAAAGCCTGTTGTAGTAAAATAGTGTTGATGACTTCCGGCTCACCAATTACACGGAAGTTATCTTTTATTTTGAATAGTTGACTAAGTAAACTACTTCCGCAATGGGAGATATGGAATATTAAAACATCCACATTGCTTTTTTTTGCGGGTAATTCAAGGTAGTCAATATCAACATACTCATGCAACAGTTGCATAGTATTTCGAGGAACACCTTCGTCAAAAAAAGCGTATTTAAAAACATCAGCTGAGAGTTGTTTTATGGAGACAGTTATTTTATCACCATCTATAACAGGAGTAACCGGAAAACCTTCAGCCAACATGTTCAACAGGCAGGTTCATTTGTTGTAAAAGCCAATCGTTTACAACGCAATCAATAACCAGATGAATACGGTCTGTAGTGCCTGAGTTTTTTACGCTATGCGGCAAATTGAAGTTGAGGTACCAGCATTCGCCTTCTTTCATCATTACCCTTTTGTTGTTCAAATAAAACTCTACCTGATCATGTGTTTGAACAGGAACATGTAAACGGGCCTCTTTGCTTGTAGTGATGTCCAATTCATCATCACAGTGCTCTTTAATTTCTGCACCTGCACAAAGACGCATAAATCTGACAGAAGTTTTATCGCAGGCTAAGTGATTTAATATATTCCGTACCTCAGGAAAAAAATCCAACAAGGGCGTATCTTTATAATTATCAGCGGGCATGGGTACAGAGTAAATATTTTCCGGATGTCCCCAGCCCGAACGAAGAGCCAGAACATTCCAATCACCCACATAGTCCTTTTTGTTGTAATGAGCAATCCATTTGCCATCAGCAAAATTCAGTAGTTGTTGTTTTGTTTGCTCTACATTAAATGTATATGGGAATCTGAAAATATCTGACATGTGTATACAAATTAAATGTCGGCCCACATGCGTAAGAGGTTGCTGTGCGTTTGCAGCAATTCATTTGCTTCAGAACTTTTAGGGTCATTAGCGTATAAGCTGCTGTAAATTTTTTTAAGCTGACTGAGCAGTATACGTTGGCCTGATTCTTTTACCATACTTTGAATCCAGGTAACAGCTACTTTACGTTTTCCTTTTGTTACCTCACGCACCTGATGAACGTATTGACAAGGATAACATATAGCATCACCTTTGGCAAGTTTGAACAAAGCTGTTCCCGCAGGCCCCTGTATTTCCAGTTCCCCACCTTCATATGCTTCAGGATGTTCGAGAAAAATAGTCATGGCCACATCGGTACGCACAGGTGGGTAACCCATCACAGGGCTGTCTACATGCCAGCCGTAGTGCATACCCGGCTCATAGGCACTAAATAACGGAGCGTAAATGTTTTTAGGTAAAACAGTTTGTTGAAACAACTCCGATTGATTGAATGCTTGTAAAAGAATATACTGTAGGGGTTGTAAGATATTTTGTTGCTGCAGGTTTACCTGCAAGTTGTTTTTTACTTCTCTTGCAGCCATGCTGGCTGTTTGTTTGCCATCTATATACTCTGCTTTGGAGAGCAATAAATCAATCTCTGACAACTGCTGTTTGCTCAATAGCTGTGAGATACGGATAAAATCAAGTGTATTGTTTTCCATTTATTAAAACGCAATGTAAGTAGAGCAATTATAAATCGCAATAGGGTTTTCCCTAAATTATTATAGGGAAAACCCTATTTTATTAAAATGTTTTCCCTAAATATTTAAAGGGTAAACATTTTTTCATTTAAATGTTTACCCTACTCCTTAGCTTTGCTTCACAAATTAAACAAATCTAAATATGCCATTTAACGGAACAGAAGGTAGTGAAATTGACATTACCACAGCAGCTGATTACACAGCCAATTATCGCCTGGAATATCCCGGTTCAGTTCAAGCCATCTTTATGGGGAAAGACATTCTGAACGCTATTTTAACACAGGAAGGATGTATGGGCATTCGGGTCTATTTTGGTAAAGCTGCTGCGGGTTCATCGGATTTTGAACTGGTTTTTGTAGGAGCAGATGCCAATGAAAACGATATAATAAACAATGGAGGTATTGTGGCCGATTCAGGAACAAAATGTCCACATGTATGTGGAAGTATTAATTCTCTAAACTCATAGAAGAGTTTGGCAAATCTTATTAATGAGGTTTCAGTGTTTTCAACATACGTACCTGCTGTGGCAGTATTGCGTAGGTACAAGTATTTAAAGCAGCCTTTTAAATTGTATGGCTTATTTCTCGTATTTACCATTTTAACTGAAACAGTTGCGTTTGTTTTGCGGAAAAAAGGGGTGAGCAATTTGATTGTTTTCCATATTTACCATGTATTTAATTTTTCCATTACAACATACTTTATAGTAAATCTCAAAGGCTTTTCAAAACTACAAAAACAGATGGCATATGCCGGGGTCTTGCTGTTTGTTATTGGGCAAATATATTACACTTTTATTTTGGGCCATTTTGTTAATGACGACAATATTCAGTTGTTCATACAGTCTTTATGGTTGCCATTGTGGTCCTTGATTTTTATGAGGATGTATTTACAGGCAGACGAGGTAGAGTTTAACAGCCTTCCTTTCCTTTGCATTTTTGCCATTATGTTTTTTTACATGACCAATTTTTTCATTTTTTGTTCAAGTGAACTAATAATTGTGGAAAAAATGCTCCCGTTTGATCCATGGACAATTCAATCAGTAATTAATATTATTACTAACGGTATTTATACCTATGCTTTTTTATGCTTAGCAAAGACGAAGTCATCTTATTAATTGTTTTAGGAGGTACCGTACTCATGTTTTTAATACTGGTGTTTTTCCTGATTTTTGTTTTTATGTACCAGCGTAGAAATGCCCGCTACAGACTTTCCCTTATACAGATAGAACTGGAAAGACAGCAAGAATTGATTACGGCTATTATTCAAACAGAGGAGAAAGAAAGGGAATATTTTGCCCGTGAATTGCACGATAGTGTAGGGCAAATGCTGGCAGCTATAAAAATGAATGTATCAACGGTAAAAAAGTTGGTGCAAGGTGATGAGCAACTAAGTCCTAAACTGGAAATGTTGCAGGAAATTACGGCTCAATCCATCCATGAGGTAAGAAGTATATCGCACAAACTTTTACCCGGTATTTTATCTGATTTTGGTTTGCACGATGCACTGGAGCAATTGGGAAAACAAATTGATGCAGAAGGTTTAAAAGTGAACGTAAAGTCAGGGATAAAGAAAAGATATCTGGGCAAGGAGAAGGAACTGGTGTTTTACCGCATTACTCAGGAGCTTTTGAGTAATACCATAAAATATGCACATGCCACTGAAGTAGATATAAATTTGCAGGAAGAAAACAGCAATTTTGTTTTTACTTATGCTGATAACGGGAAGGGGTTGGATGCTGGTTATTTTGAATCTATGAAAACGCATGCCGGGCTAGGTATACGAAACATAGAGAGCCGAGTGAAAATGATAAAAGGAACTTGTGTATGGGAGAATGATCCCGGTAAGGGGTTGAAATTTATTGTAACTACCGCCAAGAATTAAACTAACTTAGTATGAACAAAATCAGGATTGCCATTGTGGACGACCACAAAATATTCAGACAAGGTGTTAAATCTGTATTACA
>JAGPCK010000021.1:0-10455 GCA_018058135.1 Bacteroidia bacterium | reverse complement strand
CCCGGTAAGGGGTTGAAATTTATTGTAACTACCGCCAAGAATTAAACTAACTTAGTATGAACAAAATCAGGATTGCCATTGTGGACGACCACAAAATATTCAGACAAGGTGTTAAATCTGTATTACAACCTGTCAAAGACTTTGAGGTAGTATTGGAGGTGAGTAACGGGCAGGATTTACTGAATCAGTTTTCGGAGGTATTGCCTGATGTGGTATTGATGGATATAAAGATGGCAGGTATGGATGGAATTGCAACTACCCGTCTGCTGATGCAAACCCATGTTCAGGCTAAAGTGATAGGTCTTTCCGTATTTGATCAGGAAATTTATATATCAAGCATGTTTGAAGCGGGCGCAAAAGGGTACTTACTTAAGGATGCTGAACCGGAAGAGATTGTGTATGCAATTAATAAAGTTCATGAAGGAGATTACCATTTTAAAGGACGGTTATCCAATATTTTATATGAAAAACTTTTTCACCAGTTGAATAAAACAGACGAGCAGATTACTTTACCATTAGCCGTACTTTCACCCGCTGAGGTGGATATACTTAAATTGATTTGTGCTGAGCAAACCAATAAAGAAATAAGTGAAAACTTAAACATGAGTGTAAAGACAGTTGAAAACTTCCGTAACAAACTGTTATCGAAAACCGGCTCTAAAAACGTAGTGGGATTAGTAACCTTTGCTATAAAAAAAGGCTACCTGATTGTTGAGTAGTCTCTAAGCCCTTAGCCAACGAATCATATGCGGGTAACTTTGTTCTGCGTTATCTGTTGCAGGAGCACAAAACCCTGCCCATTGCATTAAAGGTAACCCTATGTAATTCCCATTGGTATAATTTTCTATGTACCAGTCAGACTGTCCCTTGTACCCGTGGGGATGAAATACTACCTGAGGAGGAAGCCCCAGTTTAACCAGTGCAGCATAACTCCAGGCTATAGCCATAATTTCTTCTCCCATAGCGGTGCTTTCTGATTTCTGTTTGGAAACATTACCACACAACAATGCTCTTTCAGGTGATTCTGCTACGGCTATGTGTCCGGCTTCATGCAGAATATCACCCGGATGCTCTAGTTTAATGAGGTCTATGTGTAAAGTACCGTTTACTATGTCAATGCCAGGTAAAAAAGTGGGGTGTGATAAAGTTGTAAAGTTACACGGAATGCCTACTTCTTCTAAAAAGGCTATTATTTGATTAATATGATTTTGCATAAATTATAAAGTCTGTAAAAAGAACGGGTACCTTGAACCAAGATACCCGTTTACCGTGAAAAATTCAATCACGATGTTGCAAAACAGAATTTTTCTTCATAGCCGTATTTAATTTTTAACAATATCAGCCCAAGTTGAGTAGCAAAAATATGCTGTAGAAAATTCAATACCTGTAGTATTATCCCTAAATCTCTTTAGGGTTTTCCCTAAATTTTTTTAGGGAAAACCCTATGTAAAAAGTAGTGAAAACACTTTCTTAAAATGGAATGGCTATAATAAATTGCCCTCTGATTATGAGTAACAGCGCTACAGGTAAAGAAAAAGCAGGTTATACAATACTGTATAATCTTTGGGAAAACACTACGGTCAAATCAGGAAAGGCGCTGAAAAAGGATTACACATTATCACGCAAAGTGCTTAGCTTGATGGGATTGAGTATGGAGTTAGTGTTGGTGTTTCTCTATTATGGTAATTGTTCTTTTGAAGAGTTTGTAGTTTGGTTAAGTGACCAAACCGGAAAAGAAATAAACAGTGATTATCTAGAGCAGCTGCTTATTGAGCATGAACTAAAAATGAGAGCTCCTTTTCAACCGGTTCTAAGTTCAGACGAAATAGAATTCTGGGAGAAAAATGGTTTTATAAAAATTTCAGGTGCTGTTTCTGCAAATGAATGTAAAGACGTAGAAAAAGCCATTTGGGATTTCCTAGGTGCATCATTTGATAACTCTGCCAGCTGGTACATAACACATTCAGGAGTAAAGGGACTTATGCTTACATTGGCACATCATCCCGCTTTGAATGCATTACGTCAGTCAGAAAAGATCAGGATTATTTTCAGACAACTGTATGGAACCAACCGGATTTTTCCTTTAGTAGATAAGTGTAGTTTTAATCCGCCTGAGACAGATAATTACAGATTTAGGGGAAGTGCTTTGCATTGGGATACCAGCATAAAATGTCCTATACCTTATGTACTGCAGGGCATGATGTATGTAAACGATGTGGAACCTAACGGAGGAGCATTTAGTTGTGTACCCGGTTTTCATCAAAAATTTGAAAAATGGGTGTCTCAGTTTCCTTTACAAACAGACATTCGGGCAATGGCATTATCTCAGCTTAAGGCTGAAGTAATACCCGGAAAGGCAGCAGACTTTATAATTTGGCAACAGGCACTTCCGCATGCTGCTACGCCCAACAAAGGTAAATACCCTCGATTGGCTCAGTATTTTACTTATTTACCCGAAGATTTAAAGGATGAGCGGGAGTGGGAGTAAATGTTAATAGTTATGTTATCTGACGAACGGATTTAATACAATAGAATATGAATAAATTTACTTTACCTTTAGTTGTAATTTTACTTTTGATAATTCATGCTTGCCATGATATGAAACAAGGAGAAAATAATGTAGTAGCATCAGATAGTGCAGGTGTTGTAAGTGCCCCTGTTGACAGCCATCAACAAACGATACCACAGCAGGATTCAAATGTAAGTAATCAAGCAGTTTTGGGAATTGATGTTTCACACTTTCAGCAAAAAATTAACTGGGAAGAAATAATGCAAGCCGGTTTACGGTTTGCCTATTATAAAGCTACTCAAGGCGTAAGCAGTACTGATCCAAATTATCAGAATAACAGGAGTGGTGCCGAAGCCTCAGGAATATACAACGGGGCATACCATTTTTACATGGCAGCAGATGACCCTGAAAAGCAAGCGCAGCATTTTCTCAGCCACTTAATGCCTTTGAAGCCCGGCCAGCTACCACCCGTTTTAGATATTGAACAAGGAAGCGTTACTTCATCAACCCAGAAGGATAAATTAATGAAGGATGTTTTAACGTGGCTTTCTATAGTGGAGCAAAAATCAGGCATACGCCCCATTATATATACCAACCATCCTTTTGGTGATGAGTATTTACGGCATGCTGATTTTAGTAACTACCATTTGTGGATTGCAGAGTATGGAGTGGCCAAACCAAAAATACCTTTTGCCTGGACCAAAAAGGGCTGGCTCATGTGGCAAAGAACTGAGCGGGGTAAAATTGAAGGTGCAGTGGGTAATGTAGACCACGATATCCTGAATGGTGATATAGAAATATTAAAAAAATTAGCAGTAAATAAATAGTATGGAGGAAGAAATAAGGCCCGATAATTCAGCAGATGTAAACAGTAATGTTTTCAACGGTTCACTTGGTCTCATAGGGGTTTGCTTAACCGTAGTATCACTGTTTCAGATAACAGATAAAAGAGCACTTTCACGCATGGATGAATGTTTGTGTTTAGCCACATTTGTGTTTTTGTTGTCAGCACTTTTTGCTTACTTTTCTATGCGGAAAAATAATCACAAGCGTTTGTTCCGCTTAGCAGATATATTTTTTACGCTAGGTTTAATTGTAATACTTTTTGCAGGGGTAATTATGCTTATGGAACTTTAATCAAGCTCATATTCAGCAAAAATTGTACTCTACAATTCATTTGTTTAATTTTCAAACTCCACTTTATCAGCCTTGTCTTGTACAAGAAGATTGGCAATGCGTTCCAGTTCATCTTCATTTTCCTGTGCACACAAGGTTCCTAACTCAACTAGTGCCGCCAGGTTTTCAGGTGTAGCATCAGCCATATTGGTATCGGCATTGTACATTTTGGTAGGTGATATGCGGGCATATTGATGCGGGCGATTTACAGCATCGAATATTTTTTTCAGATAAAAATCAGTTACCTCACTGCTGCCCGACATCATGATGTCCAGTAGCGGAGTGAGCCAGCTTACCATACCCCAGTTTTTGGCTTTACTGTATTCAAATGATTTTTGTTCACTTCCTGTGCCCAGTGAAAGTATAAACATATCTGCCGCAGTAATTTTATCGTCTTTGTTTTCGCCTTTGGCATTGCGTACTTCAGAATAGGCACACATAGCAGGGTTATTGACTATAACCCCCCCATCAATTAGAGGATAAGAAACTTTGGAGAGTGACTTTATGAGAGCTGTTTCAAAATATGTTGGAGCCGCAGAGGTAGCTCTGCAAACATCTTTTACATAATAGTCATAAGAATCACCCCGTAACAGAGCGTCAGCCTGTGTAAAAAAATGGGCTCTGCGGTTTTTTATATCATACGAGGATATCAGGCAGGGTTTGATAAGTTCGCTTAATTTGAGGGAGCCGAAATAACTGTGCAATAGTTTTTCAAGTATCATCACATCATAGCGCTCATCTGTAAGCCCACCCATGGATTCCAGTTTTTTCCAGGTAGGGATATCGAAAATACTACCTCCGTTTTTTATGTACAGGTCAACAGCTTCCTGGGCAGAGAATCGGGCTCTGTCGCTATCTTTTTTATCAGGTGTAAGGTACAGGCAGGTGAGAATCCCCCCTGTACTGGTGCCTGCCATAAAGTCAAAAAAGTCGGATAGCCGTGCTTGCGGATTGTTGCTTTTTTTTTGCAGTTTTTTTTCGAGTATGTTCAGTATGGTGCCGGGCACAATTCCGCGTATGCCGCCACCATCAATAGACAGTATTTTTTTCATTTATTTTTATTTTTCCTTTATGGATACTTTGTGACGAAACTGGTGTGTATAAAAGTCAAACACAGGAATATCAATAAATACACCGGCCCGCCAAAACCAGTCTTTGTTATAAAAGACTGGTGCACCGGTTGCGGAAACGCTGCTTAGTTCAGGACCCATTTGCCCGCCTATATTAATCGATACGGGGCAGCGACCCAGTCCCACACTCAGGTAAGCACCCGGAGCAAATACATTGGCCCAGCTTACATCTGCCAGTTCAGCTGTTCCACCGGCCAGACGAAAAGAAGTTACCGCACCTACATCTATCAACGGAAAAAATACACCAATGGATTTTCCACGGCCCTTATACTGGTTCTTGTTTTTACATACAATATTTCCCCAACCGGCATATATACCCACAGGTGCACTGAAACCAAATACAGAAGTATCGGTATTAAAATTGTGACCATAGAAAGTGCCTCCAAATGCATTTACACTAATGTTAAATGTACTGTTGCGTTTTACACGATAACTGCCTACAGGTAGCGAAGCATTTTCCAGCGCCTGCACCATATCACCGCTACTTTCAGCCTTTAGCATGTTGGTGGCAAACACGAGATACGTTCTTATGGGTTGTAAGGTTGCAGGGGCAACATTATTTTCCAACAAGACTATACTGTTAATTGCTGCCAGAGAATATTGCTTGTTGAGCATATTGGAACTGATATTACTTAATTGCTGCAGATCGCTCCAAACACTGTCTACTTTTGTACTGTACGAAATGTTTAATTCGTTTCTGCCGAAATTCAATAATTGGGTTAAGATGTTTACTGATGTTTGATAGTATTTCACTACCTGTTCGGTTTTAAGTTGACCCATATTGGAGGCATTCACTAAAGGCGCAATTTGGGCATTGATGGAAGTAACCATATTGCTGGCTATAAATAGTTTATTAATTACTTCATCAATGTTCACACTTATGCTCAGGTTTTTGTTTTGTTGTTCGAGCAGGGCGAGGTAGGCTTGTTGCAGCAGTGTATCTTTTCTTAATTCGTTCAGGTCATTTACTCCGATAAATGCACGTTTGCTATCATTCACACGTAAGGCATTTACTGTGTAGATAATACCCTCAACAGTTTGTTTAGTATTTTTTTCACTGATGCTATCAAGGTAAACGTCATTGGCCATTGCACCGAAAGAACTGAGTGGAGACCCCGGATTGGCTAACACATTTTGTGAGTAGTTAAGTAGAACCAGAAACAGAAATTTTTCATTGGAGTCATTAAATTTTAGTTCTCCTTTTTTTACGGCATTGCTTATTCCGTTAGGTAGTTGTTTTAAATCGTTTTCAAATGCTTCGCGTAAGGCCTCCATAAAATTAGTGTAGTTATACGGGTCACTTTGTTGCAATACCATTTTACTTTGAGGTAGTAAACTACCTAACAGCGGAATGTTGTTGAGATCGTTTTTAAACTTGGTAAGAAATGCAATGTTTATTTCCTGTTTAAATCGGTTGGCAATAAATGTACCTATGGCGTCAATAGCCATAGACGGTGATGGAGATGTAAGTCCGCTCTCAGGAGAAGCCATTACCGATGAGCCCGATCCTGCTGTGATGTAACGCAGCAAAAACATATGCCTGCTGTTATTTTTGTTAAAGGTTTTTGTGTCAAACTGTCCGTCAGAATTTTGAAAATAATAGGCTACTATTTTTCTGATTTTAACAGAGTCCTTCACAGTAATGGCATTTCGTATTTCAACAGCATCAGTATACACATAGCCTGTTTGTGCGTTTACACTTCCACCAAGCAGAAGAAGTAAATTGCTAAGTAGTAGAATTTTTTTCATACAATAAAATTAATAAATTGTGGCTTCTATTGTGGCAAGTATATCAGCCAACGGACTTACAAACGTGTACTGTTCATTTGAACCGATGACCATACCCATCGCCACATTACTTTCAGTGAAATAGACCATCGCACCTGAGTCTCCTCCTACAGTAAGTCCTATATGGTTGTAAGGGTAACGCGATAGTTTAATAAGGTTGTTGAGCGTGTGTATACTGTTGTTGTATTGGAAAGGCACCGGCTCATTGCTTTTGCCAATGATGTACGCTTCGCTTTGAGTTAGGTTACCTCTGATAAATACTTTTTTGCCAATATGTGAGGGTGAAAAATTGACAGGTTGTTGCAAACCGCTGATAGAAGGAAGCTGGTAGCCTGAGCTATCTACCAGCGCCATGTCAAAGTTGTTGTTAAGCATTCCGTAACTCCAGTTGCCTATAGGAGCAAAATTGTACGTTGGGGAAAGTACGGTATCTCGATCTGTTGTTATTTCCCCTCCTTTATCAACTAAATCGCCACCGCTCAGAACATGACTGCAGGTGAGGTAACTTATTCCATCAGGGTTTCGGGTTGGCACTACTGCACAACAAATGGTGCCATTCATCATGGTAGTATTTTGGTTGCACACACCGTCACCACTTCCCGCATTTATTTTGGCTATTCCGCTGCCAGTTACTACTTCAGTATTCACCTGGTATGTTTCTCCCGAGGCCAGTTTTACGCTTAACTGTGCCGGAAAATCGTTCCGGTTATTCAAAGAAGTGTTAATAATGAGGCAGGTTAACTCCGGTGTTTTGGGGTTGCTTGATAAACCAATGTGCATATCTGTATACCCCTTTATTTTTCGAATGGAGTCTATGTGCTGGTCAATGGCCATTTGCAACAATTCATCATAGTCCATTGTAAGTGCTTGTTCCGGCTTTTGAGGTATACTCATCTTTTGTTCAAAGTAACTTTGTGCAGCTTTCCCGCCAAACACGAAGGCTACCATGCTTACCCAATATCCGTTTAAGCCTACATCTGTGAGGTTTTTGCTTTCCCAACCCGTTTTGATAAGTAACAAGCAAATGACATTTACCATCATAAAAACCACAATGCGCATGGTGCTTAATTCTTTTCGTTTGTCGCACAACAAATCAGGAAAAGCCAATGAGCAACCCAGCATTATTATGAAGAAAATAATGGCGGCCTTTGTGCCATCTAACGGAACAATGAACCACCGTCCGGGGATCGCAACTTTGGCAAACAAGTACAGTACACCTGAAAAAATCAGAATAAATCCGATAAGTTGAATATAGGATGCTTTTTTACCTGCACTCTCAATAAGCGGACGGCTAGCCTGATGTTGCAACAAGTCTTTTAAATAGCTCATCAGGATGGATTATTTACAGGCGCTTGCGGTGGTGTTGCAGGAGGTGTAGTGTTATTGTTTTCAAAAAGTTTAATGCCGGCATATGTTCCGTTGCTTATACCCAACAGCAGCAGCATGTTGTTGTCAAACTCAGGCATATTTAATTGAGTTAATACTTGCTTAATAAAGAATACACCCAATATGATATTGAACACCAGCATTTGAAAACGATGAATGGAGATGCCATTGTTATCAGACAATAAATCGGTAAGCAATCCAGATGATTTTTCATCATCCTGGTGGCGGTTTTTGTTGTTGAGTTTATCGTTGTTGTCAATTAAAGTGGCAGTAGCTGTGGTTACTCCGCTTACACCCAGCAATACCAAAGTAGAGGTAGAGAGCGGAGCCAGCTCTCCTGTAACCAATGCTATAAATATATAAGACAAGGCTACAATCACCGACCAAAAGGCCAGCTGTGTGCGCCCCAAACTGTATGGACGTTCTTGAATATCGGGCAACAAACTTTCGTCTTTCAGCATGCCTCTTTTTACTCCGAATAACCACAACAAAACAAGTAACGCCATTAAGCACAGAGCCAATACCAGATAGCTACTTCTGATAAGTACGATGCGGATATCGCTTTTACTGTCAACCAGCGTAGCGATAGCTCCTGAAGAAGGGTATCCGATACTGATACTTTCAGCAACCATAGTTGGATGAAAAGGAGATTGGTAAAATACATTCCAGGGATTACTGCCGTAGCCCCGGGCAATTTTGAAAACCAGTTTGCCGGCAACGGTATCTGCCTGAAAGGCTTTTATGCTGCTCATGGGCACATTGTTCAGAAACAACTGTATACGAGCAGTGTCGTTGTTGTTTTGCCTTACCAGCACATTGAGGTGTTGCACGCTTACCTCTATTACATCACCCAGATGTATTTCATTGGCTGCATCGGCCCGTATGTTTTTTACAGAAGTTACCACAGGTGGTTGAGCGGGAACTGCAGGTGCAGCCTGGCTTAAAGAATCAACCTGAGCACCGGCTATACCGGGTAACAGGCAAAGGAGTAGTGTAAAATGGAGTAGTTTCATATTAACGAAGTTTGGGTTTTTTAGATGATTTTTTAGAAATTCGTTTTTTGGGCGGTGTAGTTTCGAAGGCATCAAAGTCAATCCATACCTGTTGAAAATAAGATTCAACCAGAATACGTTCCTCCTTTTTTAACCTTTTTTGAAGTGCTTTAACCAGTCTCATAACTAATGAGTTTTAAAATTTAGTAAATTTAATCTCAAAAGTAGGGTTTAAGCAATAGGGAAAACCCTAAATATTTTTAGTAAAAACCCTAAATTTTTTTAGGGTTTTTACTATGCATAAACTAAAAAGTGTTGAAAAGGAGAAGTTAAAGAATCATTTATCTTTAAAAAGAGAAAATAGGTTAACTGTCAGGGAGGGTATTCACCCTCCCTTTTTCCAAGTAACTTTCCAAGGAGCAATATCTTCATGCAGGGTATTTACCCTGCTACTGTTAATTTGTAAAGAATAAGAATTACTCCACAACCACTTTCACCACCTTCGATTCGTGTGCATGAATAATGCGTAGCAGGTATACCCCTTTTTTTAATTGTTTATTAGGTGTTACAACCGTTTCATCTGTAAGGGTAGAGTAAACAACCTGTCCATTGGTGTTAAAAATTTCAACACGGTAGGGCTGGTTTGATGGGGGTAGTTCCAGTGTAAATGTTCCGTTGTTTGGATTAGGATACAGGTGTATATTTTCACTGAGCAGTTCATTTGTACCCACATTAAGCACAGCAACAGAATCAGAACGGGAAGAGCAGGTAGTGGTGTCAGTAACCAACACCTGGTAGTATCCGTTGGCGGTAACCGTATAATCTTTTGTTGTGGCACCCGAGATACTATTGTTGTTGAGCAGCCATTGGTAGGATGGAGCTGTTGAAGAGGATAGAACAAACAGGTTACGACTGATAACAGGCTTAGCCGGATGAGGATTTATCCGCACGCTTTTCACTAAAGTATCACTGCAATTTTTGCTCGAGGTTGCAACCAATTGTACGGTATAATTACCTGCACTTGGGTACTGGTAAACAGGGGCGGAAACATTGGATGAATCACCATTGCCAAACTGCCACTTGTAACCTTGTATGATGCCACCGGGTAGAATGGATTGGTTGGTAAACGTAAATGCATTGCCGATTAAACACTGTGTATTGTTGCTTACATTAAAAAGTGTTTGCGGGTGTGGGTTTACCCTCAAAATTTTTCCTGTGCTGTCTTTGCACCCTTTATCAGAAGTTACCACCAGTGTTACGGGATACGTGCCGCTAAAAGCATAAGTTTTGTTTATTGATTGAAGTGCTGATAGATTACCGTCACCTAAAGTCCATGAGCGGGTATTAATATTACCTGTGGAAACCACAGAGGTATCATTCAATAGGAATATATGGCCTTTATGGCATTGCTCAGTTGTATTAGCGGAATAACCTGCTACGGGTTGAGGGTGTACAGTTACTGAGGTGTTCGCAG
>JAGPCK010000111.1 GCA_018058135.1 Bacteroidia bacterium | reverse complement strand
AGATACAAGCCGAAAGTGAACTCAATCATGTTGTAATATTCTGTCCAGAATAAAGCTGCATCTGCATAGCCTTTCCACCGATTGATTCTGAATAACTGACGAATGCCTACCTCAGCACTCCAACCTGTTTCAGGCTTTACTGCGGCATTCGGAAATATTTTTAGTGTACCGGCCTGTGTTGCTGCGAAACGTTCTGCTATGGAAGCAAAACGATAGCTTTGTCCCATGGATGCTCGAAGATAAGTTGCCTTACCCAGTTGCGTATTTATTCCTCCTCTGAAAACCGGGTAATATTCCGGTTTAATGGTATCAACTTTATTGCGCTCAAAACGTGCTCCGAAAGAAACATTAAACCTCCGGAATCGTTGATCCAGCTGCGCATAAACCGACCAGGTGTGTCCATTGTGGCGGCCATACAAACTGTCGCTTGTCACACTGTTCTTTTGAATACTTGTACCTCCCGTAAATGTAGCAGTATATCCCTGGGCTATATTAATCATTTGCTGATACTGGTATTCACTGTACCAGTTGCGAGCCGTAGAACTTTGATTGGTATTATTTTGATTGTCGGTTAAGTAGTACCGGTTACGTAAACTGTGTTTAGCATTGTTTTTCGTTAGCCATTCAATAAATGGATCAATGTTAATTTTATTGTTCTGTACAATGCTTAAAGTATTGGGTGCAGGCAAATAGGGATTTTTCTCATCCTGCCAAAAGAGAAAATTACCTCCTGATGTAAAAACACCGTTGGCATTCAACCCATAACTTAAACCTGTTATCTTTTTGTTTCTCCAGCGTTGGTTAGCATTTAACCGAAACGTATTGGTATTTTCACCTTTACGGTAACCATCATCTGATAAATAATAGATGCCTGCTGAAAGTTCATAAGCACCTATTTTGCGTGAATGAAAAGCACTGGCTCCATATTGGATGGGATTAGTTTTCCAATACTGGAACTTTTTATCCGGAGCATCATCTGTTACTCCGCTGAAAATACGAATTTTTGTAACAGGTTTTTTCTGAGGCACAGCCGTGCGTAGGTTAATTACACCTCCTAAAGCCCCGCTACCAAACAATGCAGATGAAGCCCCTTTAATCACCTCTACCTGTTCCAGATTTTCAAAAGGCAGTGCATCCCACTTAATATCTCCGGCATCACCGCTCATCAGGGGTAAACCATCAACCATCAATGCGACCCGGCTTCCGGCTCCGTAGCTAAAGCCACTTCCTCCTCGGATATTAATTTGTCCGTTCACTACATTTACACCTGG
Organism: Bacteroidia bacterium; assembly: GCA_018058135.1. Lineage (GTDB taxonomy): Bacteria > Bacteroidota > Bacteroidia > UKL13-3 > UKL13-3 > JAGPCK01. The sequence continues at coordinate 2,430 of JAGPCK010000111.1, read as the reverse complement.
TAACTGGTCAAGTGTTTGATCCAGTCTTGTAGTATTGGTACGTTCAATCAAATCAGGCTTTAGCACTTCCATTGAAACACTCACATCTTCAATACGTTGATCAAATTTCCCGGCCGACACAACCACTTGCTGCAATTGCTTCTGTGCCGGCATCAACAATACATTTAGAGTGGCTTCGCCATTGGTGAAACTAAGCATACTCGCATCCACCCGATTGCTGTCATACCCTAGATAAGTAAACACTAATGAAAGATTGACTGAAGATAATAAAATACTAAATCGTCCCTTTTCATCACATACAGTAGATTTTCCTTCGGCTATCAGGTAAGCACCCGCCAGTCTTTCGCCTGTAAATTTATCCTTTACTACCCCTTTTACAATATAGGTTTGAGCGAATGTTACATGCCAAAAAAGGGGCCAAAGAAAGATTAATAGCTTTGATTTCACTTAAATAAAATTCTCCTTGCACAAATTAAAACTAGTTTATGTATATTTATCACGTTTAAAAAAAAGAAATGCCATGCAGCGCACGCACCTTGAATGCCAGATGTGTGATTCACACACGATATCCTTCCTGAAGGATTGCTCACCTGAGCAACGTGAAAAAATAAGCCAGGTAAAAACCTGTAGTCACTACAAAAAAGGAGAGAATATCTTTTATGAAGGTAACATTCCGCTGGGCATTTATTGTATCAGTAAAGGTATAGTTAAGTTAGTACGCACCAACCATGACGGTAAAGAACAAATTCTGCGTTTTGCCCAAACCGGTGAATTTTTAGGTTACCGCGCACTTATTGCTGATGAACCACTTGTATCAACAGCAATATGCGTAGAAGATACTATCTCCTGTTTTATCCCACGCAAAGCATTTATTGAACTGCTGGACGAAAACCCTCACATAAGTAAAAGCCTGCTCAAAGCCCTAAGTCATGAACTGGGGGTAGTAGAAGAGCGCGTACAAAGTCTTGCACAAAAAAGTGTGCGCGAAAGATTAGCTGAAACTTTACTTTTTCTGCAATCTACATTTAGTTCTGAGCAAAATGAAGATGTTATCTCCATTACCTTGCCTCGCGAGGACATTGCCAACATTGTGGGCACTGCAACAGAAACGGTTATTCGTTTGCTCTCCGATTTTAAAAGCGACAAACTGATTGAACTCGAAGGCAAAAAAATTAGGATATTAAACAAAAAAGGGTTAGAAAAAATTTCTCATGCCTCTGTTTAAATAACCGCGTGTTCTGACAAAAATCATATTCTGAACTGAGTCCTGTCATGTTTCAATGACAGTTTTAAATCTATTTTTGATTTTAAATTAATTTAAAACTGTTGTGGTTAAAAACATGCTAATTTTGATGGACGGCACCCGGGACTCTGAAAAGTTACTCGATCTTTCTGTACGTCTGTTCAATCAACCGAACAATCAATACAATGCTACGTTTATCAACGGCATTCGTAATAAACATTTGGAAGATTTATTTGAAATCCCTTCTGAATCACTTAACTACTACTATTCTTATTCTGATATTCTGGATAAAATACTGCACACAGAACAGGATAATAGTAACGAATTTATTGAACGGTTCATTAACAAATGTGAGGAGCTTAATATTCGTACCAGAGTTTACCTTGACGAAGTTGATTCAGAGAAAGGTTTCGCAAGCGATAGCATGTTCTCTGATTTACTGGTTATAGGAAAAAGCATATTTACCAGAAAACAATCAGACAAAAGCAGCATTGAAGTATTGGAATCAACACTTAGCAATGCCAAATGTCCTGTATTGTTATTGCCCAATGAATCCCCATCGTTCAAAAATATTGTAATTCTGTTCGATGGCACACAACGAAGTTTTGACGCCATTAAATTATTTGTCTACCTCAGTGCCGATCAACTGAAAAAAAATAAGGTTACCATTTTTACTATCGTGAATGAACATACTGTTGTATCAGAAAAAAATGTATGTGATTACCTCAAAGTACATCAGCCTTTTTTCTCAGTTAACCGAATATATCCTGACAAATATTACAGTGATTTATTAACCGGACTTAGCGATTTAGATGAATTTCTGCTGGTTACCGGTGTAAGCAAACAGGAGATTATAGAAGATGTAATTTTCAACCGCGAAAACTCCTTCTATTTAAAAGGTAACCGATCAGTATTTATGTTGTAGTTATGGGCAAAGTATTGGACCAAAAAACAAGCACCTGCTACCACTGCGGTGAATTGTGCGAAGACGAAACCCTAAATTTTAACTCCCTTACTTTTTGCTGCAATGGTTGCAAAAGTGTATATGAACTTCTAACAGAAAATAACCTTTGCGATTATTACAGTATTGACAACACACCGGGTATAAATCAGAAAAAACCTATACTGAACAACCAGTTTAACTACCTGGATGATGAACAGGTTCAACAAAAACTGATTAGTTACCG
>JAGPCK010000110.1:1600-3755 GCA_018058135.1 Bacteroidia bacterium | reverse complement strand
TTCATGTTCATATTCATGTTGCCACTATTCGGGTCAACATTAAGGTTGAAATTTATACCTCCGGGAGTATTGTTTGTAGGGGTAGTGGTTTGCTTGTTTACTGTTGTAGAACTTTGTGAGGTTTGAATTGTAATGGAAGTATTAACAGGGTGAACTACCTCTTCTGTATTTAAAGGCTCACCTTGTCCGTAAACAACCACATCCTGATTTGTTGTTGGAGCCTGTTGACCTCCGAATTCAGAAGTAGAGAACGGGCGTATTACGTATTTGTCAATATTAATTTCATCGGTAATTTTAGTTTTTTTGAAAACTTTAGGAGTAGTTCTTTTTTTAATCATATAAACATCTTCACTACCCGGCTGAATGCCTATGTTCTGAGTGATTTCACCTAAGGTGTCAATTTGGAAAACTACCTTTACCCGATAAAAACTGGGTGCCAGGTTACTTATCTTAACATTTGATTGGGGCTTTGCATTTTGTGCAACTCCGTTTAGCAGCACCCAGAATTTTTCTCCTTTATCTGAGAAAAAGGAGAGACTGCCGTTTTGAGCAAAAGATGTTGCAACAAGCGAAAGTGCAACTAGTAGAGTGTAAATTTTTTTCATGGTATTATGGTTAAAATATAAAGCCTCCCTTGTGAGGAGGCTTTAATAAATTTAGTTTCCTTGTTCAAGTTTTTTCATTTCTTCGTTGAAAATCTGCTCAAACTTCATCTTGTCGTAATCCAGTTTCAACTTGGCATCATTGGATATAGCTTTATCAAATCCTTTCAAAACAGTTTCTTTATTGGCCTCAATGGCTACCCAGTATGAGTATGAACCATCGGGGTTCATAAATGGTTTTTCGCCAATAATGCGTACATCGGTTAAAGACATGTTCACCACTTCGCGGCTCATTTCCTCAAACTTGTTTTCGTATTCTTGTTTGTTTGCCACGCTGCGTTGATTGGTGTATTGATCAGTAACACGTTTCATGGTTGATTGAATATTACCGGCTAATTCAGCTTTGGCATTTTGCATCGCTATCTTTTTTGCTGTGGCTAAGTCAGGACTCTTACCTACGTTTTTAGATCTGAAAAATTCTTTATCTGTTCTGTATTCTTTGCTTTCGAAAGGCAGGCTGATTTCAACAGCTTTATCTATTTTTTCTACGGCTACAGGTTCTGCTTTCTTCTTTTTCTTTCCGCAGGAAGTAATTGTTGCAGTTGAAGTTAAAGCGATGAAGGCAATAAAACCCAGTTTTAAACCTTGTTGAGTGTAGTTAATTTTCATATTCAAATATATTTACAACTTTTGAATTTCAAAATATCTGCCAAAGATTCCTTTTAAGTATTTTGGAATTATTTTTTAGCTTTAATTGTTTGATTATTAAATAGAAATATATTTTCAAATAGTAATCAGAACAACTATATGTTTAGGCTTTAATAATGTTTGATCATTTTTTGCTCTTTTCTATTCTGCTATGCAGCATTATGAATATTCAGCTCAATGTTATAAGGAATTTGTTTTAACTATACCAGCAGATATGTTTCCCCTTTGTCAGGTATATGACATTTATCAAAGTGTAATTGCTGCATGGTAGAAGAAAATAGTTCCATGGATCTTTCGTCACCGTGAACCAGAAAGGCTTTTTTCAGTCTTTTGCTGTTGTAGGCTAGTGTATTTTGAATAAGTTGTTCCTGATCGGCATGTGAGCTGAATACATCGGTTGATTTGATTTGAGCATACACCCGCATCTCGCGGTGTTTGATGTTAATGCTCGGTTGTCCCTGCAACAAACGATGCCCCAGTGTTCCTTCAGCACAAAAGCCGGCAATAAGTATGGTGCTGAACGGGTTGCCTATATGGTTTTTAACGTGTTCCTGAATACGCCCACCCTCTACCATGCCGGCTGCTGATACAATAATGCAGGGCTCTTGTGTATAGTTAAGGTCATGTTCATCATGAATACCCTGAACAAAGGTGAGTTGCTCAAATGAAAATAAATCACCATATGTTTCAAAAAATGATTTTGCTTCTTCATTAAGTAAGTTCTCGTAGTGTTCGTAATATGGTGTAGTGCGCAAGGCCAGCGGACTATCTACAAACACTTTTATTTTGGGCAGCAACCCTTTTTTGTGTAAGCGGTTAAGTGTATAAATGATGGCTTGTGTGCG
>JAGPCK010000110.1:0-1500 GCA_018058135.1 Bacteroidia bacterium | reverse complement strand
TGTAACCGCTTTGGGTTTCCAAAAGATGCATACTGCCGGTAACTTGTCGGGCTGCGCCCCAAAAGGTAAGCTTCATCGGGCGGCAAAGGTATATTTTATCAGATATTTACCTAAAGTGTAATTTTTAAAATTCTTAATGTTGAATGCTTAATTTTTAATGAAAGACAAGCATTAACTACTATGAACTTCATTTCAATATAGAGAATTTAGCATTAAACAGTTGTTTTTTGCTTTACTTTGAATAACCAATGCGTTTACATCTGAAAACCAAATACCTCTTACCGTTTCTGCTAGTGGCTTTTTGCTGCCTAAATATTCAATGCAAAAAAGAGCGGGAGATTGATAAACTGCCCGATGCTACCTCTGTTGGTGCCAGAACTTTTGGGTGCTTAATGAACGGCATGGCTTGGCCAAATGGAATAGATGATGATAAAAGCTATTCAGCATCCTATTATTATGGTAATTTAGCAGTAAATTATAGAATACAAAATGGTCCAACGTGGGGACCAATAAAGGGTGCTGTTGGTTTTGCAATCAAGAATATATTTAAGCCCGGTATATACGTTTTACCTTTCAATGATACAAAAAAGGGAACAGCTAATATTATTCATCAAGGGGTATTTTATTTCTCGAAAGACCCCATCAACAAAGGTGGTCAGGCCTACTTCACTATTACACGGCTCGACTCTGTCAACCGTATTGTGTCAGGCACATTTGAGTTCACGCTCTTTGATCAAGATGATCTTTCACGCAAGGTGGAAGTGAAGTCAGGTAGATTTGATTTAACCATGTAATTTTTAAATGTGAAACAAACCTATTTCATGCTTAGTTTACTGCAATCCGGAGTTTTTTATCTGCACTCTTGAGGTTCATTTTGCATTCTCTCCCACCTTCACTTTAAAAGGATAAAAGAGCCTTGGATGGCCCGAAATACTGAAAAAGCAGATTTTGGTCTATTTCATCCAATGAACTGTGTATTTTTGCGGCAAGCATGAAAGAAAAAATTATTATCCTCGACTTTGGTTCGCAATATACTCAGCTTATTGCCAGGCGCCTGCGTGAATTGCAGGTATACAGTGAAATTTACCCGTTCAATCATTTTCCTGAGTTTGACGCTTCTGTAAAAGGTGTTATCCTTTCTGGTAGTCCGTATTCAGTAAACGAACCCGACTCTCCGCGTTTGGACCTTGATAAGTTTAAAAAGAAAATTCCTGTACTGGGAGTTTGTTACGGAGCACAACTTTTATCTCATGTATACGGAGGCAAGGTACAAGCTTCGAACACCAGAGAATACGGGCGCGCCAACCTTACTACCATCAAAGACGATGTGTTGTTCAAAAATATTTCAGCAGGCACGCAAGTATGGATGAGCCACGGAGATACGATTAAAGAAGTTCCCGAAGGATATGAAATTATTGCCAGTACAGAGAGTGTGGCTTGTGCGGCATATAAAATTGCAGGCGAACCCACATACGCTATTCAGTTTCATCCGGAAGTAAC
>JAGPCK010000109.1 GCA_018058135.1 Bacteroidia bacterium | reverse complement strand
CGTTTAACGGCACTTTGCGGTAAAGCCCGAAAAACACATGCACGACAAACCGAAGCGAAACGGCTTGATACTGTCACTGCTAAAGCATTTTTGGATAAACACCACCTGCAGCAGTATGCTACTGCTTATTATAAATATGGCTTATACCAGCACGGGCAATTGATGGCCGTGGCTACATTCAGCAACAGTCGTGTGATGCATGACGGACCAGTGCCTTACCGCAGTTACGAACTGGTTCGTTTTGCGTGTACACAGGGAACTATCATTAACGGAGGACTAAGCAAGCTACTGATGCATTTTATAACTCAACATCACCCGGCACATTTAATGACCTACATTGACTTAGATTGGGGTGATGGAAAAAGTTTTGAAAAGTTCGGGTTCACAGTAGAATCCATACTCCCGGCATTTGTCTTTTATGTAAAACCCGGAGAATGGAAACGTATTTCTTTACACAAATTCGATGCCCGCCTAACTCCCTTCTATAAAAAAGTGTGGAATAGCGGAAACAAAAAAATGGTGCTTGATTTACGTAAATAAAAAAACGGCTCAATGTTAATTACAGAGAGCCGTTTTAAAATATTATTGAAAGCTTACTTCTGTTCTTCCAGTTTCTTTAATTGAAGCGATATAGCTTCGAGTTGTTTTTTCAACTCATCAATTTGCGTTTGTTGTTCCTGAATAGCCTTAGTTAAAACAGGCACCAAACCGATATAATTGATAGCTTTGTATTCAAAAGACTCAACACCCTGTCCTTCCGGTGAAACATATACATGCTTTTGACGGCTTACCAGTTCAGGAAAAACAGATTCCATATCCTGAGCCAGGAATCCGAATTGTTTCCCTACCGGAAGATGAAATGAGGCTTTAGGAGAAGCGTAGCGATATGATTTCACTTTTAAACCCAATACATGGTTTAAGGCACCTTGCAATGGTTCGATATTTGTTTTCAATTGTTGGTCGGAAGGATTAGAAAAGGTTCCGGTTACAGTTACATCTCCATTAAAATATCCTGCATAATTGGTTCCTCCGTTTGAAGCTGAACCGTACACACCAAAATTTGTATTGGAAGAGCCTGTAAAATCTGAACCACCCTGCACACCTATGTTGAAATAGGTATTATTAGTAGAATAGCCGTATACGCCAATATTACTGGAAGCGGTGGTATTGTCTCCTGCACCGTCACATCTGCCAAAAACAGCCTGATTGTATGTTGCTGTTGAAGAAGAAGACCCCTGAACACCTCTGCATAAAAAACCACTACCTGTGTTTAAACCATAAACTCCGGTAATGGTTGAACCACTGGTAGTATTACTCACCCCACTCATTGTTCCCACCAATGCCCTCTGAACCCCATCTGTACCGGCTGTATGACTTACCTTAACTCCATAATAGGTATTTGAAGTAGTTGACCCGCCAGTGATTTCAAATGCAGAACCATAATATTCTGTACCCGAAGATAAAGTTGTTGTGCCTCCAACATGAAGCGCATGAAGTGGACTGGTTTTACCAATACCAACACGTCCGGAATTGTAATAAATATTCGAACCTGTAGTGGTCCATTGTGAAGACCCTCCGCTTACATTGGCTGGTGCCCATACTGAACCATTCCATTGTAACGTTTGTCCTGTAGTAGGTGTAGCTGTTGACAAACCAAAACCCTGTAATTGATTGGCATTCCAAATTGCTGAAGTGTTCTGAGCTGAAAAGGTATTTCCTGATAAATCAAGGCCTGTGCCTGCAGTATAGTTACTACCTGTTGAAACAGTAGCAGGTGTCCAAACAGAACCATTCCATTGTAAAAACTGTCCGTTGGATGGTGTGGCAGTGGAAAGTCCACGGCCTTGCAGTTGATTAGCATTCCATAAGGCGGTAGTGGTTTGTGCAGAGAAGGTAGTACCGTTAAGCGTTAATCCTGTTCCGGCAAAGTAACTGCCACTGCCTCCTGATAAGGTAACAGGCGACCATGCTGAACCATTCCAGCTCAATACCTGATTGGAAGCAGGTGATGCTGCATTCACATCGGTTAAATCATCGAGTTTCATGTTGCTTACACTTTCGGCCTTTTTTGCACTCAAAGCATAAGGAACACTCAACAACTGACTGGTGCCCGAAATACTGTAGTTGGTTCCTGCATTGGGGTCTGTTTCTGTTTTAATGAAGTAAGGACCATTGGCCCAGTTAATGGAAGCAAAAGTGCCTGTTGATGGTGTACCCGAACCTATTTCAACAGTTACCAATCCATTGGCATTGGTGCTGATTGAATGCGTTTCTACGTAAACCGCAGAACCGAATGCATTACCCTGAAGCACGCTTATGCGCATGGATACGGATTTATTGGTAAGCACATTATTTCCTGCATCTCTCAAAACGGCCTGGTAACTCATTTTGTCGGGCGCTTGTGCCATAACAACTACGGAGGTCATCAGGGCCATTAAAATGGTGTATATTCTTTTCATGTTGTATAAGTATTATCTGATAAAATGTTAACTATTTTTTGATGATTTTAAATGTTTTGAGTGCTGCTCCGTTGTTATTAACTTTAAGAAAATAGGTTCCTGCTGCAAACTCTTTTAACTGAATGGTGCTGGTTGCTGAAGTTAATTTCCGTTGCACAAGTTGTTTTCCGGCAACATCAGTGAGTTCAAAACTCATCGACTTTATTTCTGCACCGCTAATGGTCAGGTTAACAAAGTCGGAAGATGGGTTAGGAAAAACACTTGCAATAAGTTGAATCGCGGTTTCTTTTACGCCTGAAATCACCAAAATTTCCAAGGGACGCTGCAACCCTAAAGTAGCTGAACCACCGCTGCCGGATGCAGGCATGTAATCTAACTGACCAATGCTGTAGGTTGATGAACCACCACTACCTGAAGCAACGCCTCCGCTGCTTACCGTGTTGTTTTGCGCATAAACACCTGTTGCACCAAAACAAAGCAGGAGTATGCTGATACATATTTTATTCATAAGGGAGTATTTGATTCAAGATTAGGTATTTTTGATAATATACCCATGCAAAATCAGTAAAAAAATGATTTAACTATAGCACATTGAGGCTGTTGTAAGAAGCAAAGGCATGTATAGCTACACTTCGTAATCTACCACCCTGCGTTCGCTTCTGGCTTCAGCGATATAGGGCATTATGGCTTTGTGCAAGGGATGGGCAGCATAAACTTCTAGGGCTTCCCTGTTTTCAAATTCACTGTAAAGCACCACATCGGCAGATTCAGGTGAATGCAAAAAATCCACACCTACTTCAATGTGCAACAATCCCGGTATTTTGCCTTTCAGGGCTTCGAGTTGTTCTTTTATCCCTTGGGCATTACTGGCTTTACTACTACCGTTAGCCTCCTCTTTCAATTTCCAAAAAACAATGTGCTTTACCATATAATTAACCCCTTATTTATAGATACAATTATCAACTTTTCACACTCATTTTCAAAAAAATATTAATACCTATAACTAACAAATCGGTCATGAGTTTTCTATTTAAAAAGAAACAAGTATTGCAACAGAATTACATGACGCACGGCATACATCATTTAAAAGCAAACTACCTTGTTTATGCTAGACTAATAAAAATATGCTACCAAATAAAGCATGACAATCTTACAGGATTAAGTGATAAATACGAAACTATAGACGATTAATGAGTGAATTAGATATTAGCCTTTGAGAAGGAGGTGTTATAAACACAGTTAAAAAGAATCCTCAATGCAAACGCGTATTAGTTGAGGTAGTTTGTAAAATAAAGAACCGTCCTCACTTGCGCAGTTGAACATTCAACCACTTCACTATGTCGGCCAGCTCCTGCTG
>JAGPCK010000066.1 GCA_018058135.1 Bacteroidia bacterium | reverse complement strand
ACCTGCTCCTCTCCCAGCCAATACGGGTCACTGTCATCAGGGTCATCATCAAAATTTACCTGAGTTTGTTCTTCCACTTCTGTCCCGAATTTGCGGTAATAGATAGCACATAACAAACCGGCTAAGCCTCCGGCAGCGTGGCCTTCCCAAGAGATATGCTCCAGTATGGGCAACAAACCCCAAATGAGTGAACCATATAGAGCCACAATGAGCAATGACAAACTCATCAGGTTAAAATTTCGTCTTATAAAACCACTAAAAAATAAAAAAGAAGCCAATCCATAAACTAAAGTACTTGCCCCGATGTGGTATGACGGTCTAGCAAAAATCCACACCCATACCCCACTCATAAAGTAAATCCAAAACCATACTTCAAAAGCAATTTTGCGGTAGAAATAAAACAACATAGTGCCCAAGAAAATAATCGGTATTGAATTATTAAAAAGATGCATCCAATCACCATGCAGTAACGGGCTTGCAAGAACGCCCCACAAGCCGTGCAGCGTTCTGGGGTACAAACCATATGTAGTGAATTCAACTGAAAAAACAGCCTGCATGAAATGAACAATCCATAGCAGCACCACAAACAAAAATGGAAGGGTGGCTGAAGAACGAATGGCGGCAATCTCTTTCTGCATAGTGTGGCTGTGTTGTCAATACCTGTGCCAGTGACAAATTGGCTATATTTGCTGCATCAAAATACAACAAATATGTTTGGGAAATTACAGGAAACACAACGTAAAATGGAGGAAATAAAACAACGACTTTCCACCATATCAGTTAGCGCTGAAGTAGAGAACGGAGCCATACAGGTAACCGCAACAGCCGATAGAAAAGTGAAGGAAATAGTGATTGTTGATGCCTTGTTGCAGGACAAAGAACAGTTGTTAGAGCTGTTGGTAACAGCTGTAAATAAAGCTATAGAACAAGCCGACAAAGTGTCGGAAGCAGAGATGCAAGCCGCTGCCCGTGATTTATTGCCGGGAGGTTTGGCCGGATTGGGTAACTTATTCGGGAAATAGATTTAAGCTACAACTTCACTTGTGAGGCTCCAGGCTTGTGGCTTATCACAAAACATTACTTTGGTTTTGCTCCATACCTCTTTGAACAACGGAGAGAACCTGTATTTATTCAAATGCTCCTCACTTTGCCACCAACTGTAAGTAAAAAAAACATTAGTCTCTTTAACATCGCGCAATAACTCCAGTCGTTCACATCCATCAAAATGTCTGATGAGGTGCTTGGTTGCACTAAACAACTCCTGAAAAGATTCAACCTGTGCAGGTTCAAACGTCATGCGCACTATTCTTATAATCATACAAACTCTATTACAATAACTGAATCGGTGCGTAAGCCCAGCAGTGGAGCCGCTTCACCCCTGTTCATGGCAATTTCTAAAAATCCGCTTTCACCAAAAATGCACAAACGTTCACCTGCATCTACAGCACTGTAATTTGTGCTGATGCGGTCCAACTCCTCTGTTCGTCTGAAACGTATACGGAACCTGCGCCCCCGTCCAATAGTATCAAATAAATTATTCGATATATTGGTTATTACGTTTTTGTAGTGATCAATGTACACTACATGCCCCCTGATACTATCAGCATCAACCATGGGCTGAAAATTCTGCTTGTTGTTTTTAATCTGTCCCGATTCTGCTAAATCCAACGGGTTCCAGTTTTGAGCTAACTTAGCAGCTGCCTGAACAAAAATATGCGTACCGGCTAAATCATGCTCCTGAAGCTTGATGCGGTAAACATCTTCAGGAACTTCATCAAATATTAGGGAGAAGATACCGTTATCGGCACCAATGAAATATTGTCCCTTACAGGCAACCAGTAAATACTGTGCATACAAATTCAAATCAACATCAACAGCCAGCAGGTGAATTGTTTTTTCCGGGAATGAAGGATAACTGTTACGCACCAGAAAAGCAGCCTGACTGATATCAAAAGGAGGAATGGAATTACTTAAATCAACTACATGCACCGTACTCATCAGTTTATATAGCCCTCCTTTTAAGGCGGCTACGTAGAAACTGTTGTTTCCAAAATCGGTTGTTAAAGTAACTAAAGGCACTAAGGTGATTTTTTACTAATTTCGACCACAAAAATAGAAGAATAACCCACAGAATCTTGATTGAAAAAAGCTATTTCATCGAAGCGGTTGATCCGCTGGAACTTCTGGGCGTGAACAACGGTCACCTCAAACAGCTCCAAAACAAATTTTCCCGTCTGCGAATAGTGTCCAGAGGACATGAAATCCTGATGAAAGGAGACGAAAAAGAAATGCAACTGCTTGAAGACAAACTGGACATGATGGCCGACCACATCCGAAAGTTTGGCAAGTTGCATGAGAATTATTTTGACGAATTGGTAAAAAACAACGACCTCGTTAACGGTAATCAAACTGAATCGTCTGCAACTGACAATGATGTACTGGTGTATGGCCCTAACGGAAAAATTGTAAAAGCACGAACACCCAACCAGCGTAAAATGCGGGAATATGTGGAAACAAATGATATTGTTTTTGCCATTGGTCCGGCCGGTACAGGAAAAACGTATACTGCCGTTGCTTTAGCTGTGCGGGCACTTAAAAACAAAGAGATTAAACGCATTATATTGGCCCGGCCTGCAGTGGAGGCAGGCGAAAATCTGGGCTTTCTTCCCGGTGATTTGAAAGACAAAATTGACCCATACCTGCGTCCGTTGTATGATGCATTGGAAGACATGATTCCTGCAGAGAAGCTCAAGTTTTACATGGAAAACCGGGTAATTGAAATTGCCCCTATGGCTTTTATGCGTGGCAGAACACTGGATAATGCCTTTGTCATTCTGGATGAGGCCCAAAATGCTACTGACCTTCAGTTGAAAATGTTCTTAACCCGCATGGGACCTAATGCCAAGTTCATAATCACCGGAGATTTAACACAGATTGACTTACCGCGAAAAGACCTGTCGGGTTTACCAAAAGCCATCCGTATTTTGGAAGATGTGCAGGGAATTAAAATTGCTTACCTTAGCTTCGAAGATGTGGTTCGTCACCGCTTGGTGAAGGACATTATTAAAGCATACGAAAAGCTGGAGAACAAAAATACTAACAAAGAATAATTATCTTATTTAATCGCCTATTTATGAGTGTATCTTCATTAATTTCAACCAACTACTTTTTCAACAAACAAAAGACATTTTACAGAGGAAAAGTACGCGATTATTACAACATCAATGACGAAAAACTGATTCTGATTGCCTGCGATAGAATTTCAGCATTTGACGTGGTGCTGCCCAAAGCTATTCCTTATAAAGGACAAGTGCTGAATCAAATTGCAGCACGTTTTCTAGACATGACATCTGCTGATGTTCCCAACTGGAAGATGATAACGCCTGACCCTAATGTAACCATTGGTATACTGTGTCAGCCTTATGCTGTGGAAATGGTTATCCGCGGCTATCTATCGGGGCATGCCTGGAGGGAATACAAGGCTGGCAAACGTAGTGTGTGTGGTGTAGCTTTGCCTGAAGGTTTAAAAGAAAATGACCAACTGCCTCAACCCATCATTACCCCTACCACCAAAGCCAAGGAAGGACATGATGAAGACATTTCCAGAGAAGACATTATAGCACAAGGCATCGTTTCAGAAGAAGAATACACACAGCTGGAAGCATATACCCGAAAACTGTTTGAAATAGGAAGCAACTTCGCAGCCAAACAAAACCTGATACTGGTAGATACCAAATATGAGTTTGGTAAACGAGACGGAAAAATTTACCTGATTGATGAGGTACACACTCCCGATTCATCACGCTATTTTTACAAAGAAGGCTACGAGGAAAGGCAAAAGAAAGGCGAAGCACAAAAGCAGCTGTCCAAAGAATTTGTGAGACAGTGGCTTATTGAAAATGGTTTTCAGGGGCAAAAAGGACAATTAATTCCCGAGATGACCGATGAAATTATCAACAGCATTACCGACCGCTATATTGAACTTTACGAGCAACTCTTAGGAGAGCACTTTGTTAAAGGTGATTACGGAGATATAATGAACCGCATTGAAAACAATATTAACAACTGGCTGCAGAGTGAGGCAGTGGCATAATACCGTTGAGTAAATTTGTGAAAGAGGTAATTTTTTCTATTTTTGATAAATAATATTAACAAACTATATGAAGCATAAACTTTTTACTACCTTATTATTATCCGGAGCCGTGGGTGCATTTACTGCATCTGCACAAACGGTTTCAACGTACATTGGAATAGCTAACAGTACTAATGATCCTACTAACCCTAACCAGGCTCAGGCAACAACCTTCTCACCTTGGGGAATGGCTATTGACAACATCGGCAACTTTTGGTTTACTGAATCTGAAAACACGTTTGCATCACCGGTAGTTTATGGCAACCGTTTAAGAATGTTGCAAAACACGGATGGCAAAGTTTATGTAAGAGGCGGAGACCCTAGCCGTGTTTCAGGTTACTATAACTACCCCGGCAGCCCCACATCACGCTTTAGAGGAACCACAGGTATTGTGTTTGATAATGCAGAAAATATTTATGTGGTAGATCAGGAAAACCATGCTATCCGTAAAATAGGAAAATTCTCAACAATCAGTAATGCTCAGGATGTTTCTACATTTGCCGGTGCAGCGCCAAATGCCAACTTCCAAGGTACATCAGGCGATGCAGAAGGAACAGGCACCGCAGCCCGTTTTAACCGCCCATGTGATATTGTTTTTGACGGAAACAACTCGTTTTACGTGTCGGATTTCGAAAACAACAGAATTAAAAAAATCAACGTAACCACCGGAGCTGTGACCAACTATGCCGGAACAGGTGCTGCCGATTTTGCTGACGGTGCTGTGGCTTCTGCGAAGTTTAACGGACCTGCCGGATTAGCCATTGCCAACAACAAACTTTACATCGCTGATCAAACCAACATGCGTATCCGTGTAATTGATTTAGCTACCAATACGGTATCAACTTTAGCCGGTGACGGAAGTTTTGGTAACACTGATGGAGCTGCTGCTTCAGCACAGTTTAAATTTCCTTTAGATGTAGCTGTGGCCAATGACGGAGCAGTATATGTATGCGAAGGACAACAAGCAGGTGGTTACATCCGTAAAATTTCAGGTGGACAGGTTTCTACCTTTGCCGGAGATAAAAACGGTGCCACCGGAACAACTGATGATGTGGGTACAGCTGCCCGTTTCAAAGACCCGCACTCTTTGTATTATGATGGCGGATCTAACAAACTTTATGTAGGCGATTATGGCAACAACCTTATTCGTGTAATTACACTTCCTACTTCGGGCACTGCTCCTGTAGCTGTGATTGGTGGTGGAGCTGCTGCCGGAAAAGTAAATGATGTAATGACTTTTACCGACCAAAGCACCAACACTCCTACAACCCGCATTTGGGATGTTAGTCCCAACGATTACCAGTTCACAAACGGCTCCAGCTCCTCAGCCTCCGTTGATGTGAAATTTTTGGGCGTACATAACTATACTGTAACCTTGCAAGTATCTAATGCTGCGGGTAGTGATATTGCTACCAAATCAGTAAGCATTTCACTTACTTCTATTGATGATGTGCTGAACCAAATCTGGATCAGTCTTTATCCGAATCCGGCCGACAAACAATTCACGGTTGAGTTGCCTGCTGCCGGCAGCAACACATTGGTTCAGTTGACCGACCTTTCAGGAAAAGAAATATTCCAAACTACCTCAACAGAAAAAGCCATTACCTGCAACACTTCTTCCCTGAACAAAGGCATTTACTTAGTTCGCGTAGTAAACGAAGGACGCACTTCCATTAACAAACTCGTGATTCGTTAATCCGAAACACTTTTATAACAAAAAATCCCGGCCAAATGGTCGGGATTTTGTTTTCATCTCTGTCCAAAGTTGACATCCCTGCCAACATTATTTTGTCCAAGGTTGGCGTCCCCGCCAACCTTCCCGCACATCAAACAAATACCTGCGATGACATAGCCATGGCTTCATTAAAAACAGCCGTATTCAAAGGCAAGTGCTCCCCTGCTTGTTCCATGTAAGCGATAATATTTTCTGTAGGCATGTTGCCCGTCAGCTCATCGGCTGCCATAGGACAACCACCAAATCCTTTGATGGCTCCGTCATACCTGCGGCAACCGTTTTTATAAGCAGCATCAATTTTCTCTTGCCAGTTGTGCGGTTGAGTATGCAAATGCGCACCAAACTCCACCTGCGGAAATGCCTGTTTCATATTGCCGAACATATAGGCAATGGATTCTTTGTTGGCAACGCCAATGGTATCAGAAAGCGAAATTATTTTCACCTCCATATCCACCATTTTCGAGGTCCAGTGCGAGGCAATCTCTGCATTCCATTCGTCACCATACGGGTTACCAAAACCCATTGATATATAAATAACCAACTCTTTGCCATGTTGTTTACACAATTCCTGAATGCGGGCAACGGTAACCAAAGAATCAGCTATGCTGCTGTTGGTGTTGCGTTGCTGAAACGTTTCTGATATGGAAAACGGGAAACCTAAGTACCGTATTTCTTTATGTTTTACCGCCATCTCCGCTCCTTTTACATTGGCTACAATGGCTAGCAGTTTGGTTGTTGTGGCACTTAAATCCAACGAAGCAAGTACTTCTTCGGTGTCTCTCAGTTGCGGAATTGCCTTAGGCGACACAAAACTTCCGAAGTCGAGGGTATCAAATCCGGCTTGTAGCAAGAGGTTGAGGTACTTTATTTTAACGGGTGTTTCAATAAAATGTACAAAGCCCTGCATCGCATCTCTCGGACACTCAATGATTTTCATATTTTCAGCTATCAAATATTTCATTCAAAAATAGGAATAATGCTTTTAAAAATACCTAACTTTGGCGTCCCATAAGGGAATTTGACTTTTATGACTACTATTTCGGATAACACCCACGAGGAAGTAAACAATGAAATTACTTCCGCTCCTACTACCAACCCGGCACATGAAAACATTGATGTGGAACTGGAAAACAAGTTGGATGAACATGACATGGCCTCGGCCCAAGATCATGAAGAAGAAGAAATCACAGCCGACTTCAGCAAACATTCGCTGGAGCAACTGAATGAGGCGGCTGTTAAAGCATCCAAATCAGATGATATACGCACGGCTCACCTGCTGCTAAAAGAAATGCGCACTTTCTTTGATAACCTGTACAGCAAAACATTCAACGAAGCTCTGCAACATTTTATTGAACAAGGTAATCTGCGCGATGACTTTGCTTTTAAAGACGAGTACCTACGCAAAAATTTTTACGAAGCTTACCGTACCATACAGCACAGACGTGCCGAAATGAAAGCCCTTCAGGATGCTGAAAAACTGCGTAACCTGGAAGAAAAGAAAAAAGTACTGGCTGAAATACACGACCTCACTGAGAAGGATTTGAGTGATGTGGAAATGGTGCGCAAAAGTCTGGAACAACTGAAAGACTTGCAGAAAAAGTTCAAAGACATTCGCAACACCCCAATGGAAAGTCGTGAAGAATTGTGGAGCACCTACCACGTTTACCTCAACCGCTTTTACGATAAACTCGATATTTACAATGAACTCATTACACTGGACCGTGAGAAAAACCTCGACCAGAAAATTGAGTTGATTAAAAAGGTGATGGAATTGGTTCAGGAACCCTCGCTCAATAAAGCACAAACCACGCTGAACAAATACCACGAAGACTGGAAAAACATAGGCCCTGCGCCCAAAGAATCCAGTGAGGATATCTGGCAACGTTTTAAGGCTGCCTCAGATTTGGTGTATGAAAAAATTAACGCTTACCGTGCCGAAATGGATGGCAAGCGCGAAGAAAACCTGGTTGCCAAAACTGCTCTGTGTGAAAAAGCGGAAAGCTTTATCACATATGAAAGCGACAAAGCCAAAGAGTGGATTGCCAAAACCAAAGAACTGGAATCTTTATTTGAAGAATGGAGAGCCATTGGTCCGGTGCCGCGCAAGTTTAACCAATCCGTTTGGGACAGATTTAAACAGGCCTACAACCAGTTTTACACCAACAAAAACAACTACTTCAAGTTCCTGAACAATGAACGTGCAGTGAACCTGAAAACCAAAACAGAGTTGTGCGAAAAGGCCGAAGAACTGATGAACAGCATTGAGTGGAACAAAGCCACTAAATCCATTTTAGAGTTGCAGGATCAATGGAAAAAATCAGGTCCGGTACATGAGAAACAATCCGATAAAATATGGAAACGTTTCCGTGCGGCTTGTGATACGTTCTTTAACCGCAAAGCCGGTCATTTCGAACACCAGGTAAATGAGCAAAAGGAAAATCTGGCGGCTAAAACGGCTTTGTTGACTAAACTGGATGATCTCAAATCAAAAGACAATGTGGACGAAGTGCTGACTGAAGTAAAAAGCATTCAGGCGGAATGGAACCGCATTGGTTTTGTACCAATGGCGCAGAAGGAAGACATGCAGAAACGCTACAACGAAGCCTTAAACGCCATATACGGAGCCTTTAAAATGGTGAAGGATGAAATGCGCGCCAAGGAACAATCTTCTCAATACGAACTGATGGCTGCCTCGGGCGATGGTAAGTTCAGGTTGCAAAAAGAAGAGCGTTTCCTGATGGATAAGATCAGAAAACTGAAAGGCGAACTGGCAACGGAACAAAACAACATGGGCTTTTTTGCCAACAGCAAAAACGCGTCAAGTTTTATACAACAGATTGAGAACAACCTCAAGAATTCCCGCGCTGAAATAAGCAAACTGGAGGAAAAACTCAAAATGGTACGCGGCCACCTGCGCAACAATACTACTGCGTAATGAGCCTGCTGCAAGGATTAACACTTGCTTCCCGTTACGTTACTCACCGATTAAACAGTACCTCTGTTCAGGTGCTGCACTCGCCTTTTGTTTACCGACTGTATACGGAGTGTATTAAAAAAAACCGACAAGAAAAGGTATTTGCCCCCATTGAACAACTGCGCCACTCCCTGTTACACGACCAACGCCTGCTCTCCTATCCCGACCCGGGCTCAGGTTCGCACGTGGCCAAAAACAATGCTTCTCGCACCGTGCAACACATTGCTAAATACAGTTTAAAACCCGCAGCACAGGCCCGCCTGTTACACCGATTGGTCTGCTATTTTGCTCCCACAACTGTATTGGAACTGGGCAGCAGCTTAGGTATAAGTACCTGCTACATGGCAGCCGCATTACCTACTCAGTCAAAGTTACACACCATAGAAGGTGCTGCACCGGTAGCGGCCCTGGCACAAGCCCATATTCATCAATTGGGATACAGCCAACAGGTACACCTTACTGAAGGCTTGTTTGATGAAGTACTGCTTGCACTCCTGCCCACACTCAACTCTGTTGACTTGGCTTATATTGACGGCAATCACCGGTATGCACCCACCGTTGCTTACGTAAAACAACTGCTGCCCTACCTGCACAACAACAGCGTGGTTATTTTAGATGATATTTACTGGAGCAAAGAAATGCAACAAGCCTGGCAAGAGGTAAAACAGCTGCCTCAGGTAACGGTGAGCATTGATTTGTTTCACTTTGGTTTACTCTTTTTTCGAAAAGAACAGGTGAAGGAACACTTTACACTGGCTTTGTAGTTTTCATTTAGAAAGTTGCGGGTAAGGATATTTAATACTTACTACTGCTTTACTAAAATGCCTGGTGCAGGATGAATATCCTGCGTAAAAACGCTGCTTCAATTAAAATTTCACGGAAGAAGGGAGGATGAATATCCTCCCTGACGGGAATAAAGAAATAAATCATCATTAATAGGGATGCTTTGCTCCAGTATACCCTTCCAATAATCATTTGACAGATTTGCTGTATTTGGGCTATATATATACATAGCATTCTGATTCAATACAATAACTACCAGCTTTCCAATTGTGGGGTATCCTTTAATGCTAACTATACCAAGATTATTGAAAGTTCTTATTGCATTAAAGCAATCATCACAAGCAATTGCTTGTTTAATTTCATCATGAGTCTTTTCCTTCATTATCTTTCCATTTCTCAGAAGATTATACGCAATAATATTATCATTATTTATTCTCCTGAAACTAAAAGAAAAATCTTCTAAATCCTGTTCATTTCTGTTGTCTTTTTGTATGAACTTAATAAATTCAAATCCTCCCATTCGACCTTGTTGAATTCTATATAGTAAAAAAGGACTCCAATCAACATTAACAATTAGTGTTTCTAAAGAATCGTTATTCCGACTTTGTATATTCTTATCAATACGTTTTGGGTTGCAAGCATGTAATATTAGTAATACTGCTACGGTATATTTATAAATCATAGTATATTTTGATTTTTTCGCTGGCTATATCATCAGTAAATATCCGTTAATAAGTACTCGTTTGCAACAGGGTATTCATAGCTGACTGTGCAACAATCTAATCAATAGGAAGACTATCAGACCAAGTTGGCACATACCTATACCTACGTTTATGTATAAATGATTCTTCTATTCGCAAGGGAATTCCTTCTTGGTATTCAATTCCTATTTCAAAATGTTCCCAACCAAACCAGTATTTCCGTTTTATCCATAAGTTTAAACGAGCAACATTATTTCGTACAAGTCTGGATTTAGGCACCATAAATTCGGTTCTATAAACATGATTGGTACCTTTACTTTTTTCAGATCGAAATTCCATAACAACTGAATCAAAATCGAAACTTCTTCCGGTTGTAAACCTAAAATGTCTATTTAGTTCGAAAGTTTCAAATCTTACAAGTATCTCTTCTTGGCAATAACCCCTTGTCCAATAAAATATTAGTACCAAAGTAAACAATAATTGCAAAAATAGCCCACCCTTAATCTTTTTTATTAAAACCATTTCTTTAGGATTTATATTTTTCTTTTACTACCCTCGCTGGCGCGAGCTTGTGAAATTTGTACTTACGACTGATAGCTTGTCGCTAATCTATAAATTTATCTTTACATTGTCAATAACAAGAAGAACGGCACGAGCTACAAGCTCGCGCCAGCGAGGGTTATTCTATATTTAGAACATCAATACAGTTTTCATCTAGCTTTTGTTTGGAGTTAATCACAATTAGATAAAATCCTCTTTGGTTCTTATAGACCAATACTACAGATTGTGTTTTACCTTCTGTATAATCAAAAATAATTTGATGTTCGTCTTTTCCATCACTAAGCGAAAACTTGTTTAAATTCCCATAAAACCCTTTATAGTTTTTGCCTTGTATAGGTTTATATATTTCAGAATATGTATCTATGTTTATATTCATTGCATCACTAAAAGCAAACCTAAATTTCACCGCAATTTCCATATCACTTTTTTTATTTAGTATTTCACCAGAACTAAACTTAACGGCACTACTACCTAATTCAACTTGATTTTTAATTACTACATTTTGCAGGTTAGCATCACGTAAATCTTTAAAATCCCAAATTACTATGTTATAATCTTTATAATGGAAATTATTATATACATCTCTATCCTCAACATCGCTATAACTGTAGTCTGTATTAATCTCTTTTATTACAGAATCTTTAAATAACCAAAGGTATTGCTTGTCCATATCCCAATCCACCGAATGGCTATAAGTCAATACTGTAAAAAAATAAACACAATATCCTAAAACTATTGCAACTAAGATTCCTCCTATTGCTTTAAATACTCTATTCATTAACTATTTTTTAAGGAATGACAGGCAATAATAATCGAACAGGGGTACTCTACCATAATTAATGATAAACTACCAACTAAAAAAATCCCTATAATAGGTCTGAAGGGGTCTACACCTAACTTGTATTTTCGAATTCTTAGACAAAACATCAATCCTATAAACATGTAAGTCAGGGTAAGTGTAGACATAAGATACTGAATCATTAACTAATGATGATAGAATCTTATGTCTTTCTTTTAAGACATCCGTCTTTATAGACTTCCTAAATTGAATCAGAGGCTTCTTCATATCCTGATCACTTTCCCTCTTAAAACGTTGACGAAATACCTGTAAGTATTCACTATATGAGGCATACTCGGAAGTGAGTTTATCAGACCCCTGCTTACCTAATCTTACATCTTCCTTTATAGGAGTGATTGGCAAAAATCTTTCTTCAGAAGAAAGTTTTTGTAGAAGTGTATCTAAATCATTAGTATCATTAATCTGAACAATATTTCTACAATTTAAAAAGTAATCAAAGAACAACATATCACGTGTCATTTCTAAAAGAGTATAATTGCGTTCAATTTGTGTTATGTAAACCAGCCTTTCGGCAATATTTTTTAACTTGTCAAAATTCGTATTAGTGCATTTTGCCATATCAGAAATAATAATTGAAAGTTGTTCCTGTTGTTCTGAAGGAGAAAGTGAATAAAAATTTCTGGAATGAATTAAGTATACGCAAGTATCAACTAATGGTAAATACTTAATGTATAAAAGAGGCGATGAACCGCCCATCTGAAATGATGTATAGTTCAAATCTAAAATCAAAAAGTCATCAAAAGTGTCTTTCCAGCAGTACATAATTCCATTGTTGAAATCACCATCTACCCATCGCCAGCCTAACTGTATTTCACTGTCAATGTAGTACTCATTAAATTTTTTAGCGATTAGTGCTGAATCAACATTAAGGTTAATATGCTTTTCAACATTACTTGTTAATGTATTAGTACATCCTATCATTAAGATTAAACAAAATAGACTTAAAAGTTTCAATATTTGTAAGTGTATCATCTTCATATCTTATTCACAAGCTCGCGCTAGCGGGGGAGTAAAATTCAATCTGTTGTAAAATAGCCACATGTCCATTCAACTTTATTAACTTCTACTCCTACATCTCCAAAAGCTTCTTTGTATTCTTTAAACCCATCTTTTAAAGATAATCGTTTCATACTTTCCAGCATATTTTCTTCAGTTGAGTAAACTCCAATGTATCTACATTCATCATGATATTTTCCATTATTTAGTTCAAAATCAAAAAAATGCGTTAGTAGATAAACATCTTTTAAGTTCAATTCTTTTAATGGTTGGGCTGAATCGAAAAACTCATCACTTTCAGGTAAGGTTGATTCCCCTATTAAAGAACTAAAACCCTCCTCCCAATGTGTTTTATCCAACCTAAATCTTACAATCTTAAAACAGTTTGGAGTTTCATTGAATCCTGGACTGAGTTTTAAAAGATCTATAGCACTAATAGCACTTTCCTCAGAATCGAAAATACCACAATACATAATATCGATGTTGGTTGGTGTTATCTTGTGTTCATGAAACAGTATATATACAATGTAATTCATAATTCTATTTTTTCCTTTACCCTTTTGCTACCCTCAGTCTCTATCTAATACTGTTCTTAATAGTTCAATTGGTTTCAAAACTCTTAAACCCTTTCGCCAACTCTTCCACCACATCACTGGCCAG
>JAGPCK010000020.1 GCA_018058135.1 Bacteroidia bacterium | reverse complement strand
ACCTGCCCAAAATTGACAGCCAGATTGCCAAAGCGCGCGATTGTTTCAGCAAAGCCATTCAAAAACATGAATACAAAGGTTCATACAAATACTTGTATTGCACCAAAAGTTCGCACTTCTCTTTTATTATCAACCGTGTGCTTGAAAATGGAGCAGAATTGGAAACTTCCTCAGCCTTTGATTTAGACCTGATTGGCCGGCTGTGTAATGACGGGAAATACGACAGCAGCAACATGATTGTGTGCAACGGTTTTAAAACACCTGCCTACGTTCAAAAAGTAGTGAATCTTTCCAATCAGGGATTTGAAAACATTATTCCTGTACTCGATAATCCGGAAGAACTGGACTTATTTGATCACCATGAACTTAGTGAACTGAAACTGGGCATTCGCATAGCCACAGAAGAAGAACCCAATTCACTAGTGTATACTTCGCGTTTGGGCATGAGTTCTAAACGTATTTTGGATTTGTACCAAAACCGCATTAAAAACAATCCCAGGTACACACTCAACCTGCTGCATTTCTTTGTTAATACAGGCATTCGCGACACTACTTATTTTTGGAGTGAGCTTACCCGCTTGGTTAACGTATATTGTGATGTAAAAGAAACCTGCGATACATTAGATACATTGGATATTGGTGGCGGCATGCCCATTTATACCTCGCTGGGTGTTGAGTATGACTACGAGTACATGATTGACCAGATTGTATTTTACATCAAAACCATCTGCGAATCACGTAATGTACCTGCGCCAAATATTATTACCGAGTTTGGTTCTTTCACCGTAGGCGAAAGTGGTGGTATGTTGTATTCCATCATTGGCCAAAAACAACAGAACGATAAAGAACTGTGGTACATGATTGACAGTTCTTTTATCACTACACTTCCGGATACTTGGGGCATTGGACAAAAATTCATTCTCTTGGCCATTAACCAATGGGAAAAAGAATTTCAGCGCATCAATTTGGGTGGTATAACCTGCGACAGTCAGGATTTTTACAACAGCGATACGAATACCAATCAGGTGTTTATGCCTAAAATAAAACCTGGAGAAAAACTCTACATGGGTTTTTTCCATACCGGAGCCTATCAGGAATCTTTAGGCGGGTACGGTGGTATTCAACATTGCCTTATTCCTGCTCCCCGACACATCATTATTGACAAAGATGAGCAAGGCAATTTCACCTATAATGTGTTTGCTGAACAGCAGAACGCTGACTCCATGATGCATATTTTAGGATATTAATGCCTGTAAACAAGGGCGTAGTAAGCAATTTTAAAATTTCTCCTTGTTAAAACTTTTCGTTTTATTACTTTCGCAGCGGAGAGATGGCAGAGCGGTCGATTGCGGCAGTCTTGAAAACTGTTGACTGTAACAGGTCCGGGGGTTCGAATCCCTCTCTCTCCGCCACAGGGACAAATTTGTAGGAATACAAGTTTGTCCCTGTTTATTTTCACACACCTCATGCTCAACTGGCATTAAGTTCTTAGTTGATTTTAGTTCGAAAATTCCTCATTAACTATTCGATTGATTATTAATCTGAAGGAATAAAATTGAAAACTATCGCGTAAATAATTTCTTAATTTGGATATTTAAGGAAAAATAATTTAGTTGCAATAAATATAATTAAACTATGTAACTGAAATAACCTTATTTGTCTATGCATATCTTATTTCAATACTCTTTCATACAAAACGGCAAAAAATTAATATTTGCCTTCGTTGTTTTGTCTGTGTCTGCTGCCCCCTATAAATTACTTTCTAAAATTTTTAATGTTGTTCAAAAATGAACCTGAATCAACTTCCACCAAAAGTTATCAGCCTTGGAAAACTTATTGGGCTACTCACCGGGAGTGGCAATACCCTTGCATTTAATGCCAGCTGGTTTAGCAATCCCGTAAGCAATATTGAAGGCATACCCGATCGCATGAACGATCTGGTAAGTTTGATTATTGATTTTCTCGGCACACAGGAAGAGGAGCCAGGCTGGTATCCCATACCCAATCCCAAAACAAACCAGAACACTCCCTTTTACCTCGTAACAACAACCAGCAGTGCCACCAGCGGTGAAGTAGGCCTGGGCTGGATGACCTCTTATACAGAAAACAAACTGACACTGGAGCCTTACGTATATATCCCGCTGATTACTTATACGGATACAGGAATAACGTTTGTGCTGAATACCAATCCGTGCAAAGTGGGTATCACAGGTTCGGCTGTGAGTGGTAATTTTTCTGTTACGTCCGGCCTATCCACCATCCAGTTTGATAACATGCAATTGGAAGGAGATATTTACCTGTCCAATCAGGATCCTACCATCAACCTGAGTTTTAAAAATCTGCAGGGGGCATCGTTTACTTCGCCTGTTACCTCCCTGGCTGAATTGCAACAAACAGAAGTTTTGGCCTGTATCGGTGAGTTGCTGTTGCAGGCCACCAACTGGTTAAATACCAAAATAGGTCCAACCAATATTACCATTGGTCAGGTGCTTACCGATGCCAATTTTCTTACCAATAACAGCGGAACCTATTCGCTTAATATCAGTAACCTCAGCGGAACACCATCCAGTATAGCACTCAACTTTGTTTCGGCTGTATTGGCGCAACTGGCCTCCTCCACTACCCCTATTTTTGCATTGCCCGGAGGTGGTATTTATGTGCAGGAACAAAGCAATGGAAACAACAAAACATACGGCCTGCAGTTTATTGCCCAGATAACCATTACCGAGGCTGACAGCAGCAAACCTACAGTGGAATTATGTATAGGCGAATGGTTGAGTGGTGAAGATACAACAGACAACTGGATGACGCGAAGCGCACCATCAATTACTGATATACCAGCTGGACTGTTGCTATGGCTGTTAAATGAAGACAACAGCACTAGCAGTCCTGTATTTAGTTTTGCCCCTGCATTTAGCTTAGGCACCATTGGAGTGAACATAGCAGGCAGTGCAGGCAAACCCCTCTTTGATCTAAAAGGGTATACCATGCAACAACTGGAGCTGCGTGCTACGGTAAATCCGGTTACCCTCAATACCCCATCCACTTGGCAATATGGCTTTGCCGGTAAATTTGATAAGCTGGGATTCCCTATGGTTCCCGATGCATCATCAGGCAGCGGATCTTCCGGCAACCCGGTAGCACAAAGCCTGCTGCAAGCCAATAATGCACCAGCCACCAGCACAGACTCTTCAGGCAACCAGCCTGGAGATCAGGCACCGGCTAACCCAACATTTGGTGTAGCTGCATCGTGGTTTAACGGCAAAGCCATTTTTGATGTGCAGTTGTATGACGACAAGAATAAACCGGCCAGTGAGGTTGACTTTATGATTAACCGTCAGTTGGGTCCGCTCAATTGCCAGCAAATTAATGTGGGCTGGGAAAATGCCAGCGATATTCTTTCTGTTTTATTTGATGGCAGTGTGGCCATAGGGCCACTAAAAATTTCACTACAGGGACTTACAATAGGCATACCGGTAAGCACACCGCAAACCATCGGCAATTATAGCCTCGACCTGCAGGGATTGGGAATCAATTTTAATGCAGGCTCAGTAAGTCTGGATGGAGCATTTGTAAAAGTGCCTGCATCAACCACACAACCTTATACTTCTTACGATGGCACGGTAGCCATACAGGCAGGCACCTTTGCCATTAATGCGCTGGGCTCTTATGCCTATGTGCCGGCCACTGCACCTGTAACGGGAGGATACACTTCCTTATTTATTTTCGGTACCATGCTGGAGCCACTGGGTGGACCAGAGTTTTTCTTTGTTACCGGTCTGGCAGCAGGATTTGGTTATAACCGCGGCATTGTACTGCCCGACCAGAACAGTGTTCCAGCCTTTCCGTTTGTTGCTGCATTAAATGATCCTACTTCATTGGGTGCCACAGAAAACAATGGTACATGGACCTTCCCCTCACCTACCCAGGTACTCAGCCAGATTACAGATATTGTTCCTCCCCAACGCGGGGAATACTGGCTTGCAGCGGGTATCAAGTTTACTTCCTTCAGCCTGATTAATACTTCTGCCTTATTAACGGTAGAATTTGGAAACACCCTTCAAATTGGTGTTACCGGTATATCATGGATGAGTTTACCGCCTCCGCCAAAAGGAAGCACCAGTAGCACCAAAAAATATGCATATATCGAATTAGGGATTGAAATAGAAGTGTTGCCCGATGAAGGCGTGGTAATGGCTACGGCTATTCTTTCACCCAATTCCTATGTAATAGATCCCAACTGTCACCTTACCGGAGGGTTTGCCCTCTACGCCTGGTTTGGCAACAATCCGCACGCTGGGCAATTTGTGCTTACTATTGGCGGTTATTATCCCACCTTTAATCCACCCGCTTATTTTCCAAAAGTGCCCCGCTTGGGATTCAACTGGAATGTGAGTGAACATGTTACCATCAGTGGTGATGCTTATTTTGCGTTAACCCCAAGTGCGATAATGGCCGGGGGCGGATTAAGTGTGGTATTCAGCGATGGTAACCTCAAAGCCTGGTTTATTTCCCAAATGGATGCGCTGGTGCAATGGGCACCTTTCCAATACCAGCTTGGTATTTCAATCAGTATTGGTGTTTCGTATAAACTCAACCTGTTGTTCACCAGTATTACCCTAAAAGTAGAATTGGGTGCATCTGTGCATGTGTGGGGTCCGCGAATGGGTGGTAAGGCTCATATCTCATGGGCTATTATTTCATTTACCGTTCCATTTGGTGCCGATAAACCCGATGCCACACTTACGCTTGATTGGACAACCACAGATGGTACCGGTTTTGCAGATACCCTGCTGCCACAGCAATCTGCGGTTAACTCCAACCCGCCTACTTCACTCAGTGCTGCGGCAACAAGTGGCAGTTCCCTCAATATACTGAACCTCGCACCGGTAAGCGGTTTGCAGGCCACCTGGGTGGATCCTTCCACCAATACTTCTTACTGGGTAGTGCGCCCGGCTTCTTTTGCCTTCTCTGCTACCACGGCATTTCCGTTAACGGAGATCAATGTAACCGCTACAGCAAACGAAACCGCACAAACCAACTGGCAGGCCACAAGTGTATGCCCGGCAGGCTCTGCATACGCCATTTACGTACGCCCGATGAATGTTGCCATCACCGATTCATCACTTACGCTTGAGTTGTATGATGATATCAACAAGGTTGTATATGACCTGGCAGCAGATTTTGATTTTAACCTGAGTTTGGTATCGGTGCCTGCAGCGAAGTGGGGGCCCCCTATTGCTCCGGCATCAAACGGCATGGCCGGTCAGCCTGAAATGAACAGCCTGCTAAGCGGTATACTGAATGGTTTTTCATCCATAAGCCCTGCCATTACACAGCTTACACCCAACGGAGCAAATGCATTGAATATTGATAGCACCACGGCATTTGCCAATATTACAGTTGATAACCCAACCTCATACCTGCCACTTTCTTCAACAACACCTGCAACAGGAACCATACCGCAGGTAGAAAAAAGTGATACAGCTTCCTGGAATACCATCAGCACGGCATTGTTAAGCACCAGCGTTACAGCTACCAGAACTGATGTATACACGACACTGGTATCTGTATTTGGTATAGACCCTGTAACCAATGGCAGTGTATCAAACCTGGCAGCCCAGCCCGGTGCTTACCTGAACGGCTCACCTATGATCATTCCCACTACCTAATCAGTATTAAAACTCCATATTTCACATGAGTAACGCAACCAATCCTTCAAGCGATACGATTATCAACTTTTATGATAATTATGTGCCTTCTCTCAAAGACGGACAATATACGATCACCCTTTCGCAAGCAGTAACTGCACCTGGTGTTCCCTCTTCACCACAACAGGCTCCGGCAACCCAATCATTTCTGGTAAATGGTCCACGATTTTCCCTGCCGCCTGCTGATGTAAACCATGTGTTTCCGGCCAATAACAGCACGGGCATTTATGGCACTTTTTTGCCACAAATTGTGATGAATGAACAATCATTGCCGTGGGAGCGCAACCTGGCATTAACACCATTGCAACCCAATATTCCGTGGATGGCCCTGCTGGTATTTTCAGAAGGCGAGTTACCCAGCCCCCAGCCTCTGCCCCCTGCAGGTAGTCAGCAAAACCCCACGCTGATAAGCAGCCGTTTGCTTCAGGATGTATTAACGCCCGGAAGCCGGATACTTGGCCCTAGCCTTACCCTGGAAGCCAATGAAGATGAATCATCCATTTACTGCAATACCATAGATATTCCGGTAGCCCTGTTTAACAATATTTTACCAAGCCTGAATGATGCTACATTTTTAGCACATACGAGGCAGGTTAGTTTAGCCAATAAAGCCATTGTACACGGGCAAACCGGATTTTTTAGCGCAGTGGTGGCCAACCGGTTTGCGGTGCAGGCCAGCGCACCCGTTACCATGAATACCAATATTGCACACCTGGTATCACTGGAAGGATTTGAACAGGTACTTTCGGCAACAGGACAGCCCAACGTATCAGCAACCACCTACGACTTTGTAAGAATGGTATCCTTATACAGCTGGACTTACAATGTGCAAAGCGAACCTGCTCAGGATTTCTCACAACTGATGAATAACCTGGTTTCAGCCAACAGCATTGATGGTACCGGACTCTTATTGCAAATGCCACCACCAGCTACAGCACCTGTAAATCCGGATGCCACTACCCAGGCAGTACAAACACGACTGAATGATGGGTATGTACCATTGAGTTATGAGATGCAAAGTGGTGACCAAACATTTGCCTGGTACAGGGGGCCTTTGTCTCCGGTGCCGGTAACCCGTTTTTTGCAGGGCACCAACAATGCGGCCGGTAATCCTGCAACTCCATTCAGTTCAGCCGATGCGATGATATTTGATGCCAATACCGGCATTTTTGATCAGAGTTATTCGGTAGCTTTTCAAACAGGCCGTTCACTTGCACTAGCCAGCCAATCCTTTGCCACCAGTCTGGTGCGTTGGCGTAAAACATCTTATCACCTGGTTGACTTGATTATGGAATACATGACCAGCCCGGTATATGCAGGAAAAATGGTAGCAGACGGGTTGATGAATGCTGATGGAACGTTAACGGCTACCGGTGTTTCCGATTTATCGCATTTGCTTTATACCGATGTGGTAACAGGCGCTTTTACAGATTTTTTTGCTACTGAATTATACCAGAACATAGCTACTACCATAGGTACGAAAGGCGGATTTACACCAGCCGACAGCAGCCAGATTATTGAGGAAGCACCCTACACAGCCCCTTCAGCACCCGGTGATTTACTAACGCTGATGCAGGAGCCTGTGATTGTAAACCTATTGCAGCACCTCTCCGGTTTAGATAACCTGGGAACCTTATCCGCACCGCTTGCTCCTGCAGCTACGAGCATTTCACTGGCTGCACCCGGTGTATCGGAAGCTTTAT
The DNA here is from genome assembly GCA_018058135.1 of Bacteroidia bacterium. Taxonomy (GTDB): domain Bacteria; phylum Bacteroidota; class Bacteroidia; order UKL13-3; family UKL13-3; genus JAGPCK01. The sequence continues at coordinate 39,761 of JAGPCK010000020.1, read as the reverse complement.
CATCAGGAGATACCCTGTTTCTTTACAGCAGTGCCGGCAGTGCGTGGGTAACGCTGGCAGCCGATGCACCAGTGAACAGCACCACAATCACTATTAGTGCGTATAACGGAACCGTAACCATACCAACAGGGAGTACCCTACAGGTACAGGATGCCGACCAGGATGCACAAACCGTAGTAAGTTGGCTGGCCTCCACCGCCTTGTTGTATAATGTTCCGTTTAATAACCTGGTGGCCAATCCTGTTATGTTGCCTCAGGAAACCATCCGCTTTTTTTACATTGACCAGAACTGGACCGATGCTTTGCTTGATGGTGCTTTGAGCATTGGCGTGCAAAGCAGCCGCGACTCATTGTTTAATCAGTTGATGCGTGATACCCTGTACATGGAAGTACAACAAGCGATGGCAGAGGTACGCGATGGTTTGTTGGGTGTTGCAGCGCAAGGGCATACGCCTGATATAACACAACCAGCCGGCTTTTTGCTGCGTTCACAAAACATTGCCAACTGGCCTGGTCTGCAGGTTACCGCAGTATCTGCCACAACGGGAAATCCAATGAATCCGTTGCGTTTGGATAACCTGGCCGGAGATCTACTGTTCGCCATTTTCCCTGATATTCCTACTCAGGTTGTATTTGCACAGCCCAACGAAGGACTGGTTTTTGGCATGGAGCAGGCACAAGCTGGAAATATGATTGACCTGCGATATATACCCGGCATTACCGGTTTCTCTGCTTCCAATATTGGTACACTTACCGGAGGCAGCATCTCTCAGGCAACAGTAGAAGCAACACAACGTGCCGGTACCACCGCTTTAAACATTGCCGGAACGACTGGTTTGGTAGCCGCCATTGAAGCTGCGCTGCCCGGAAGTCCAACACTAACACCTGCTTCTTTTGCCGTAGAAATGGTATGTGTACCTGAACAAATGATTTTTACCCCTTTAACGTAACCGAGTATGACCCCTCCTATTCAAAACGATTCAAACAGCCTGCTGGTACCCGTTTTTCTGGATGCTTTTGTGGTAGATGCATCTACCCAGCAGCCTATGGCCATTTATCAGGCAGCTTATAATAACCTGAGCAATTATACTGATCCGCTTCCGCCACCTACCATACCCGGCAACAGCATTAAGCCGGCCGAAGGGATATACCTACACTGGGCACTACCCGATGCACTAACCCACGGAGGAGAATTGGGGCAGCAGTTTCCTTACGCACCTAACCGCTGGTTGGTGGTGCGTTTAACTCCGGGAAATCCGGCAGGAAGCACCATGGCCTGGGTAATACAAAGCGATTATACCGATACCAGCAACGGCACGGCCCAATATATTGACCCTGCTAATCCACCTTCAATTGATAGTAAGGGTACAATTACCGTAAATGGTACCTTATTAGGAAAAAACTATGCAATTAGCGCCTGGGAAGCGCAGGGAGATCCGGGTACTGCTGACTTTTTCCTGCAGGCAGTGGCTCCGGGCAATATTTCATTTGCTGCATACCAGCCATTTAACCCAAACGTATTTTCATTTACAGATAGCTCCAATCCGGCAAATGGCAACTACAGTTATATGGTAGTTGGTTGGTACTCCAACCCCGCACACGACCCGCTTGCAGGTGCAACTTCAGCTAATTTCGAAAGTATACTGGCTCAGCTGTTATGGAGTTTACCAGCAGGTACACAATTGCTTTCTTCACCACCTACTACTTCCCTGTACCATGGTTTTGTGGCTGATGTGGCCTGGCCCTCATCACATGTAACCAATCCCAATATTCCCTCGCCAGCCAATGTGCAGGTGGCGGTTGGAAATACAGCTGTCGATGCCCTGAGTGCACTTATTCAGAATCAGGCCAGCGTGCAAAGCCAGAGCGATAAATCCCACAGTGCGGCCTGGCTTGCTGCAGGAAATACCTTATGCTCATTGATACAAGCTGCCAACCTGCAAGTGCTGGATGATTATGGTGTACCCGGAGGGAATACCCTGGTGCAACAACAAATTGAAAAAAGCTGGTTTGGTGACGATCCCGGAGGAACCATCTGGACGGTAGCATCGGTTACCGCGCAAAACCAAAGTTTTGATATTACCGGTGACGGTCTTACACCAGCTCAAAACACTGCGCTGCTTACTCAACTGGCAGCACTGAATAAAAACCAACAGGCTTATGATGCCGGACAACGTAAACTGGCTTCGCTGCAAAATCAACTGTATATCACCTGGCTGGATGTGATGCAATCCATCTCGATATATAATAAATTTGGGGAAAACCCTACCACAACACCCGACTGGGGTATCTTACAACATATTCTGCAAAATAACCTCTATCCAGATTTATTTATGCAGGTATGGAACCTGTATAATGAACAGGCCAATTTACGCGCTACATTGCCCGATCCAACCAACCCCACTTCGGCCACCAACTGGGCTGATACCAACTGGACATTCCCATCTGCTACCGGAACAGGCAATGTAACGTTAAGCAGCTTGAACCTGTTGCTGAAAGGCACCGCAGCACCTAACTTTCAACATCCTGTAGATCCGGTAGTGCTTGTGTGCGGAGCCGGCATGACAAATAAATACGGACGTGATGGTGTGTATAATGCAGATGGTACCTTAACTGTTCGGCTGGGAGCACAAACCATTACAGGTATTGCAGCTTCAGGCGAACCCAATGTTGAAGCAAGCAATTTTTCAGCAAGTATACTAAACCCGTTATCAGCCTATACTCAGGTACCTGCTATACCTAATCTGCTAACCGAAGCTTTTTTCAGCGATCCATTGTGTGCCCAAACCATGGCAAACACGGTGAGTGGTACGAATGCAACTGAACTGAACACCTGCATCACGAACCTGCTGAATAATGCGGCTACACCCGGAGGCAATTGGGTGGGTACACCACCAAGCCCTATGGCTTACAGCTTATGGTCGCAGGCATGGTCGCCACTTTGGATGGAATGGATGGTTAACTATTATCCTACCATTACCAATGATGGCACCGCCAACTTTGATATGACTTCATGGACATTTGACGGGCAACATTATCAGTGGACAGGCAATGGCATATCCGGCAGCACACCTTATAACCTGGAACTATCCGGACGCAGCGTGGCAGTTCCCTATATACAAAATGTATTGAAGGGTGCACTCAGCAAGTACCTCCATAATCATCCGGCAATTGACAGTACCCAATTAGAAAGCCTGTTGAATACTGTGATGAACTGGGACATTATGAGCCAGAGTTTGAGCGGACTAACCAGCCAGTTGCTCACGTTAAATTTACAAACTTCTATAAACCCACCGGTTTCAGGCAACCCTGTACCCAACCCTGTTCCAGCCAATGCCACCGCTGCCAGCGGCCCACCTGTTGGCGACCTGATACAAGGCCAGCACAACTACACACCTATCCTGGAAACGGCAGAAACAGGAAATATTTTCTTCCCTATACGCGGTGGTTTGGTAACGTTTGCCGGTATGCAACTGGTAGATGCATTCGGGCAGGTATGTAATCTGGGCGTTCCGAATACACCTAATGGTTTCCAGCCACTCCTCAGCCCATCCATTACACCTCCGGCATCGCTGGTAGCGCCAACCAACCTGAATTCACCTTTTATACTTGGTCCGCGGCTGGCACAAAGTGCGAGGCTCAACATGGAGTTTATGGCTAACGACCTTTCGGCCACACTTACAACAGCCACCAATAATAATCCAATATGCGGATGGATTTTGCCCAACCATTTAGACAACAGCATTGATGTGTATGACGGGGACGGGAACCTGCTTGGTGAATTGCTGCCACTTTCAACAAACCCATTGTGGAGGCCGGCTCCGGGCAATGCCAATGCACCTGCCTCACCACAAGATATAAGCAACTCAACCTTATGCAGTGTAATCAGTCAGCTGGCTGTACAAACCACAGCGGTGTTCAGTGATTTTATGCAGGTGATTGACGAAACCTTATGGATGTCGGCCCCGCTGGGTGGGCAAAGTGATACGTTTATGAGTGCGCTGATGGGAAGACCGCTGGCAGTGGTAAACATGCAGGTAGGTTTGGAATTAAACGGAGAGCCGGCAACCAATCAGTTGTTTAATGAGATGCTCACACCGGGATCAACAGCGAGCAATTTTACTCCGGTTCAGGATACAGGCGATGCCGAAACAACCTCATTCCCGCTTACGTTGGGCAGCCTGCAATTGCGCAATGATGGGCTGATGGGTTATTTCTTTTCAGCCGGATCCGATGCCTATAATAATTTTTACAGTGTACATGATGCGCCTACTCTTTCAGCAGGTGATACCTTTGTGCAGCCCATTTTAAATACACAAACAGGCACCTATAATGGCAACCTCAATGTGCTGGCAGACGGAAGCACAGTATCGGTTACTTTGCTGATGGATCCGTTGGGTGCGGTGCATGGGTATTCGGGTATTTTACCAGTAGCTTCAGCGGCTTTACCTGGTTATCTGGTGCAGGATTTTCTGAAAAACTTGCTGGTAAATTTTGAAACCGGACCTATACTGGCAGATGGTGGCAACTTGCGCACACCAGAGCCGGCTACCAAACAGGGAACCTGGAACTGGCTCCAAAATGTGAAAGGCACCTATATACAAAACACCATCGTAAATGCCAATGATGTTGCCCGTTTTCCGTTGCAACCACCAGCCATAAGGGAGGGTTGGCTGCAACTAACCAATATTGATAATGAATAACACAACCAATAATTAACCCAATAAACCAACCAGCCGATGGCAACACAACTCACCTATGCACTTAGCACTACTCCGGGTCCACTCACTGCGGGTCTCGCCAATGCTATCATTGCCATTACTGCCACCAATAATAGTGGATCTCTTGTTTCCCTTCAGGGTTTAAGCATTGGTGTTTCTACCGGCACAGGTGCCAACAACCTCACCAATAATCCGGGACAGATGAATGCAGTAACTCCGGTTGGATGGCAAGAAGATAAACCCAACCAGACACAAGGTTCTTACACCTTAGTGTTTGCACCCACATTATCACCGGTGCAGGTAGCCCCCCATGAGAGTTTGGTTTTTACCATCAACAATATTCAACTGAACAATACGGCCGGTGCTTCAGATATTGTTATCACAGAAGGTACAGCGGGTACTCCCTCGCAGGCGCTGAGTGTTTCTGTTTTTCCGGGAGGCTGGGGTAATATTATTTTCTCGGCTTCACCCACTTATTTAGATGGAGCCGGGGATGTAACCTTGTCGTGGAACGGCCCATCTGGTGCTACCTACCAGTTGCAATATACCAATCTGATTACCGGAGTTACCACACCCATAACAGCTACCTTAGATAATTATGGCACCTATCCTGGCAAGGGTCAGCCGGCATTGAATATAACAGCAACCACGCTTTTTACGTTAACGGTTACTGCTGTGGTTGATGGTACCACGGTTACTGCTACTCCACAGGTAACTGTAGCAGTTGTTGCACCTGCACCCCAAATACTTTCTTTTACCGCAACACCGGTGAATATTAATGCCAACAACCCGCCTGCTAATATTGAACTTCAATGGACGACCAGCAATGCTTCAGTACTAGAGATTACAGGTATTGGCAATTTTACTGGTGCCCAGGCCGCCCAGGGATCTATAAATATCCCTACACCTGATGTGTCCACTCAATATTTAATGACAGCCTATGGAAGCACTTCCCCTCCGGCAACACAAAATTACTGGCTTATATATGTAGGTTCTTCAACTATTACTAACTCTGTGTTTGCGAGTTTAGTCCCTAATGAACAGTTTCCGGTACAACTCAGCAACGGGGTTGAATGCTTCACTATTCAGGCCGTTCCTGCCAACGGATCAACTCTACCCACCTACACTATTCAGTTACCATTTTCAGGCAATGTATTGGCTGCACCTATAACAAACTTTTATACTGATTATGAAACCCTGATTGCACTTCCGTACAGTTCTTTATTTAATCCATTTACCATTGCATATATTTCAACCGATGAGAACAATCCGGCTATATCACCGGTAGGACTGAACACTTCGTGGGCATTAAAATTCCCCAATAGTAATATTGTTGCCATTCAATACACGGAGGGTCAGCTTGATGTTAACGAACATTTCCCTTTTCCTCCGATACTAACAGATAGCGTAACCTTTGTATTTTACTGGATGGTTTATAGCACAACGGATTAACCATTTTAACTATCAAATACATTTAGGTAATTATGATAACCAGGCAAAGACTCTTTCAACCATTCTTTTCAAAGCGATGTGTAGTACCGGAAACACGATGTTTCATTGTACAACTGGATACAATAGAATGTGAGAACAATTTAACCTTATAACTTAATCCCAAACATTTATGTCATCTCCAGCACTCACCTACGCCCTTACTACAAGCCCTAATCCGCTTACTGCAGGATTGAATGATGGTGTATTAACCATTCTTGCCACCAACAATTCAGGTGGGGTAGTAACGCTTCAGGGAATGGAAATAACTATTTGCACCGGAACTGCTTCTAATGATTTAACCAATGAGCCGACACAGGTAACACCCATTCTGCCAACAGGGTGGACCATATCAAAACCACAGACTTCATCCGGTGCGTATACATTTGTATTTACTCCTCCTGAAAACAAAGTACAGATTGCCAATGGAGGCTCGCTGGTATTTGTTTTAACCAATATTGTATTAAACGCACAAGCCGGAATCAGCCAGCTTACCATTACTGAGGGAAGTACCTCACTTGAACCATACCCAACGCATATTGAAAAAGTATCTGTTTACCCGGCCAGTTGGAGCAGCATTACCTTTATAGCCACTCCTCCCCAATTGCCTGAACCTGGCGATATCACCCTGGTGTGGGATGGGCCACAAGGAGCAACTTACCAGATCAGTTATCTCGATCCGGCCACTGACGCTGTGATCAATATTCCGGCACAGGGAGATCCACCGCTCAGCAACAACGGCACTTATCCGGGTAGTACAAACCCTCCTTTATACATTGGACAAACTACCGTATTTACCCTCACGGTTACAGAAGAAATAGCTGGCACACTATTTAAAACACAAAGTCAGCAAACGGTTTCGGTTGTTCCGGCTCCGCCTCAAATTCTCACATTCACTTCTGTTCCCGGAACAATTGAATATGGCAGTGCACCACAAACCATTACCCTCACCTGGACCACAGCCAATGCCAGTTTGGTACAAATAACGGGCATAGGCAATTTCACCGGGGCTCAGGCAGCACAAGGTTCTGTGGTTATACCGGCTCCACTCGTATCAACCAGTTATTTTATGACAGCTTCAGGGGAAACAACACCACCTGCAACAGCAACATACTGGTTGTTATGCGAAGGGTCAACATCAAATTCATTTGGGAATATAGGTTACTGGCAAAACGCTAATCCAACAGAAGAATGGCAGGTGGTAATCAATAACGGACTTGAAGCATTTTCTGTTCAAACCGATGGAGGTGGACCAGGGCAAACAATTACTATATTTCTTGTTTTGCCTTCCAATTTACAGATAGCATCACTCAACTCACCGAATGTTGACTATGAGAGCTTACTTTCATTGCCATACAGCTCTTCGTTTAATCCGTTTACCATTTACACTTTTAACGCTTATTCATCAGGTGGAGTGCCTACAGGCGTTGGAACGGCATGGGCCATAAAATTCCCGGACGGAACCATTGCTGTGGTATGGTATGCCAGTGGCACTACATTCTGGCCTTATGAGGATCCATGGGAAGATGGACTAAATGTAACATTTAACTGGATAACCTATAAAGCTGCGGGTTAAGAAAATTATTAAAATGGAATACCTGTCGAATACAACAGGGATGGATACTTAACCTTATACAGCATAAACAGGATCGTATACCCAAGATAAAAAAATTGATTTAAAGACACAAAACAAGAGCCTAACAAAATTATATATCCATATGTCATCTCCCTTACTCAACTACGCTATTCATACCAATCCGAACCCGCTTACGGCAGGGCTAACCAACGGAGGTTTTACCCTATTAGCTACCAACCCAACAAATAACCCAATAAGTATTGAGGGAATTGAAATTACCATTCAGGTTGGTACAAGTTCAGATAAACTCACAAACCAGGCTGCACAAATTGCTGTAGGCATTCCGGCTGGCTGGAAACAAAACACTTCACCTCAAAGCCCGGGGCTATATTCATTTTTATTCGTCCCGCAAACTGGTACTTCCTTAACAATTAGTCCGGGTGATTCTGTTTATTTTACTTTATCAAATATAGCCCTTAATAATATTGCAGGAGTAACAGAAATCACCATAAAAGAAGGGAGTTCCGGTTATCCAACAATTTCAAAATCCGTTTCTATCTTTCCCAGTGGCTGGGGTGGAGTTAGTTTCAACCTCGTTTCAGCTTCCAATTTACCTGGCCCCGGAAATGTTATTTTAAACTGGAGTGGCCCTGCCGGTGCAACATACTCAATACAATACCTTGATCCACCAAGCACAGTTATAGATATACCGGCACCGGGAGAGCCTGTGTTGAGCAATGTTGGTATATACCCTGGTGTGAAACAGCCTGCATTAACTATTAGCCAAACTACCACATTTACCCTAAGTGTAAGCGAAGTGGTAAATGGTATATTGCTGGAAACCACCCCGCAGGTAACGGTTAGCGTAGCGCAACTACCACCCGTAATTGATCACTTTACCGGCACAATCACACAGGGGCCAAACGGAGAATTAGCCATAAAACTAAGCTGGAGTACACAACATGCTGCCATTGTTCAAGGCTCATGGACCAGCAATACCCTAGATGCGAATCCGACCTCACCTACCATAATCAATAACCCTTCCAGTGCTTCCTATTTTATTAAGGCGGTTTCAAGTAACGGAACTGAGAGTCCGCCAAGCACCATCACATTGGAATGGCAACTTGGCAATTTGATAACATCAAATATTGGTGTTGGCAACTTTGTTATTACCCCCGATAATCAATATGCATTATGTGTTAGTAATAACTCCTCTGACATATCGGTATTTGAACTGCCTGGAATGAATTTTATTCAATCCATTACCGTTGGAAACGACCCTATTATTATCACTGTCACACCCAACGGCAACTACGCATTTGTGAATTCCAAACTGGGTACCGCTTTTTGGGTAATAAACTTGAACAACCTGAATGTACCGCCACAGGTGATTAATACCGGTTTCTCACCAGGAGGCTTCTCACCACTATCATTTGCAGTTGCACCCGGAAGCAATCAACTGCTTATTACAGACAACAACTCGGTAAATGTTGAGGTTTATGATATTAACAACATTGCTGCTCCCCCTCAGGTTATTCAGGCCAATGCTGCTTTGTACAGCACAGTTTTTTCTACCAGCGGAGATTATGCTTTTGCAGCCGCTTTATACAACAATCAGGTATTTGCATTTCCATTATATAATCTGAGCCTGCCAACACAAATAATAGACACAGGTGCGGCTCCATATAGCCTGGTTGCGTCCGGTAACTATGTATTTTCAATCAATCAAAATGGAAATTCAGTTTCGGCTGTGAATATCAACAACCTGAGTGCACCTGCACAAACCATCCCAGTTGGAATGTTTCCCAGCGGAGCTGTTGTAACACCAGATGGGAATTATCTATTTGTAGCCAATACCAATTCGAACAACGTTTCTGTAATTGATGTAAATAATCTGTCTGCACCACCTGTAACCATTGGGGTAAATCCAGGACCTTCCGGCATTGGCATTTCACCAGACGGGAATTATGTGTTTACAGGTAATGGTGATGGCAGCGTATCCGTAATAAGAACCAGCCATCCTATGGCCAATGTAAATACACTGTATCCGGGCATTCAATATATGTCGTTTGCGTTTGCAACCAACGGTAAACAGGGGTTTGTTTTTGGCGTAAACAGCAACGGAAATGCCATGATCTATGAACTCAATCTCACCTTAAGTTCTTAATCTCTTACAGTCAAATAAAAAAATACCATATGCCTTCCACACAACTTACATATTCCCTAAGTACCACACCTGGCCCGCTCACGGCAGGTTTAGCTGATGCCATTATCACTTTTACGGCAAAAAACAATACCGGTTCGGATGTTTCGCTTCAGGGCATCACCATAGGACTGCCCATAGGTACCGGAGCTACCAATCTCACAAATACTCCCGGGCAGATAAGTGTGATGGTAGCAGCAGGATTGCAGCAAACAAAAACAAATCAAACTTCGGGCACCTATACCTTTGTTTTTGATCCGGCTACCGCACCGCTTATTGTAAATCCGGGTACGAGTTTGGTATTTACCTTCAACAATATTGCCCTGAATAATGCGGCAGGGGCCTCCAATATTATCATTACGGAAGGAACACCTGGTAGTCCCACGCAGCCACTTCTTGTTTCTGTTTTTCCCGGGGGCTGGGGTAGTATCAGTTATTCAGCATCCCCAACCAATTTATCTGAACCGGGACCCATAGCGTTGAATTGGAGTGGTCCTTCAGGGGCTACCTACCAGATACAATACATCGATAGTACAACGAATGAAATCGTTACAATACCCGCGGCCAATGGCACACCCTTGAACAACTATGGAACCTACCCCGGAGATAAAGAACCGCCACTCACCATAAGCGAAACCACCCTATTTACGCTAATAGTTACAGCCATGGTAGATGGAACATCGCTAACAGCAACTCCGCAGCTTACCATAATGGTAGCCGAACCCGCTCCCCTGATAACCAGTTTTACCGGACAGGTTGCCAATACCAATCCATCGCAGTTATCACTAAACTGGACAACTGAAAATGCCAGTTCAGTAACAGGTTCATGGACCAATAATATACTGGTTGCAAATCCTGAATCGCCCAGCATACTTACGTCACCTTACAATCCAAGCTATTGCATATCGGCAACCTCCGGCAATGGCAATAACAGCAACCAGGCATTTCTGGTATTACCCTGGGAGCAAAACACCATATGTGACACATTTATATACTCAGGGTCAATTGCTGTTACCTCCAACCTGAATACCGCTTTTATCCTTTCCGGTAATACAACCAATCCGTATGTGGCCATTATTTCTCTCCAAAACCCCACCAGCCCGCCCATAACTACTGGTGCAGGTGCCAGCGGTTACAAACAGGATTGTTTATGCATCACCCCGGATAACCGATACGTTTTTGTAGCAGGTTATGAAAACTTCTGCTTGTCAGTGATTGATGTAAACAATCCAACTGTACCACCAGCTGGAAGCATTGGTTTACATGGCCGACCTTACCTGCTGGCCATAACAGCCAATAGCAAATATGTTTTTGTGGTAGATGATACAAACACCGTAACTGCAATTGAAGTAAATAACCCTCATAACCCGAGTAAACCTCCACCGAAGATGCAAGTTGGCAATGGGCCTGTAGCTGTTGCCACCACAACAGACAACCATTATCTTTTTGTGTTGAATAAAACCGATGGCACCGTATCAGTAATAGATATAACAAATCTCACGGCTTCACCTAAAACAATACCTGTTGGTAAGAATCCGATAGCAATTGGGGTTACCATAGACAACAATTACTTGTTTGTTTTGAATCAGTCCGAATTTACCGTGTCTGTTATTGATGTAAATAATCTGGTAACACCCCCGAAAACCATTGCACTTTCCGGTACACCGGTGGCAATGGCCATTGCGCCAGATAACAGCTATGCCGTGGTGCTTTGCACAGGTGGAAATATTTGCCTAATCAGCATCAGCGAGATGGAGGTTACTCAAATTATTAGCAATGTGGATTTGGGACCTGAAAGCAATGCTATTGCTATTACACCTGATGGCAGGTGCGCCATAATAACCGATCCGGTAAATGGTGTGGTTACTGTGTTTAATTTAACCCAACTGAATAGCATCGGGCAAACATTTCCAGTTGCAAACAATGGTGGAAGTATACTGGTATTAAACAATCACCAGGCACTTATTACAAATTTATCTTTAAATTTCAACATCAATGGACAGCTTATTATGTTAAAAGAAACCTGGCCTCAATAAAGTTTCTTTTACTCATTGCATCAATGCTTACTTTATAAGAATTAAATTCATTCTTTGCACAACAGTCAAAAAAAACCAAATATGTCTTCCACACAACTCACCTATTCTTTCAACACCACACCCGGACCATTAACCGCAGGGTTAACAGATGCGATCATTACATTCACTGGACGCAATGCTACCTCTTCTCAGGTTTCACTTCAGGGCATAAGTATTCAAATCCAAATTGGTGCTGCGGCTGATGATCTTACCAATACTCCTGCACAAATAAATGTGCTTGTTCCGGCAGGATGGCAGCAGGATAAAGCCAATCAAACGGGAGGCTCCTATACTTTTGTTTTTACTCCTGTTTCAGCACCTGTGCAAGTAAACCCAAATGAAAGTTTGGTTTTTACCTTTAGCAATATTCAACTGAACAATGCAGCCGGAGCTTCTGCCATAACCATTACAGAAGGTTCTGAGGGTACGCCAACTCAGGTATTAAGTGTTTCTGTTTTTCCTGGCGGCTGGGGAAGCATCGTTTTCACAGCTTCACCAACTTATCTTTCTGAAGAAGGAAATGTAACCCTTTCCTGGAATGGCCCTTCCAGTGCTACTTACCAATTGCAATACACCAACCTGGCTACCGGATCTACAACACCCATTGCGGCATCGATAGGCAACTACGGCACCTATCCGGGTGAAGGACAACCGGCATTAACCATAGCTGAAACGACCCTCTTTACATTAACTGTAACCGCAGTAGTTGATGGAACTACTGTAACGGCTACCCCGCAGGTTATTGTGCCTGTAGCAGAGCAGTTGCCGGTAATCAATAGCTTCACCGGAAATTTAATCATCGTAAATGGAGGTTTAACATTACAATTAAATTGGACAACTACCAATGCAATCAATGTAGAAGGTTCATGGACAGATAATCTATTAGATGCAAATCCCTCGCAACCTGTAAGCATCCGCCCGCCTTTCAGCGAGCAATATGAGATTACTGCCGTAGGACAAAACGGTTATACCAGCTCAGCTGTGGTGCTTATGAAGCAATGGCAAGATATTACATCAATACCACTTGGCATTGATACAAGCAGCATAGCCGCTACCAGCCCTGATGGAACCATGCTGCTGGTTGGTGGGAACTCCGGCAATATTGCATGTGTGAATCTTACCAACCTCTCAGCTACTCCACAAATAGTGCAGGTATGCACAAGCACTATTTGCTCCATTACCTTTGATCCGGACAGCGAGCATGCCTATATCACCAACAATAGCAGCACAGTGTACGTGTTAGCAATTAAAAACCTGAACGCTCCTATTCAAACGATTAATTGTAACATTGGCGACATTGATGATGTAACCGTTGCTCCAAATAATTCAGTAATTGTTGCATGCGGAGATACGGGCCTGGCCATATGCAATCCTTCTAACTTGTCATTGGAATGTACCGTGAACCTTCAACTTACACCACTTCAGGCAGCCATTACCCCGGATAGCAGCCACCTGGTAGTAACCACCTGCAACAGCAATCTCCAACCTGATGCCAACAGTTATAACTATACGTTATCTATTATTGATCTTACCAATCCTACCGCAATACCACAAACGGTTAACCTTGGGACTTATACCATTGGAGAAGCACCACTCACATTATCACCTGATGGGCATTATGCAAACGTAATGCTTGATACATATATCCTGATGGTGAATTTACAAAACCTGAATGCCGGCATCAATTTTATTCCTGTAGGTAATATTCCTTTAACAATGGAGTATACGGCATCCGGTAAACATGCTATAACAAGCAACCCATTTGCAGGAAGCGTTTCTGTAATAGATATGACCAGCCTGCAATTAATAAAAAACATTATTGTAGGCAAAACACCAGAAGCCACTTACTTCTCCGCTGATGAAAAATACGCCTTTGTGTTTCTTGCTGACGGTAACAATATAGCTGTATTGGATCTGAGCAACTTCTCCCTTAAGCAAACCATCCAATTCAGCCAGCAGGTGTATAACTTAGTTTATGGGAATGGTATGGCTATTGCTATTATGGCCGATTCGTCCATCCACATTATTGCAACGGCTTTTGTTCCTCCTCTTTCCAATACCTGGGCAAAAGTAACCACTGTTGCTGCCCCAAATGCTGCCCCTTTAAGTATATGTGCTACTTACGATAACAGCCAAATCATTATGCTGCAGCAAGGCGGCAATATGGTATTAATAAATATAAATAACCTTACAGCTACTCCGGTTAATAGCCCCTCTACAGCTAACACCACCAGCCTTTGTATACAGCCTGCTTACATGGGATTTTATACAGGAGATAGTGTGGCTAACACCATTACCAACTACCAAACCGATGGTATGGCGTTTTCTAAATACCAAAGTTATCCGCTTAATTTTGGACCAACCGCCATAGCCGCTTCTGCAGATGGAAACCTGCTGGCAGCAATAAGTGATGTAGTAACCAATACTGTTGCTATCATTAATCTGAATAACAATAACAGTGTACAATATGTGAACCTGGATAGTTCGCCAAACGTGTTAGCAATTAGCCCAAACTCCAGGTACGTAATTACCGGTAATCAGCCTGAAACAGGCCCCAACAGTATCACTGTAATTGATACAAACCCACAGGGGTTACCACCTCAAACGTTTACCTTTGGAAATACCTCAGGCGTTATAGGACTGGCCATATCACCAAACAATGAATATGCGCTGGCTACTGCTTACAACCAGGTAGGCGCACTTTCCCTCACACAACTGGGAACTCCACCTGCTACTATTCAGGTTGGCAATGCATCCATATTGGTAAGCATTACACCTTCTGGCCAACATGCCTATACTACCAATGTCGATGATGGCACCCTGTCGGTAATTGATTTGAGCAACCTGAGTACAACACTACAAACCATCAATTTGGGTAATGAACCTGAATATATTTGTTTTACCCCTGATGGTAAATTTGCCTTTGTGTCGCTAACCGGAAATAATACGCTTGCCATTTTAAACCTTCAATCCCCAAACAACGCGCCACAGATTATCCAACTCAGTGCCTGGGCGCAGTTTATAATAGCCTCCTACGATAGCCGTTATGTTTTCACTGCTAATTCCGATGGCACGGTGGATGTATTCTCCAGAATTGCGGGTTGAGAAGCTGGAAGGTTTTGAAATGCTGAATTTTTAAGTATTCAGATAATCTTAGATGTTGGTTTGTCTTTAGCGCCTGTAGCCATTTTATTTGGCACTGATAATAGCAATTTAAACTCGAATCGCCTTGTGGGTGCAACATACCAGATTCAATACCTGAATACACTAAGCAATATGATAGCAATATATATCGGTAAGCGTTGAGCAATAATTGATATGTCTCTATTGTAAAATAGCCAGTACTAAACATCGCCTAACAACTATATTTATCATGAGTGTATGCGAAATGGTGAACGGCATTTTACGAAACAGATAAAGGTTACCGTTGCGCAACCATCACCTGTGATTGATCAATTTTCAGGTGGCATAAACCCAAAGGCAAATGGAGAACTTACCACAGCACTTAATTGGAATTTATCGTTTGTGTTTGCTACAAATGGCATAATTGGAGGAAATGGTAGGCAGAATGACATAATTTATCAACTTATGTCCATCTTAACCTATTGATATAAAACACTTTTAAACTTCGAATACAACGTACCAATTATACAAATATACTAAGTACTCAGCCCTTCCTCTTCTTCCTCCCAATTCAATTGAGGAAGTTTAGATTTCAAATCTTCCAACTTTTGCTTTTGTACTTTCCTGAATTGTTGATGCGCGGTTGAATCAGGGTGTTGCGGTTTATGGTTTTTAGCCAATACAAGTTTATATACGTCTTCCATCAAGTTTAGCGTCCCTTTGTCCATGTAATGTTTACAAAACAAATCAAATACATGTTGCGTAGCCGCATAATTGGGGTGAACCAAATCAGCATCATAGAAGCGGTAATCACGCAAAACATCAATCACAATTTCGTAGGATGGAAAATACAGCAAACGCTCATTTTCTTCCACCAGTTGATGCACCGCCTCAATTAATCGGGCCTTGCTCCTGTTGTTTTCAATTACACCATCTCGTATATGCCTCACCGGACTTATGGTAAAAACCACCTGCAGGTTTTTATTGCTTTCCAACAAAGGTTGAATAGCTGGTTTCAGAGCATTGACTATCTCCTCTACTTTTAGAAGGTGCTTGATGAAAGCTGCAGCAGGTGCCTTGTGGCAATTCGCCACCGGAATATTATCAGGTTGATGGCGGTAAGAAAATGCGGTACCCAAAGTGATGAGCAACATATTGCTTTCCTGAAGGTGCTGATGAGCCTTTTCAATGGAACTGTTTATAAGTTCCAGAGATTTCATCCTGTCTGTTGACGAAAAACTACTGTGGTGCTGCCAACTGTTCCAAATACTGTTCAGTTCAAAGAGGTCATGCGGTTGGTAGACTTTTTTTTGTGTGTAATCCTGCAGATGACGGGCTACGCTCAGCGGGTCGAACAAAATGCCTGTAGGGTTATAAAGTGTGCGAAACTTAAGTCCTTCCAATGCCTTACCAACATTGGCCGTAAAGCAGGAACCAATGAGCAGCAAAGTATCATCGTAAGTAAGTTTCCTTTCAGGCTCAGGAATACTGATGTCTAACATCCATTTCATGACACAAATGTATTACTATCCACATGTTGCTGCCATTATTTCTGAATAAATTCAACGGGCAAAACTTTTGCTCAGTAATTTGTTTGTAACTTCAGTCTGAAAAAAGGCTGAAAATTATCAATTTGCAACCCTTAAAACACAGATAACATATGTCGACAACAGAAAAACACGAATGCGTAATTATAGGTTCAGGACCAGCCGGATATACTGCAGCCATTTATGCTGCACGTGCTGATATGAAACCGGTTTTATATGAAGGTATGCAACCGGGTGGTCAATTAACCATCACCACAGAAGTTGAGAATTACCCAGGCTACCCACATGGCATACAAGGCCCTGAAATGATGAATCTGTTTAAAGAACAGGCTGTGCGTTTAGGAGCTGATGTACGCTACGGTATGGTAACAGCAGTTGATTTCTCTGCACAACCTTACAAGCTTACCATTGATGAAAGCAAAGAGATACTTGCCGAGACCGTTATTATATCCACCGGGGCATCAGCTAAATGGCTGGGCATACCTTCAGAGCAACGTCTTAACAGCCGAGGTGTTTCAGCCTGTGCGGTATGTGACGGATTTTTCTTCCGCGGAAAAGATGTAGCTATTGTAGGTGCAGGTGATACAGCATGTGAAGAAGCATCTTACCTGGCCAAACTTTGTAACAAAGTGTATATGCTGGTGCGCAAAGATCAGTTCAGAGCTTCAAAGGCTATGCAACATCGTGTACTTACTACACCAAATATTGAAGTACTCTTCAGTACAGAAACGGATGAAATTTTAGGAGAAGATAAGGTAAGCGGAGTCAGGGTGAAAAACAGTGTAACAAATGAAACAAGAGAATTGGCCATAAGCGGTTTCTTTGTTGCCATTGGCCATACTCCTAACACTCAAATCTTCACTCCGTGGATTGATTTAGATGAACAAGGATACATCAAAACTATCCCCGGCACCAGCAAAACCAATATTGAAGGTGTATTTGCCTGCGGAGATGCACAGGATAAAGTATACCGCCAAGCTATAACAGCAGCAGGCACAGGTTGCATGGCCGCTTTAGATGCCGAACGTTATCTGGCAACAAAACACAGCGCAGCTGTGGCTTAATTAAACGCCAATCGATTTTTAGAAGCCCTGAATTTTTTCAGGGCTTTTTTCGTTACAGACATATTATATGAAAATATGTAAATATGTTCATTTTAAAATACAATAAACACTGTAAGTGTGGGGAACTACTTATTCGACAGCGTTCTTAATCGCTAACTTCGTATTCGAAAACTGCATAAAAACCGTAAGCATGAGTAATATTAGAAACGCCTTTTACCTTCTCTCCATTTGGATAATGGGAGACATTAGTAAAGCAAAAGCTCAGGATTATATCAGGTATAACATGAGTTATGTAGAGCAGGTTCTAAAAGAAGAAAAAGCAAAATACCATATTTCCAATTACAGAGAATACTCTGTAATTTCTTTAGTGGAAGGCCGAGATACTGCTCAGTGGAAATTTGATGTCAACAATATTTGCGTTGAATATACTTTATCCATTGATAAGGCCAAATACACTGAAATTAAAGGACATATGGAACATATATCTCAAAGAATAATGGAGAACGTGTATGTTAATCGAAAAGAAAAAACCATTACCTACATAAAGAAAGAAAACGGGGTGTTGTATGTGAACACAAAAAACTTTGATCCAACCGGATCAGCTCCACCTATTATGTTCACAGAGAATAACTAATCTATTGCTATTGTGTTAGCTAACCAAACTAAAACCTCAGGAGGACTTCGGTCCTCTTGTTTTTTTATACGGTTCAGCCATAATTAACTCGTACCGTTCACATACAACTTCGCCAGGTAAAGCACCCTTAGGTTTGCGTACCAGTTTACGTTGAGTGTATATTACAGGAACCATTAAGCTGTGCTGGGATTTTGAGAAACCGGCTGCAAGTGAGGATGCATAAGCCAAAACATTACCCGGTAACTCTGCCTGATCTATCTTGGTTTTTACAATTACATGAGAACCGCTAACATCTTTAGCATGCAACCACCAATCATTTTTTGAGGCTATTTTAAAAGTAAGTTCATCATTGGAGCTGGCTTTCTTCCCTACCATAATTTTATATCCATCAAGTTCAAACAAATGAAAATGTACTGAAGTAGTTTTATCTGTTTCTTTCTTTGGTGGTGGTTCAAGTTGCCTGAGTTCTTTAATTGAACCCGTTTGCTCAAGTGTGATTAACTCTTCTGTTAAGTGTTTTATTTGCTCGTCTACAGTTTTGATTTTTACCAACAACTCCTGCTCTTCCAATTTTCTGTTTCTTGATTTGCGGTAATAATATTCTGCATTTTGTTGTGCTGACAATTGTTCTTTCAAACGTATGGTAATCGGTACATTTCTGTAAAAATCATCTAACGTTATTTCTTTGATGCCAGAGGGAACAATATGCAGGTTAGCCATGAGAATATGACCTATTTCTTCAGCTGGTATCTCTTGTTTTAACACCAATAATGCACTTGCTGATTTTACTCTAAGTTGCTGACAACGTTTTAGCTCATTGCGACAACCTTGAATAGCATGCTTTTTCTTTTCTTCGAAATTATGCGTCTTGAGTTCCTTTAACTGAATACTGTTCAGTTCATGTATAACGTCTGAATCAGACGGAATTTTGCCTGCTGCCTCGGGGTGGAATTCGCTGAATAAAGTAGCTGCATCAAAAGCGTAATCAGCCGAAATGGTTTTACGAAAGTGATACAACAGTGCGTTGTTTTGCAATAAAAATACATTACCCAATGCCCCGTACAATTTGAACAGTAATGTATAACCATTTTCCAGTTCTATGTGAAATGAGCGGTTTTGATTATGCCGAAAAACTCCGTTTAGAGATAATCCCTTCAGTTCATTAAAGTATCTGTTGTGGGGAGTTGGTTTTGATTTTTGTTCATCACTGAATAGTAAAAACAAATTATTGAACCTCCAAATAAAACTCAGGCTTATGAATTCATTTCCACGCTGGAATACGATGACTAATTCGTCTTTGTCTCCTGAAAAAGCTTCTTCAAAATTGAAACCATTTAATTTTGAGGCAAAAGCATCTGCCAGTTGTGCAACCAGTTGAGCGGTGAATTTCACGATTACAGGTTTATCTCCAATCCGTCATAAGCCAGTCGAATGTGAGGTGGCAGCTCGTACTCCACCTCTTCATGCTTCCCTAACTGGTGACTGATGTGAGTGAGGTAAGTGATATCAGCACCCAGTTCATTGGCTAAGTCCATGGCTTGATCTAAGGTGTAATGAGAGATGTGCGACTCTCTTCTAAGTGCGTTGAGTACCAATACACGACTGCCTTTTATCTTCTCTTTCTCTTCATCTGAAATATAATTTGCGTCAGTAATATACGTGAAGTCTCCAACCCTGAAACCCAGTACTGGTAAACGGTAGTGCATTACCTGAATGGGGGTGAACTCCACTCCTTTCACATCAAATTTATCTGTGTTAATGGTATGCAGATTAATCTCAGGAATACCGGGATATTTCTGTTCTTCGAAAATATAATAAAACTCCCGTTGCATTTGTTTTTGCACTATCAGGTCAGCAAAAACATCCATCTTTTCTTTCTGCACATAATTGAACGCGCGTATATCATCAAAACCTGCTATGTGATCTTTGTGGGCATGGGTAAATACAATACCGTCAAGGTGCTTCACTCCTGCTCTTAACATCTGCTGACGAAAATCTGGTCCGGTATCAATAACAATATTTAACCCCTGAACATGAAGCATAACGGCACTGCGCAACCGTTTATCACGCTCATCTGCTGATTGACAAACGTTACACGGGCAGGCTATAATGGGCACACCCTGCGAAGTACCGGTACCTAAAAATGTAACTTTCATGTTGAATTCGGGGTATGCAATCTACTTCATAAATTTAAAGTTTCCTCAGAAAACCCAATCGAACACACTAACAATAAAAACACTCACTAAAACTAACCCGATCATGTCGAGCCAGAATCCTGCTCGTATCATATGTTTCATACGGATGTAACCTGTAGCATACACAATAGCATTAGGTGGTGTGGAGATAGGCATCATAAATCCGTAACTGGTAGCAATGGTTACAGGAAGAGCAAACAAAACAGGGTTGGCTCCAATACCGTTAGCAATGCCAATAACCACGGGTACCATAATGGTCGCTAATGCTACATTGCTCATAATTTCCGTTAAGAATAAGCTGATAGCCGTAAGTATAATGACCAGTAAATACACATTTATGCCTTTAAATGAGTTGGCCAGAGAAGCAAGTAAATCTATAACACCGGTGTGCTCAAGTGCTTTGGCCAAAGCCAGCCCGCCACCAAATAAGATAAGAATTCCCCATTGGAGATTTTTGGTATCATGCCACTCCATAAGCCATTTGCCTTTAACAGGTACAATAAACAGAAGTAAACCACCCATCATCGCAATAGACGTATCATCCAGAAATTGTAAGCCTGGAAGATGTTGTAATGGCTGGTTAAAAATCCACAGCAAGGCAGTAAAACCAAATACTCCTGCTACCATAGATTCTTGCGGATTCATTTTACCCATCTGTTCCATTTCATATTTTATGGCCTCTTCTGAGTGGGCAAAACGTTTCATTTTAAAGGGAAACATCAAACGTGTAAGTAATAAATAACATGCAGTTAATAATAATAACATCAGTGGTGTACAGGCCAGCATCCATTTAAAAAAACTCACTTCGATGCCTGTCATTTTTTGCATTATGCCTACCATAACTACATTGGGAGGTGTACCGATAATTGTGGCTATACCGCCTATGCTGGCAGCATATCCGATACCCAGTAATAGACATAGCGCAAAGCGATTTTTTTCTTCCTCGTTTTCATCCGATTTTTCAAACAGCAAACGTATGGTGGGTTGCACAATGGCAATCATCATTACAGCTGTAGCAGTATTGCTTATCCACATACTCAATAAAGCTGTAGCCAGCATAAAGCCCAAAATAATCCCCCGTGCATCAGTTCCGGTAAGCCTGATCATGTTTAAGGCAATGCGTTTATGCAGGTTCCATTTTTCCATGGCCATGGCTATGATAAAGCCGCCCATAAATAAAAATATGGGTGAACTGCCATAGGGGGAACACACTTCCTGTACAGTAAATATTCCGGAAATCGGAAAAAGAATTAAAGGTAATAATGCTGTTACAGCAACCGGAATTGTTTCTGAAATCCACCACGTAAGCATCCACACCATACAAGCTATAGTAATCCAGCCCTTATCTGAAATAACTTCAGGGTGAGGTACAAGCCACATAACTAACGCCAATAGCGGCCCCAGTAAAATGAACCATTTTCTGAACGGTGTTATTTCAGGCATGCTTCAAACATAGCCAAAAATGAATTAAAGCATTTTCAGGTTGCAGTACAGAATATCAACAATGCATTAGAATTTGTACAAAAAGCCCAAAGACATACCCTGACTGTATTGTGTTTTGTAATCCTGATCCTGATCGTACAACGCTACGCCTGTAATAGTAACGTTAAAAAACTTGTTCACTTTAGCGGTAAGAATAAGATCAAGTCGCGAATCAATGGCTTCTAAATCTTCATAACCTGCAAACATTTGGTAGCGGGCTTTAAGATTCATATTTTTTGCAATGTCTTTATCAAAACTGGCGATGTACATAAAAGCCAGTTCATTTCGTACAGTTTCTCCCGGCTTTACCCCATAATTACTGGGTTCAGAAAGGTACAATTTTTTATCTGAAACAATTGTTTGTCGAAGAGTACCTACCCCTGCTCTCATCCAGAAGTATGATACCGGCTTAAACTCCATACCCATAGACTCCGTAATAAATGCCGGAGCAAAAAAGCGGGAAGTAAGAACCGCTGAATCCTTTGTTCCTGTTGCATCCTTAATGTAATTATAACCATCGTCAAATTGCCCCTGAAAGTTGAGGGAGGCAAATAAGTTCCATTTGGGGGCAATAGAATAACCAAATTTTGAGTCGACAAAAATTCTGTCTTGTGTTTTGCGGTAAGCCGGTAAATATGAAGGCTCATTTTGATTGTACAATCGTCCGTATTGCAATTGTAAGTCATTTACAAAGGATATTTTGCCTTTGTTGTATTCAATTTTACCACTTAGAAGGGAGTTTATCGCAAGCGAGTTTGCCCCCCCTGCCTTCCAGTTTTCACTAAAAGCAGCCTGACTTATACCTAATCCGAATTCAAAATTCTTCTTCCAATAAGACGTATCCTTGGGAGCATCCTGTGCCACAGAGGATAGTAAACCAAAAAAAGAAAAAACAAATAAAAAGAGTAATCCTTTTTTCATATCAATTAAATTTGTGCAAAAGAAATTAAATCCCCTTAAAATGAAATCTTTTTTTAGTTCAATATTTTTAAGTGCATTTCTGCTTGGTTCGCTTACTATTATTGCGCAGCAGGTAACTAATCTTACGCCTAAAGAAATGTTTGCGCAGTCAAAAAAAGCCAAAGCTGTTTATCTGGATGTGCGCACACCGCAAGAATGGACCAAAGGGCACATCAAATCGGCCACACACCTGGATATATTTAGAGATGATTTTGAAGCCGAACTAAAAAAGCTGGACAAAAACAAAACTTATTATGTGTATTGTGCCGTTGGCGGCCGATCTGGCGAGGCCACTGTATTAATGTCCAAACTGGGGTTTAAACACATTTACAACATGCAAGGCGGATTTAAAGCCTGGGAAAAAGAAGGATTACCTTCTGTTAAATAAGATACCACCTGATGCGTAAAATCATTCACGTTGATATGGATGCTTTCTACGCTTCGGTAGAACAACGTGATTTTCCGGAGTACCGTGGTAAACCTTTGGTAGTAGGAGGTTCACCCAAGAGTCGTGGGGTGATTGCCGCTGCAAGTTACGAAGCCCGAAGATACGGAATACGTTCAGCCATGTCATCTGCTATGGCGGCTAAAAAATGTCCTCATCTCATTTTTGCTCCTGCCCGTTTTGCGGTTTACAAAGAAGTATCCCAACAAATTCGGGAGATATTTCTCGACTATACTGATTTGGTAGAACCACTTTCACTTGATGAGGCTTACCTGGATGTAACCGAAAACAAAAAGAACATTGCATCTGCTACACAAATTGCTAAAGAGATAAGGCAACGCATTTGGGACACCACCCACCTCACAGCATCTGCCGGAGTTTCGTACAATAAATTTTTAGCTAAAACAGCCAGCGGGTTTAAAAAACCGAATGGACTAACTGTTGTAAAACCTGAACAAGCCGAAGCCTTTCTCAACAAGCTTTCCATTGATGATTTTTATGGTGTAGGAAAAGCGACTGCCGAAAAAATGAAAGGCATGGGCATTGAAAACGGAGCCGATTTAAGAACCTGGGAACTAGAGGATTTAACAGAGAACTTCGGCAAATACGGTAAATATTACTATTACGTAGTTCGGGGTATTGACAACCGTGAAGTTGAACCGGAACGCGAGCGCAAATCATTGGGTGCTGAAGAAACGTTTGACCGCGATTACTCTTCAAAAGATGAATTAAGGTCAAAACTTAAAGACATATGCGAAGACGTAGCCGAACGTTTAAGCAAACATCAACTGGCCGGTAAATCACTTACACTTAAAATAAAATTTGCTGATTTTAGTGTGATGAGTCGGAGTAAAACCATGCTTAATCCAATATACAAAGAGCGCGATTTATTTCAAACATCTACCGATATGCTTTATGAGACCAATTTACACAATAAGGCCGTACGACTTTTGGGAATAAGTTTGTCTAACTTATGTGAACGGGGAAAATCGCCTGTTAAACCTGAGCAATTGAACCTGAATTGGTAAGGTAACGGGTGTTAAGCACATTGAGGTGATGCTGCGCATGACCGGCAATAATCCAGAAAATAGCATTGACCGTAACACTTTTACCGTTTGCTGTTCCTGCTTTACTTAAATCGGCTTCACTCAGGCTGCGCAACAGTAACAAAGTAGATTTTCGGGTGTACATCAGTTGCAACAACAAATCGTCAATACTCTGGTGGTTAAAAGAAGCATTGGTAACGTATTCGTTCTCATCAAAACCGGGCAATGCTTGTGATTCTCCTCTGGCAATACATAATGCACGGTAAGAAAAAATTCGCTCTCCATCAAGTATATGTCCTAAAACCTCTTTCATACTCCACTTACCTTCAGCATAAGAACTGTTGGCTTTCTCCTCATTAACCTGCGAAAACAATTCATCAAGGGCTCTTACTTGCAACTCGAGTGTTGGCTCAAGCGAATTGTTTTCTACTAAAGAAACGTATGGGGTATAATAGGCGGGGTATTCTGTTGTAAGTGGTTTCATTGCTGCAAATATAAACCGCAAACATACATTGTTTTTACAGGCTTGTACAAGAATTTCTGTAGTATTCGTTATCATTGAAGCATGAAAAAGTATACCCTCCTGTGGAGTATTTTATTCATTGGTATTGTTACTCAAGCGCAATATCAGCCCGATAGTGCCCGCAGCGGAAAAGAGATTTTACAGCTGCTGGTGGGTAATAACATGAAGGTACAGGATATTGATTACTGGGGCGCATTGGATGCTATAGGCACATTTAAAAACAGCAGCACCATTTTATCCATGAGTGAGGGTGTATATTTAGGAACAGGCTCCTGGCAAGGCCCGGCAGTACCTAATAAGTACGGGAATCTTACCTCCAGACAAAAAAGACTCGGACTGATGATTGCAAACGACCGCAACCTGAGTTCCATCAGCACGGGGAAATTATTTGATATTGCTGTGCTTAAGTTTTCTTTTATTCCGGAATGTGATACCATTGCTTTTAATTACATCTTTGGTTCCGAAGAATATCCCGAGTACGTCAACAAAAAATTCAATGATGTGTTTGGCTTTTTTATCACAGGGCCGGGTATTGAAGGCACACGTAACATGGCTGTTTTGCCTGATGACTCCACTCCCATCACCATCAATTCGGTGAATATGTTGTACAACAAAGAGTACTACATTTCTAATCCTATACTACAACCCGGTGAGCAAAAATCCACCATACAGTTTGACGGTATAACAACAAAACTGGTTGCTAAAAGTGCCGTGATTCCGGGGAAGTTATATACCATTAAAATTGCTATTGCTGATGTAAATGATGGTATGTATGACTCGGGTGTATTTCTTGAAGCCAACTCATTTAACTGTTACGGAAATAAGGTGAAAGACTCGGTTGTAGCCAAAATTACCATTAACATAGAGTTTGCATTTAACTCAGCTGTTATTCCTGAAAAATATTATGCAGAGCTAAACAAGATTGTGCAACAGTTAAAGTTAAATCCAAGTTACAAAACAGATATAAATGGCCATACAGACAATGTTGGCTCTGCTGAATTTAACTTACAGCTTTCAGAAAACAGGGCCAAATCAGTGGCCGATTACCTGATATCAAAGGGTGTTGCTCCTGCTCAGGTAAAATACAAGGGATACGGCAGCACACAACCTTTAAACAACAACACCACTGAAGCAGAAAAATCGCGCAACAGACGTGTTGAATTCATCATTCGTAAACCTTTGCAGTGAAAAGATCAGCAAGTTTATTTTTTGTTTTCACCCTCTTAAAGCTTACGGCACAAGCACAATTGGCTTTCGATACCTTAAGCAGTGTTGACGCAATGGTACGAAATGCCTTCCTTTCGGATGGAATTGAAATAAGCAATATTCGCTATACTGGTTCAGTTAAAGCCATACAGGTATTCACCAATCAAAACAATCTTATGCCGGTGAAAGCAGGTTTATACCTGGGTACCGGCAGTTACCGCAATGCCAAAGGCCCCAACTACGACAACGGTATGAGCTTTATGCTCAACACCCGTGGCGATGCCCAACTCACACAACTGGCCGGACAATCAACCATGGATGCTGCTATACTGGAATTTGATTTTGTTCCAACTAGCGATAGTATTTCTTTTCGTTACGTTTTTGCATCAGAAGAATATCCGGAATATGTAGGTTCCAAATTCAATGATGTGTTTGCTTTTTACATCAGTGGTGCGGGAATAAAAGGTGTTAAAAATCTGGCGGTATTGCCTAAATCAAAAACACCCATTACTGTTAATAATGTAAACGACAAAAAGAACCGCTATTACTACTTAGACAATGCTTACAGAGTATACGACCCGTTCAGCCGGTTGGTGGATACCCTTGATATACAGTTTGACGGTTTTACCCGTTTGCTGGAAGCCAGATGTGCCGTAATTCCGGGGCAAACGTATCACCTGAAAATATGCATTGCCGATGTAAAGGATGCCATTTACGATTCAGGTGTGTTTTTGGAATCGGGTTCGTTTAAAAGTTCAGGGAACACTCCTCCGGTAAGCAGAAATAAAGAAAAGAAAAAAGCCAAATCACAAGTTCAGTTGTTGTCGCCACGCTATTTAGGAGCCACACCCGAACAGTTTGCTGCACGTATTTATTTTGACAGTAACGTAGTGAACAACTTTGCACAAGGTGGATTAACAGAAGAGCGTTTTCAGAAAATACTCACCATCATTCACAACTATCCTCGTGGCGAATATGTAATTGATATAGGAGTAAGCGATAAACAGAAAAAGGCTTTTGCAGATTACCTGCATCAGAAGCTACTTCAGCACGATATTAACTTGAATCAACTGAGTATTCAAACTACCACACCGGTTAAAAATAAAAAGTCAAAACAGTTGATAAATGAACCGGCCACTACTTATGTGGTGTTGCTTATAAAACAGAAAAGCCGCCCTTCAGAAGAATGACGGCTGTCTCTGCTATGAAAAAACAAACTACCCTTACTTGATTTCTATTTTTAAACTGTTGTCTTTAGCTTCTGCTTTAGGCAGAGTCAGGTTCAGTATTCCGTCTTTGAACTCCGCCTGAATACTTTCTTTGTTCACGGTTTCAGGAAGCGAAAAGCTGCGGGAGAATGAACCGTAGTGACTTTCTACCAAATGGTACTTGGCCTCTTTTTGTTCGTTTTGAAACTTGCGCTCTCCGCTAATGGTGAGTACATCGTTTTTGAGGTCAATCTTAATGTCCTCTTTCTTCAAACCCGGTAATGAGGCATGCACTTCAAACTGGTTATCTTTTTCTACAATGTCCACTTTGGGTGAGAAAAAACGATTGTCGCTGGCTGTGTCGGGGAAAAAATCGCCCACCATGCTGTTGAAGAATTTAGGAAACAAAGTGTCCCTTAATAATTCGTTGTTGTTTTTAAATCTTACGAGTGTCATATGCTTAGTATTTTATTTTTAAGTTGATACCCGAATTTATCAAAGGGTAAACCACTTGTATTTTGAAGACAAAATGACCAAAAATGAGTGTATTTACGAATAAAAAAAGACATAATGTCTGTTTTGTGCAATTTAGATGCATAAAACGTCACCAAGCTAAAATCTGAAATTGATATTTTATAAGAAATTACATCCGTTCAGGCGCTGCAATTCCCAAAAGGTTGAGGCTTTTCTTCAACACTGTTTTAGTGAGCATACACAATTGCAAACGCATATTGCGAATGGCCATGTCCTCTTCCCGTAAAATGGTGTGTTCGTGGTAAAATTTGTTGTAGGCCTTAGCTACTTCATATACATAATTCGCCACCAAAGCCGGACTATAAGCCTCTGATGCCGCATCAATTACAGATGGAAAACGGTACAAGGTATTAATGAGTTCCTTTTCTGATGCCTGAAGGGGCACTGCCTCACTTTTGGTAACAGCCGCTACATCTGCGACACGAAGTATGGATGAAATACGGGCACAGGTATATTGAATGAACGGGCCGGTATTGCCTTGAAAATCGATACTCTCAGCCGGGTTAAACATTAACCGCTTTTTAGGATCTACTTTGAGCAAATAATATTTTAATGCGCCCTGCCCTATTTGCTCATATAACTCCTGAAGTTGTTCTTCAGTAAAGCCTTCCGTTTTGCCCAACTCTTTGGTAATTTGTTCAGCTGTTTCGTGCATTTCCGAGAGTAAATCATCCGCATCAACTACGGTTCCTTCACGTGATTTCATTTTGCCTGAAGGCAAATCAACCATGCCGTAAGAAAGGTGATATACCCCGTCAGCATAGGATTTCCCTAAACGTTTAAGCACCAGCTGTAGTACTTTAAAGTGGTAATCCTGTTCATTGCCCACCACGTAAACCGAGCGGTCCATGTGGTAGTCATCGTATTTTAACTGGGCGGTACCTATATCCTGTGTAATGTAAACCGAGGTGCCATCTGAACGTTGCAGCAGTTTATGGTCAAGCCCCTCTTCTGTCAAATCAATCCAAATGGAGCCATCGTCTTTCTGATAAAAAACACCTTTGTCTAATCCTTCTTTCACCGCGTCTTTACCCAACAAATAGGTATTTGATTCGTAATAAAACTTATCAAAGTTAACACCCAATCTTTTATAGGTCACATCAAAGCCATCGTACACCCAACCATTCATCATTTTCCAGATGCGAAGTGTTTCTTCATCTCCCTTCTCCCATTTCAACAACAGTTCTTTGGCTTCTTTAATAAGTGCTGCTTCATTTTCGGCTTTGTCTTTTTCCATTCCTGAAGCAACCAGTTCTTCTATCTGGACTTTATACGCCTTATCAAACTCCACATAATATTTGCCTACCAAATGATCCCCTTTTATTCCTGAAGACTGTGGTGTTTCTCCGTTACCAAATTTCATCCAGGCTATCATACTTTTACAAATGTGAATACCCCTGTCGTTGATCAGGTTCGCTTTAATTACGTCATAACCGCCATGTGCCAGTATTTCAGCCACCGAGTAACCCAACAGGTTATTGCGTATATGCCCCAGGTGCAAGGGTTTGTTGGTGTTGGGTGAAGAGTATTCCACCATTACCTTACTATTGCGAGAGGGTAATTTTCCGAAAGAAGTATTGGTGTAAGTTTCATTCAAAAAATGAAGCCAGTACGTGTCTCCTATTTCCAGATTGAGAAAACCTTTTATCACATTAAAGCCTGAAAGAAAATCTAGATTTTTAGTCAGGTATTCGCCTAAATCATGAGCGGTTTGTTCGGGATTTTTTTTGCTGAGTTTGAGGTATGGAAATACCACAAAAGTATAATCACCCGCAAACTCTTTCTTAGTAGGCTCCAATGCAGGAGTAGCAGGAAGTTCCGCTACTTCGTATAAATCTTTGAACGCGTTTTTTATTCCTGAAATAAGTTGTTGTTCGATGCTCATGTAAAGTAGTTCTATTTGAAAGGTGAATCAGGTTCTTTAGCGATGGTGTTGTACACCAGTTTATCTGTTAACGCAGGGAAAAATTTATTGAGCCACACGGCCATCTTGCCTTGTGTGGTAAGCACCAAAGTTCGTTTGCGGTTAATTACTGCCTCAGTAATGTAATGCGCCACTTCTTCGGGTTGCATCAGTTTGCTTTCATCCAACGGGGTTTCGCTTTGTGCCTTACCTTCATTGTTGAGTGCCACATTTCGAATATTGGAAGCGGTGTAACCCGGACAAGCAATCAATACGTGCAACCCTTTTTTCATGTTCTCTACCCGCAACGCTTCCAAAAAACCCTGCATGGCAAATTTAGATGCGGAGTAACCGGTGCGTCCGGGCAATCCTTTATAACCGGCAATGGAAGATACCCCCACCACAGAGCCTTTTTCTTTCAGAATGTAAGGAAGCGCATATTTGGTGCAATACACTGTTCCCCAAAAGTTAATATCCATTACCTGACGGATAACATGTAATTCCGTTTTTTCAAACAACGCCCTCATGGAAATACCGGCATTATTCACCAGCACATGAATTGTTCCGAATGCTTTGATGCTTTCTTCTATGAGGCGTTGGCAATCTTCTTCTTTTGACACGTCACAAGCTACGGTAATCACTTTAGCGCCTTTTGCTTTGCAGGCTTCAGCCACTTGCAGCAATTTATCTGTGTTGCGCGCAGCCAACACAAGT
This sequence comes from Bacteroidia bacterium, assembly GCA_018058135.1. Lineage (GTDB taxonomy): Bacteria > Bacteroidota > Bacteroidia > UKL13-3 > UKL13-3 > JAGPCK01. The sequence goes on along the minus strand of JAGPCK010000020.1, from coordinate 9,114 downwards.
TTAGTTTCATATGAGGCAAAATCTAAAGCACAGGCAGCCCCTATGCCTGATGAGGCACCGGTAATTACAATGACTTTGTGGGTAAGTGCGTTCATATGCTAACACTACGGTTTAAATATTCAACGTTACTTTGAACTTATAAACCGCGGTATATTATTTCTTCCATTTAATTGAGCAGCCCACAGCAGGTATTTCAGGGAAGTCTACCTCAATACCATCTAAAGCACTTTCGATAGCATCTTCCAACCAAATGCGGGTAACCATGTTGGCATTTTCCCAGCAATCGTCAATAGCACCTTTGTACACCAGCTCACGTTTGGAGTTAAACAAAAATGCTTCAGGCGTTCTTTGTGCACCAAATTTTTGAGCTAATTCCTGGCTTTCATCATGCAGGTAGCGGAAATTACGTTCCACCAGATTGTGGTGTTTGGCCAACTTCAGCATATTGTCATATGAATCCTCAGGAGCCTGTGCAGCATCATTGGGGTTTATGGCTATAATTCCAAGATTATCGGCCTCAAATTTTTCAAGTAAATGAATTAAACGCGGCCAATAGGCCAAAGATTGCGGACAATGGTTACACGTAAACACCACCACCACCGCATAACGGTCGGCATACTCAAACTGGTTATGACGTTTACCGTCAACACCTAATAAATCAAAAGCCGGAAGCTTATCACCTAAATTTAACATATCTGTTTGTATTTCGCGGGAATTAGTATTTTTGAGGGCGCAATTTATCAATTTAAGCACGATTAATGAAATTAATTCAGGTTCGAAACAGCTCATTGGAAAAGGATTTTCTAGATGTACCCCGGGTGTTATATGCCAACGACCCGAAATGGGTGTGCCCGTTAGACAATGATATCAATGCTGTGTTTGATCCTAACAAGAACGGATATTTCAAACACGGTGAAGCCCGCAGGTGGGTTTTGTATGATGAGAATAAAAAATTAATCGGCCGCATTGCTGCGTTTATTGACCATGAAGCCAATGTGCGCGCCAAAACAAAAGCAGGTGGTATCGGATTTTTTGAGTGCACGAATAATATAGAGGCTTCTTATACGCTGTTTGATGCAGCAGCGCACTGGCTTACCCGTAAAGGCATACAGGTAATTGATGGTCCAATAAATTTTGGTGAACGAGACCGTTTCTGGGGGCTCATGATATTCGGATTTGAACACCCCTCCTATCTTGAAAACTACAATCCGCCCTATTATCAGGAGTTTTTCGAATCATACGGATTCAATAAGTTTTTTGAACAAACCACCAGCGAAGTTTCTAAACAGTCTTTTAATTACGAACGTTTCAAACGTATTTCTGAGCGTGTAACCGGGAACGATGCTTACACCTTTGAACAATTTGACCGCAACCACATTGACCGTTTTTCTGAAGACTTTTGTGAGATATACAACGCAGCTTGGGAGCGACATGAAAACTTTAACCCTATGAGTACAGAGACGGTTAAGGATATATTCAAAAGCATTATGCCCATTGTTATTGATAACTTTGTATGGTTTGCCTATGCCAATGGTGAACCGGCAGGCTTTTTCATCAATATTATTGAAGCAAATGAAATATTCCGTCATCTGGATGGTAAAATGCATTTATGGAATAAATTACGTTTTCTCTACTACAGGTCATTTCAAAAGCCCAAACGATTAAAAGGAATCGTTTTTGGTGTAAAACCTAAGTTTCAGAACATTGGTATTGAAACAGGTATGATTATAAATTTCTACAATGAAGTAACTAAATGGCCCAGTATGGACACCTTCGAATTGGCGTGGGTTGGCGACTTCAACCCTAAAATGCAATCACTTTTGCAGGCGCTTGGGTGCCGTACTTTAAAAATACATGCCACTTATCGAAAGGTGTTATCGGGTGATATTGAGTTCAAAAAGTATGAGTTGAAAAAATAGTTCATATTTTTTTCACACAACATTTGAATATCCCATCATAAAATTTACCTTTGCACCCGCTTCTCGATAGAAAAGCTATTGATTCCGTAGCTCAGCTGGTAGAGCAATACACTTTTAATGTATGGGTCCTGGGTTCGAGTCCCAGCGGGATCACGAATAAAAAAAGCACCTTTAAGGTGCTTTTTTTGTTATCAGTCTTGATGAATCAATTACTATTCACAATCCCTCATTTATTAACATTTATTGATAAAATTAAAAGTAACTAAGTGTTTTAAAAAATATTTTTGAATAGAATTAATTGTTCTACTTCGAAGGTAAATGATTAGAGGTATAGAAAATTTCATTGTAAAAATATCTGCTAGTATCGGACTATCAGTACCGGAGAAACACATGTACTATGAACATCTGTTAGAAAAATACAACTCTACTGATTCATACCTTCATCTAATAGAAAAAACAACTGAATTAGCTTGCTGCGAAACATTAAGTGAGATTAGCTTCTCCCCTACACTTAAGTTTTCAAGTTCATCAGAATCCTTGCTTATAAATTTCAAAAAGAAAAATTTCGTTTGCTCACAAAAAACTGAACTTCATACAGAGGTATTCCTCTACAAGATGTTAATTGGAAAACATAAGGTTAGAATAGAGCTGCATTTCTTCAACAATTCACTTTTTTACTATAAGTATTTTTTTTCAAGAGTGAATGAAACTGAAAAACTGGAGCTTTTAAGCCTTTTGTACAATAAATACCTGAATAAAGATGTCTATCAACCTGTAGAACTTATCCGAGATACTCGTGCAAACTACATTTACATCGATAGTAGTGTTGGTTTTACACTTAACTATTTCAATGCCAGTCATCGATTCTTTTCTATAATTCATCAACAAGCAATAGAGAAAGTCAGGGCAACTGAGCAGAAGAATAATTCTAAAGTTAAGGAACTGTATTCCCGATTATAATTGTATAGTTGTATCAGGCTATTCATTAGTCTTAATACTCAAATAAGGAATACTACGTTATTTTCCATATTTTTGACTCAGCAAAATGAATAAACGCATTCTTTCACTTTCAGTCTTTTTTTTGCTTGCCTTTTCAGGTTATGCTCAAATTGGCGGACAGGGTATATACAAATTCCTCAACCTACATCCTTCAGCGCGGGTAGCCTCATTAGGCGGTAACCTTATTTGCGTAGTAGACAATGATCTTAATCTGGCCCTGCAAAATCCGGCCTTGCTCAACAGTACGATGCACAAGCAGGCAACGTTTAATACGGTGAACTATTTCAGCGATATCAACAGCGGCTATCTTGCTTATGCGCATCATTTCGATAGTTTGAATACTACTTTCAGCGCTGGCTTACAATATATCAGCTACGGAGATTTTCAAGGTGCCACCGCTCAGGGTGTACCCACGGGTACTTTCACTGCGGCTGATTATAATTTTCATGTTTCAGCAGCACGTAAATGGCGCAAACATTTTCAATACGGAGCATCAGTTAAATTTATTTATTCCACCTATGAACAGTACAGCTCTTTAGGGGTAGCTGCTGATATAGGCGGAACATATTACAATGAAGAAAAATTGCTTACAGCATCCGTTGTGGCCAAAAACATGGGATATCAGCTAACCACTTACAACGGAGAGAGAGAAAACCTGCCCTTTGAAATACAGGCAGGTATTTCAAAAAAGCTCAAGCACATGCCCATGCGGTTCTCTTTAATTGCACATAATCTTCAAAAGTTTGACCTTACTTATAAAAACCCCAACAAACCCGGACAACAAATTGACCTGGAGACAGGACTACCTGTTGAAGAGAAAATTACCTTTGGTGATAAAGTTATGCGCCACATGATACTTGGTGGAGAATTATTACTGACTAAGAATTTTAATATAAGATTTGGATACAACCACCTGCGCAGAAAAGAGCTTACCATAGAAGAAAAGCGTGGGCTGGTAGGATTTGCCTGGGGTTTTGGTTTACGTGTTAATCGTTTTCATATAAGCTATGGTAGCGCCTCCTTTTATGTGGGGCAAAACACCAACCATTTTAGTGTAACAACTAACCTGAATTCTTTCAAAAAGAAGAATAAATCAAAAGTAGTAGAGCGAAACAACATATAAGTGAAACAGATTATCATAGCCGTTGACGGCTACTCTTCTTGCGGAAAAAGTACCTTAGCCAAACAACTGGCCGAAAAACTCGGATACAAATACATAGACACAGGCGCCATGTACCGTGCCGTAACCCTGTACTTTATGGAAAATGATGTAAATCCCGAAAGCAAAAAAGAAGTTATACATGCACTTAAAGAAATCAAGATCGACTTTAGAATAAACCCCATCAACGGCAAGCAGGAAACCTATTTAAATGACGGAAACGTGGAAAAGGAAATACGTAGTTTAGCAGTAGCCAACCTGGTGAGTTCTGTAAGTGCCATCCCAGAAGTGAGGGATTTATTGGTTAAACAACAGCAGTTGATAGCTGAAGAACGAGGTGTGGTAATGGATGGAAGAGACATTGGTACCGTAGTATTCCCTGATGCTGAACTTAAATTGTTTATGACTGCAGAACCCAAAATACGGGCACAGCGTAGATTCGAGGAATTGATGTCACAGGGCGATAATGTAAGTTTTGATGAAGTTTATCAGAACGTATTGCAGCGTGATTTAATAGACACCACCCGAAAAGTGGCTCCATTGGTAAAGTCGCCAGATGCCATAGAGATTGACAACTCCTACATCAGCAGGGAAGAGCAGTTTGAAAAAGCCTACAAGCTTGTACTTCAACATCTAAATCAAAAAATGGCCTGAATCTCATTTCGGTCATCTCCTCTCCTTTTAGATCTAATTTTCCGAGCATAAATCCCTGAAAAATAATTTGATTTATTTCAAAAAGAATTATATTCGCGGGCTTTTTTAAGCAAAGGAGGATAAAAATTTGACACAAAAACAAAACATTCAATTCGCAACCCCGGAAACAGATTTTGACTGGAGTATGGACAAAGAAGGTTTTTCAACCTACTCAAAAGATGAGCGTAACCAACTCTCATCGCTTTATGAAAACACACTGAGCACCATCAGCGAGAAAGAAATCGTTAAGGGCGTAGTTGTGGGTTTAACAGACAAAGAAGCAGTTTTAAACATCGGCTTCAAATCAGACGGATTAATTCCGCTTTCTGAGTTCCGTGATTTACCTGAGGTAAAAATCGGTTTAGAAGTAGAAGTGCTTATTGAGAGCACCGAAGACAAAAACGGACAGTTGATTCTTTCCCGTAAGAAAGCTATCTCTGAGCGTGCCTGGGAAAACATTCTTAAAGCTCAGGAAAATGATGAAATCGTTAACGGTTTTGTTAAATCCCGTACTAAAGGCGGATTGGTTGTGGATGTTATGGGTATTGATGCTTTCTTACCCGGTTCACAAATTGATACTAAACCTATTCGTGACTACGACATATATGTTGGACAGAACATGCAGTTTAAAGTGGTTAAAGTTAACCATACCTTCAAAAACGTAGTAATATCACACAAAGTTCTTATTGAAGAGGATCTGGAAGCTCAAAAATCAGATATCCTGTCGAAACTCGAAAAAGGTCAGGTACTGGAAGGTACAGTGAAAAACATGACTTCTTTCGGTGTGTTCATCGACTTGGGTGGTTTGGACGGATTGCTACACATCACTGATATCAGTTGGGGCCGCATCAATCACCCTGAAGAGGTATTGAAGCTGGACGACAAAATCAATGTGGTAGTGTTGGATTTCGATGACGAGAAAAAACGTATTTCTCTCGGCTTGAAACAATTGACTCCTCACCCATGGGATACTTTAGCTGAAACCATTAAAGTTGGTGAAAAAGTAAAAGGTAAAATAGTTACTGTAGCTGATTACGGTGCATTCCTGGAGATTGCTCCGGGCATCGAAGGTCTGATTCACGTTTCAGAAATGAGCTGGAGCCAGCACTTGCGCAACCCGCAAGATTTCCTTAAAGTAGGAGACGAAATTGAAGCAGTTATCTTAACACTGGATAAAGATGAGCGTAAAATGTCATTAGGCATTAAACAACTCACTCCTGATCCATGGGTAGCAATTGCTGATAAATATGCAGTAAATACACGTCACAAAGGTATTGTACGTAACCTGACCAACTACGGTCTGTTTGTTGAACTTGAAGCCGGAGTTGACGGATTGGTACACGTATCAGACCTTAGCTGGACCAAAAAAATAAAGCATCCTGCTGAATTTGTAAAGAAAGATCAGGAGCTTGACGTAGTAGTATTGGAAGTAGATCTGGAAAACAGACGTCTGAGCCTTGGACACAAGCAGATTGACGAGAATCCATGGGATACTTTCGAAACCATCTTCACTACAGGTTCAATTCACCCCGGTACTGTGTTGAAAATCGAAGATAAATCAGCTACCATCGCTTTACAGTATGGTGTAGAAGGTTATGCTCCGGTTAAACAATTGCAGAAAGCTGACGGAACAACCGGTAAAGAAGACGAAGCAATGGACTTTATGGTAACTGAGTTCAATAAAGAAAACCGCAGAATCGTTCTTTCGCACACCGCTCTTTGGAAAGAAGCTGAGAAAGCTAAATTAGAAGAAGCTGACAAAGCAAAGAAAGCTGAAGAGAAAAAAGCATCAAAAACAGCCAAGAAAATTTCTACTTCAAACGAGAAATCAACTTTTGCTGAACTAGATGTACTTAGCGAACTGAAATCTAAAATGGAAGGCAAATCTGAGGCTCCTTCAACCGAAGAATAAATCAGAATGAATTCCGATTTTAACATACTCTTAAAAAATCCCACCACGGTGGGATTTTTTTTTTGCCAAATGTGCCCGTTTATTTCAATATTTGAACTATGAATTATTGGTTAGTTAAATCTGAGCCATTCAAGTACTCCTGGGAGCAGTTTGTAAAAGACAAAAAGACTTTTTGGGATGGTGTACGTAATTACCAGGCCCGCAACAACCTTAGAGGAATGAAGAAAGGTGACCTTGTTTTATGGTATCACAGCAACGAAGGAAAAGAAATAGTAGGCATTGCTAAAGTAGCAAAAGAACACTACCAGGATCCTACTACCGAAGACCCGAACTGGTCAGTGGTTGACCTCGCACCGTTCAAAAAGTTGAAGAATCCGGTTACACTGGAACAAATAAAAGCCGACAAACGTTTACAAAATATTGGTTTGGTAAAACAAGGCCGTTTATCGGTAATGTCCATGACGGCTGAAGAATTTGATATGATACTTGAGCTCTCAGAAAGGAAAAAGTAAATGAAAGAAAAAGTACTGTTAGACGCTCAACACATCAGCATTATCATTGACCGATTGTGCAGGGAGTTGATTGAACACCATGACGATTTTTCGCAGTCGGTCATAATTGGTTTGCAACCACGTGGAATATTACTGTCCAGAAGAATTCATGAGCGCCTGAAACAACTACTGCCAAAATCAACCATACTTTATGGTGAACTCGACATCAGCTTTTACCGCGATGACTTCAGACGAAGAGAAAATGTAGTGCTGCCCAATGAAATAAAAATTGATTTCATTGTAGAAAAGAAAAAAGTGATTCTGATTGATGACGTACTGTTTACCGGCAGAACCATACGTGCAGCATTAGATGCCCTTACCGCTTACGGAAGAGCCGATGTGGTGGAGTTGCTGGTACTCATAGACCGCAGATTTAGCCGGGAGTTGCCTATTGAAGCTACCTACAGCGGGTATGATGTAGACTCACGACTGAACGATAAAATAGTGGTTGACCTGAAAACGGCACCCGGAAAAGATGAAGTAAGATTAGTAACACAACCCCAATCGGCATGAGTAAATTAAGTTCGCGTCACCTCACAGGCATTAAAGACATCAGCAAGCAGGATATTCAACTCATCTTTGAAACTGCTGATAATTTTAAAGCCGTTTTAAACCGCCCCATCAAAAAAGTCCCTTCTCTGCGAGACATTACCATTGCCAATATCTTCTTCGAAAACTCCACACGTACCCGTATTTCTTTTGAGCTGGCACAAAAAAGACTTTCAGCCGATGTTATAAATATTTCTTCTTCATCTTCCTCTGTATCCAAAGGAGAAACACTGATTGATACTGTAAAAAACATTTTATCCATGAAAGTGGATATGGTGGTAATGCGGCACCCTGCTCCCGGAGCATGTAAGTTCTTAGAAAAGCACATTGATGCTCAAATAGTGAATGCCGGAGACGGAACACATGAACACCCCACACAAGCCTTGCTGGACGCCTATTCCATCAGAGAAAAACTGGGCGATGTAAAAGGTAAAAAAGTAGTGATTGTAGGAGACATTCTCCATTCACGGGTAGCTTTATCCAATATATTCTGTCTGCAAAAATTAGGTGCCGAAGTTATGGTATGCGGCCCCACAACACTTATACCTAAACACATACACGAGTTGGGTGTAAAAGTAGAACACAACCTACTTAAAGCATTGGAATGGTGTGATGTGGCTAACATGCTGCGCATTCAGCTCGAGCGCCAGGATATTAAATATTTTCCCAGTTTACGGGAATACTCCATGATGTACGGAGTGAATAAAAATCTGCTGGATGCTTTGGATAAAAAGATAACCATTATGCATCCCGGCCCTATTAACAGAGGCGTGGAGATTACCAGTGATGTAGCCGATTCAGATCAATCCATTATACTGCAACAGGTGGAGAATGGTGTAGCCATCCGCATGGCCGTAATGTATTTGCTGGCTTCACAGGGGTAAATATTCTTCATGCTACAACCCCAGAAAAAACACATCTATCAACTTTTTTTTGTAGGTGCTTTACTAGCATTGCATATCCCCTTCCTGCAAGCAGATGCAGATATTAACATTACAAGTAGCCGAGCCGCATGGACAGATGAGGGCATTTACTCCTTACAAATTCGCAATTGGTTAAACGGTTTCGGTTTTAGTATTGTAGAGACTGATGCTTTCTTGCGTACCCCTTTGTTTAATATTTCCGTATTACCTTTTTACTTTCTTTTTGGTATCCACTTGTGGGTTGTACGATGGCTGGTATTGACAATAACATTAATTACAGCATGGTTTTTACTCCACAAGCAATTTATAGGGCAATGGACTTGGCCGTTCTTAGTGTTTCTGTTGCTTAACTTTCAATTGTTTCAGCATTGTCATCTTGGATTAGCTGAAGTTCCTGCTATATGTTTAA
>JAGPCK010000065.1 GCA_018058135.1 Bacteroidia bacterium | reverse complement strand
CAACTGCTCTCAGGGCCTGTGGGTTTTAATCACAACAATCACTTTGAGGCTTTACAGGCATTGGAATTCTGGGGCCTTATTGGTATTGGCGGGGCAGCCATACGCATGGGTACACCCAACATGTGCAACGGGGCCAACATGGCCTACCGCAAAAAAGTATTTTATGAAGTGAACGGCTACGCAGGAAACGACCACCTCAGCTCAGGCGATGATGAATTTCTGATGCACAAAGTGTATGCGAAATATCCGTACCGGGTGAAGTTTATTAAAAACAAAGCGGCTGTGGTTACCACCCATGCCATGCCCGATACGGCCAGCCTGATGCAGCAACGCAAACGCTGGGTATCCAAAAGCACCAGCTATCAAGCTCGCATCATTACAGTGTTAATGGCACTGGTGTATTTATATAATCTGAGCATTGTGTATTGCGGAGTGTATGCCTGGTTTAATCCCGTTTACCTCTCTTATTTTGCAGCCATACTTTTTGCCAAAGCATTTACCGAAGCATTATTTTTGTACCGTGTGCTGCGGCAGTTTAATCAGGTAAAATTGTTGTGGTACATGTGGGTAGCTGAACCATTGCACATACTCTACGTTTTGTACGTAGGCATTGCAGGCTTAAGCGGTAGTTATGAATGGAAAGGACGACAAGTAAAATGAATAAATTAAGCGAACTGGAATACGAGGTGTTGGGTGCTCTTTATTTTGTAGAGCCGTTTAACCACATATTGGCTGAATGTAAAGCCACCGAACCTGTTGTGGCCGATGTGCTCAAATCACTTATTCAACGTAAGTGGGTTACCCCCATGAAATTTGACGAACAACAGCAGGAGTACGTGCGTAGTTTTATTTACGACAGTGATAACATGCGCGCTTTTCATTACCTCATTACCAAAGACGGGTTGATGGCGCATAATAGTAAATAGTTATTCTTGCGAGAACTTTATCATACTCTTCTTACATTTGATAGAATGGATTGCGATACTATGAATGATTAATTTGTTATGTATAGACTTTGTTTCCTAGTTCTAATTTTGCTATTTCATATTGATGTTTTAGGTCAAACAGATTCTGTGCGAAATATTATTATACCTTACCCAGATTTTCAAGATACTGTCATTAAAAGCCCCGAACATATAGTGAAGGTTCAACATATCTTTAATAGAGATGTGGGTGCAGGTATTGAACAGTACAAGAATGACTTCTATAAGCGAGAATATGATGAAAACGGAAATTTAATAAAGAGAGCCAAGGTTAGATTTATTTTGAAAATTGACTCGAATATTGTTTTGAGTGATACAATTTTTATTGATGTTGTCAATCATATAGAAGTTCAACTCCACGGAAACTACAGAGAGTGGGATGTATATCAGAACATAGTTACAGTTGGGCGATTTTATGATGGCAAAAAAGATGGCATGTGGAGATATTTTAATTCAGAAGGAGTTGTCACCAAAAAGGAGAAGTGGAAGCAAGGCTTATTGAGAAGCACCAAGGTTAATGTTCGTAAAGTGCATAATATTCAATAAATGCCATTTACATTTTCGCATCCGGCTATAGTTTTACCATTGACTTATTTACCACGAAAGTGGGTTTCAGTAACGGGTTTGGTAATAGGTAGTCTGACACCTGACTTCGAATATTTTCTGAGAATGAAAGTTCAAAGTAATTACAGCCACACTATAGCGGGACTCTTCTGGTTTGATCTACCATTAGGGATTATTCTTGCTATTCTTTTTCATGGCGTTGTTCGTGATGGCTTATTTGACAATCTTCCTGAATTTCTTAAATCAAGACTAAATGTTTTTATGCACTTTGATTGGAATAAATACTTTAATGCAAATAAGATTGTAGTATTATCTTCAGTATTAATCGGTGCCGCATCACACATTTTTTGGGATAGTTTTACTCACGATCACGGATACTTTGTTCAGATTATTCCTGCATTGACAAACTCGGTAGATTTTTTCGGCAATCACGTTCGGGTTTTAAAAATACTTCAACACTCGAGTACATTTTTAGGTGGGCTTGCAATCGCTATTGCTATCTTAAGATTACCGGTAAATAAAGAAACTTCAACTCAGGTAAGCCTAAAGTATTGGACCATGATAGCAGGACTAACAGTTGTAATTATTGTTGTACGTCTTTTTAGCGGACTTGATTACAAATTATACGGACATCTTGTTGTGACGTCAATTTCAGCATTCCTTATTTCGCTGGTATTATCGTCTCTAATTGGAAAGCAATTTAATTTACTCTCTTCCCATACCTCACATCCAAAGCCGTGAGCATGCCGGCAAAGGCCCAGATGAGCACCAGTGTTTTATCAGAGTCGCTGTAGTTGTTGAGGAAGCCGTGAGCGTAGTAGGTAATTAATCCTAATACAATGGCCCAGGCCAGAATGCGCACATTTTTCAGTCGGGCAAAATAAATGAGTTTCATTCCGGTGGCGGTAAACAATATTACCAGCAACAACACCGTAAGCAACCCCGGAATGCCTGTTTCAGCTAACGGGTTCAGGTATTCGCTGTGGGCATTTCCTCCGTCACCAAAATTGGTGCTGATAGGTGTGAGGTCTTTGGAATTCTGGTGGGGGGCGTATTTAAAAATGTAGGTACCCGGTCCGTAACCAAACAGCGGTTTTTCTTCCCACATGCTCATGGCCGAGTGCCAGCGGTTAATGCGTTCAAGGTTGGAGTTATCGTTTGATATATTACCGATGGATTGTACCTGTTGGTTAAAATTACTTCCACCACCTGAGGATTGTTTGTTGCGCGATAAGGCCACTGACAATTCATCCTGTAGTATCAAGTAACCCAGTGCAGCAACTGCCCCCACACTTAGTAACATCCACATGCGTACGCGTAAAAAGAATACTATGGCCATTACGGTAGCCGCAGCCAGACTTAACCAGGCCGCACGGGTAAATGAAAATAAAATTCCGGTGATGAGTATAGTAACAAAAAGGAAAGCCAACAATCGGGACAAAGAACGTTGTTGTAATATACGCCCTTTAACAGCCAGCATCAATACAGCCGGAACCATAAAAGCCATGGTAGCAGCGTATACCCCGTGGTCCTTAAAAAACGGCCCCATGACATAAAACGAGGCATCGCGTTCAAAGCCTTCCTGCTGGTGGTTGTAGAGCGTACTTATTACTGTAATGATAAGTGGTACGGTATAGAGCCAAAAGAAACGGGGAATGTTTTTCTTTTCTGAGAAAATGTAAAATCCGAAAAAATAAAATACACCGATGTACCAGATGCGTGAGGCGAAAAACTTAAACGATACCAAGGGCATGGTGCTGGTAAAACAGGTAAGGAGTAACCACGCCAGGTACAGATAAATTCCCCAACTGATGGGATGGGTGAGCAGGGCTTTGTTGAACTGTGCTTTGTACAGGGCATACAACATCAACCCACCGGCCATCAATACAATTAAGGGTTCATTGAAAAAACTCAAACCCACATCCGCTTGTTCCGTAATGGTGTTTAATGAAACAGGGGTAAGAAATACAATGGCCCAGAAAAGTTGTACAGGGTATTGAAAGAGCAACCAGATAATAAGCAAAGCAGCAGCCGGAGCAAACAAACTTAACCAGGCATATTCAGGTACTACCGCGTACACCAGGTGATAGCACACTTGTGTAGCGAGTATAAGTAACAACATCACCCACGTTATGGGTGACGATAGAAGAGCACGTAAATTAAAATCGAGTTTATTTGCTTTCATGCAACTGCTTCCTGAGGGGCAGGTACAACTGTTCGTACACCAGTAAAAGAATGAAAGCAGTAACAAAAGTAGCCACTGTTGATACCGCTACAATAAGCCAGCGCACCGGCCATGAGCGGTCACCCGGAGGCCAGGCTTTATTCACGCTGAAGTTAGAAGGCAATCCCGACTCTACGTTCACTTTAAGTTGTTCGTATTTCTTGCGCAGGTCGGCCTGCTTTTGTGCTTCTTCTACCAGTATGCGGTTGTATTTGAAAAAATCGCCAGAGAGTGCACCTATTTTTTTGATGCGCTCATCTACCATGTTCATAGTGCGTGTATCACCTTTGGTGGAGGCTATTACCATTTGTTCCATTAAACCTTTCACCTGTTCATCGGGAGCAATAATGCCTTGTGCACCCAAAGAGTTGAGCGAGTCTTTTACTTCTTCAATATAAACGGCTTTTTGAGCTAGGTAAATTTCCATATCGCTGAGTGCTTTTTGAGCATATTTGCGCAACATGTTGGTTTTTGCACTATCAGCATAAGCCACAATGGCATTGGCAATATCAGCTGCAAATTGAGGGTCTTTATCCGTAACGGTTACTTCAATGGCGGTATATTGGTTGCGTTTTATTTTTACATTGCCTTCGTATTTTTTGGCAAGTTTTAAATCGGCTCCTTTGCTGGAGGGATTAATTTCATAATGCTCCATCAACTTGAATTGGTTGATGACAGAAGAGCGAACGTAGTCTGATTGCAGAATCTGCAAAAGTTGCTCAGCATGTTCTTCTTGTCCGAAAGCCAGCGGGTCCATGTTGATGTCTTTGGATGTAATCTCTGATAAAAATGCACCTGAGAAAGAACCGTTGGAACTGGGGAAAACCACTGCCTGTGATTGGAACTTAGACGGTAACAATAAAGAAGTGATGGCCGCAATAACGGCACCCGCCATACTGAAACCCAAAAGGGGCTTTCTCCAACGGATTAAAAAATGCACAATATCCAGTAAATCAAATTTGTGCGATTTGTTGTTCAATGTCATCTTGAGCGTTAGTTTGGACAAAAATAGCTTTTTTAGGCCACTTTGCCTTTACCTAACGCGACAGGAAACGTTTAAGTATATCTGCCGCCTGCCGCAGGTCGAATATCCGCAGGGCAATAATGCCGACCAGCATTACCACAGCAGGGAGCACGGTTTCATAGTTTTGGTGCAGGTTATTGTCATTTACCCACCAACCGGTAATAGCTGCCAGTAAGCCGATAACAAACAGGCGGATGAGGTAGCCGTAATCATAGGGCAGCAGTCTTAACTGGTAGCTTTTAAAGAGGTGTGAGCCTGCAATAAATGATTGTGTAATTAATCCGGAGAACGCTGCTCCCAATGAGCCAAAGCGTGGAATAAAGTACAGGTTCAACGCCACATTAAAAAACAAACCTGCAGCAGCAACTCTGTTCAGAAATTTTAAACTTTCATTAGCCGTAAGCAAAGTGCCATAAATGTATACCGTACCTATGGGCAAAAAGGTGAGCATCAGTAAAGCAAAAACGGGAGCACTTTGTGGCGCAATATGCGAATTGAGCATTTGCATAATTTCCCGCTGGTAAACGCAGGCATATACTGCAATGAGCATAGCCGGGAGTATCATTAAAGCATAACTGAAACGCACCAACGGAAGTAAAGCCTGTTTGTCTTTAAGTGCTTTTAAAAACAGGGGCAGTAAAAGCCCGGCAACTAATATGGCCAGCATGTTGATTGCATCAAGCAAGCGGTAAGCTGAGGCGTAAATACCGGCTTCAAAATTACTGTTGGGGAGCAATAACCTGAGCATCGTTGTGTCAATGCGGGTATAGGCTACCATTAAAAAGGACAGCAGTGCATAAGGATAGCTTCGTTTAAAAATACTGTACAGCAAAGGCTTGTTGAAATTGAGTTTTATCTTTTTGGCAAACGAACTCACGAATAAAAAACTTACCACCACTGTAATGATGTAGGCCAAAGTTTGTGCATAGATAAAGTACTCGATGCTGAACGAACTGCGCAACTCTCCCCATAAAAAGAAACTGCAAAAAACAATCACAATAAGTTTATCGAGAATGGAGAGCAGGGTGTCGGTTTTGAAATAGTGCATGGCTGATAGGTTGGTGCGCAGGTAAGTAATGTAATAGGCCAGCACCTGATTAATACACAGCAATACCAGCAAATACATTTCATACGTGTTAAAATTCCAAACGAACCCGAGAACAAGTGTGGTGATGATGTAGGCTATGGCCAGCAAAAATTTAATCACCAGAATGGCAGAGAGTTTTTTGTCAATCAGCTGCGGGTGTCGGGCTATAATTTTACTGTTGTAATTGTTAATGCCCATGTCGAGCAGTATGCTCAATATGAACGAAAAGTTGAAGAGAATGGAGTAGTTACCATAAGTTTCGGTACCCACTACATTTTGAACCGTGCGGTCAACCCCCAGTATCCAGAATGGTTTAACCAGCAGGTTGGCTACAATAATGAGTAGCAGATTACTGAAGAATTTTTTAACCATGAGTATTTCCTGCGAAAGTTAGCAATACAAAAGCATATCACCATATCCATTCTTTTTAGTAATTTTACAGGCCGTGAGAATAGTCGTAAATACACGTTTTCTGTTGCAGAACAAATTGGAAGGTATAGGTACGTTTACCCATGAAACCCTGCAACGTATGGTGAAGCAACACCCCGAGCACGAGTTCGTATTCATTTTTGATCGTTCTTTTGACGAGGAATATGTATACGCCTCCAACGTAACACCTGTAGTTGCTTACCCACAAGCCCGTCATCCGTATTTGTACATTCTCTATTTTCAATACGCCATTCCTTACCTGTTACACAAATACAAAGCGGATGTGTTTTTGTCGCCAGACGGTTATCTTACCTTACGTAGTGATGTACCGCAGTTGCAGGTAATACATGATTTGTCTTTTGAACACTACCCTGATGATATTAGTAAAGCAGGTAGTGACTATTACCGCAAATATTTTCCGCTGTTTGCCCGAAAGGCTGCACGCATTGCTACTGTATCGCAATACAGCAAGAATGATATTGTAGAACGTTACGGCATTGAGTCTGATAAAATTGATGTGGTGTACAATGGCGCTTCGTCCATTTTTGCCCCAGCTAAAGAAGATGTAAAACAGTTTGTGCGAAGAAAGTTTGCGCATGAACATGCTTACTTTATTTATGTAGGTGCCATACAACCGCGTAAAAACATGGTTAACCTGTTTAAGGCATTTGATGCATTTCGTGATGCGCACAGTTCAGGTATAAAGTTGATTGTTGTGGGCCGCAAGGCATGGAAAACTCAAGCCATTGAAGAGGCTTATGAAAACATGCGCTTTAAAGACGATGTGGTATTTACCGGCAGGGTAAGCAATGAAGAGTTGGCTGCACTACTTTCCGGTGCTTTGGCCCTTACTTACGTATCGTATTTTGAGGGTTTCGGAATTCCCATTCTGGAAGCGATGTGTTGTGATGCTCCGGTAATTTGTTCCGGTATTACATCCATGCCCGAGGTGGGTGGAGCAGCAGCACTGTATGTAGATCCTTTTTCAGTGGAGAGTATAAAAGACGCTATGTTGCTGGTAGCCAAGAATCCTCAAAAAAGAGAATCTATGATTGCTGAAGGTCGCTTGCAGCGCCAAAAATTCAGTTGGGAAAAAACTACCTCAGGGCTATGGCAAGGAGTTGAATTACTTCTTGAGAGTTGAGGTAACGTCTTTTAGTAAATAGGTTTTTTCTACAATCAACCTGATCATTTCATCCAGCCTTTTCAGTTCACCATCAATACTACGCTTAACTTCATTTTCTTCCTTCTCTGATAGTGGGAAATTCAGTAGGTCACATAAACCCATTAAATTAGAAACGGGATGCCGCAATTGATGTGAACTTATCCAGGCAATTTCAGACAAGTGTTTATTGCTTTCATTCACAAGTTCTTCTGAATGCTTCCGTTCGGTTATATCAGATTGTATGATTACCATTTTACTAATGATGCCTTCGTTGGTAGTAATGGGTATAACAAAGCACTCTGTCCAATATTTTACACCATCTTTTTTAATGTTGTTTAATTCCCCTTTCCATACCTCTCCTTTACTCATACACTGCCACATTTCTGTGTTAAAATCGTTGTCGCGTAAACCTGTTGCCACTTCTGTAAACAATTTTCCGATTTTTGATGTATAGGTGTGTTGAGAGAGTTTTTCCAGATTCGAATTCATGAATTCAATTTTACCTTCATGGTTAGCTATAATAAGTAAGGAGGCACTACTGATGGCATTTTTAAACTCGTTCAACTCTTTCACCAGTTCACCCACTTTTTGTTCTGCTTTTAACTGTGAGGAAATTTCTTGAGGCAATACTAAAATACATGAACGATTATTGAAAATTACATGGTGATAGGTTACATGAACATGTAGCAGTTCACCGCTTTTTTTGATGTGGCGCCATTGTCCTGCATCTATATATCCGGAAGTATTGTTGTTAATTACTTTTTCCAACATTGGAATGTCTTCGTGAGGGCGAATATCCCTTAGATTGAGTGCCAAAAACTCCTCGCGTGTGTATCCATATTGCAGGGTGCAGGCATCGTTTACCGCTACAAATCTTAATGTGTTAAGGTCTACTATATAAATGGGGAAGGGGTTGCTTTCAAATAGTTTTTGATAATTTTCGAGTGAACTTCGCAGTTTTTTTTCGTGGTAATTGGAAAGAAAAAAAATGATTACTGCTGTAGCCGATATAAAGAAAAGACCTTTGGCTACTGCTAAAGGCATAATATCATCTATACTTTGCTGATGCTGCAATTCTTGTAGAAGATTATCACTTAAGAGAATCCAAAGAGCAGACAATATGAAATAAATGAAGGCAATGTAAAACGGAGTAAGACGCATGGTTTTCAGATTAGTTATGTAAAATTACATACTAATCCGGTTTTTCCAAACTAATTAAATTAGCCCGGTATTCTGGCCATGTACTTTTCCATGTCCACAATCTGAGATTTAATCTCGGGGCTTTTAGGTTTTAATGCTTTAGCTTTTTTAAAGTACTCTTTACCCAATCTGTTTTGTCTGCGGTTAATTTCCAATGAACTTAACTGTAGGTAGGCGGCAGCCAGATTATCATCATCAGGTAAACCTTTGCTCACCGCTTCTTTCAAATTAATGCGCGCGTTTTTGTGGTCGCCTTTCTGCATGGCAATCATACCCAGTTGCAGGTACTGCACACCTTCTTGCTCTTTGAGCATGGAGCTGTTTGTTTGCAAACTTTTTCTGATATTCTCTTCTGCTTTGTCCAGATCTTTTCCGGCAAAAGCCAAGTTAGATTGCAGCATGTAAAAACTCTGACGAATGGGTTTGAACAACAGATTTGGGTATTTAATCATGTTCACATACCGGATAGCTAAATCAGGGTCGTCATCTTCAATGGCCATTTGTACTAAGCGCATGCTACCTAAAATAAAATGCAGGGCAATAAATACAATAGCCACCAAATAAATGAGCAGGGCGCTCCAAAAACCTTCACTAACATTCACCCATATTCCTAAAGGAATAAGTACGATACCAATATAGAGGCGATAAAGAATGAACCACTTTAACAATTTCATGTGCGTGTGAATTTTGAGGGGCAAAGATAGTGTTTTTTTCTTGCTCCTGCGGGTGATATGCTTAGTTGTGCCTGAAGGTGTTAGGCGCCAATGGCTGTGATGCCAGGCAGCTCTTTGCCTTCAAAATATTCCAGAAGTGCACCGCCTCCGGTACTTACATAACTCACTTTACTTTCATAGCCAAATTTGCTGATGGCAGCGGCTGAGTCGCCCCCGCCAATCAGGCTGAAGGCACCGTTTTGAGTAGCCTCTACTACGGCATCTGCTACTGCTTTGGTGCCGGCTTCGAAGTTGCTCATTTCAAACACGCCCATTGGGCCGTTCCATAAAATGGTTTTGGAGTTGCGCAATACCTCAGCGTATGTTTTAATTGCATCGGGGCCTATGTCTAAACCCATCCAGCCGTCAGGTATGGCGTTGCTGGCGGTGGTGTTGGTTTGTGCTTCGTTGGCAAACTGGTCGGCAATTTTTGAGTCAACCGGCAAATATAACTTTACCCCTTTGGCCTTGGCTTTTTCAATTAACTCGAGGGTAAGTGCCATGCGATCATCTTCACACAGGGAGTTGCCAATGGTGCCGCCCTGAGCTTTCATGAACGTGTACGACATGCCTCCGCCAATCAAAATATTATCAGCAATGTTGAGCAGGTTTTCTATGATGAGTAACTTATCGGACACTTTCGCGCCACCCACTATTGCCGTAAACGGACGCTCTGATTTTTTCATTACTTTCTCCGCATTGGCTACTTCTTGGGCCATTACATAACCAAAACATTTGGCCTCAGGGAAAAATTTCGCAATTACAGCAGTAGAAGCGTGTGCGCGGTGGGCAGTTCCAAAGGCATCGTGCACATACACGTCACCGTATTTGGAGAGTTTTTCAGCAAAAGCTTCATCTCCTTTTTCCTCTTCTTTGTAAAAACGCAGGTTCTCCAGTAACAAAACTTCGCCCGGCTTTAGCGATGCGGCCAATTCAGCAGCATCCGTACCCAGACAATCGGTAGCAAATTTTACGTTTACACCCAGTAAATCTGACGTACACTGTACAACATGTTTCAGGGAATGTTTTTCGTAATCTACGGTTCCGTCTTCTTTTAATTTTTTCAAAGGGCGGCCCAGGTGCGACATCAGAATGCAGCTTCCTCCGTCATTCAATATTTTTTTAAGCGTGGGTAAGGTGGCTCGTATACGCGAATCGTCAGTTATGGCTAAGGTTTTTTTATCTAAGGGTACGTTAAAATCTACACGTACCAAGGCGCGTTTGCCCGCAAAGTTGATGCTGTCTACTGTTTTCATGGGCGCAAAGGTAAAGATTTACAGCTATTGCTTGCAAAGTTTACCTCTTTCTACCTTGCCGTCAGGGAAACTGATGATGTACGTATATATTCCTGCTGCCAATGAGACTAAATCAATTTCACTTTCTTGTTGGTGAATTTTCTTTTCGTATACCCGTTTTCCGGTGGTAGTAAAAAAGATGATGTTAAGTTCCTGTGGCCAATTGCCTGTATTGGTCAGAGTTAAATAACGTTCAACAGGGTTAGGGTAAAGGTTAACAGACTTTGAGCTCACCTCTTTCACCGAAACTAAGTTTCGCAGCTTATCCCAATCTTCTGCATTGCCCCAACTGAAATTTCCACGATTGAAATAATGTGGTAGCCGAAAACTTGTACCACCACTCACATAAGGTGTTACAAAATATCCGCCCCCCATATGTTCAACATAATAAACATGAGAAGAGAAATCATAGAATATTGGCCATACACGGTATTCCGGATTGTAAGAGATGCTCCTTAATTGATATTTTGCTCTAATGGTGGATGGTAGTGTGAAATAATAAAGATTGTTTGTATGATATGAAAAAGAGCTACTTGCTAATATAGGTTTTGCAGTTATTTCATAGTCGAGCAAATTCAGAAAGTTATAATAGTTCAGATTTATGGAGTCTGTTTTTATTCCAGAGGTGTAAATGGTATCGACCTTTAACAGAGTACTATTGTATAGTATGTGAATGCTTTCAAAAGAATCCTTTAATACTAGAAGATTTCCACCGTTAGTTTCTATATGCTCAAAACACTTCAGGTGGGTGAATTTGGTTTCGGAGGGATAAGGTGTTCCCTGACTATCAAAACCTTCTTTGATATGACGAATGTCTCCCGGCTGTATATCGAATACCTGTTTTGCGGTTAGGTCGGTCCAGTTGGTTGCAGGACTGGTAAAACCGGTGAGAGTGTAAATACCTGCTGTATCCGGGGTGTTAAACTTTATGATATCAAGTAAACCGTACTGTTTACTCATACGTAATTGTACATTGTTTAACCAGTGCGTTACGGTATTGTCTAAACTGTCAGCAGCAGTAAAGCGTATAAATTTGACCGAGTCGGTGATGTTAAGGAACGTCACATTCATCACCGTATCAATGCGGGCTGTTATATATCCTTTTTGAGGCAAATCATAACATCTCCAACTGTATCCTGTTGTGCCTTGGGTTTCAATTGTGAAAGCCTTTCCGTTACGTGTGGTGAAGGAGAAATGATGTGTGTTGTTTTGCTCTATGTACTCACCCGTCCAATTGGTTGAATCCAGAAAAAAGTACTGATAAGGGAGTGAAGAGCCCGCTCCTCCCCTCAATCTGAAATAATTCCAATACCTGGTGTAGTTTGTACCTGTTTCAGTTGAGTCTATTTTCAGGTATAGTTTTGTGTTTCCTGATGAGTAACAAAAAGTGCGTCCTTTTTGTATTATCTGCCAGGGAGCCCATTGAGCTTGCAGAGGCAATGTTTGCAGCAGAACAAAATGCATGAGCAATAGCAGTAGTGTTTTCAAAACATCTGTTTTTTATGTTATACAAAGTAAAAACAATTTTGGTGAGAAATGTAAGGGTTTAATTGTAAGTGTGCGCGGAAAGCGGATATTTGCACATCATGAAACAGCACTATATTTTATTTGTACTTATGTCTGTTCTCCTTTTCGCCTGTGGCAAGAAGCAAGAAGAAAAACTATGTAAAAAATGGATAGTTTACAAAGTGGATTTCGAGAATATTGATAAAGATACCGTGGGGCAAGACCCTTTGCAAACGGGCATGGAAGATGTGTTTAAGGAGTTGATGAGTAACATGCTCAGCAATACGGAATACACTTTTAATGAAGATGGTTCTTACGATGTACTTTACGGCACAAACAAAAATAAAGGTACGTGGAAACTGGAAGATAGTGGTAACACCCTTATCATGACTAAGCCGGATAAAGACAAAAAACAGCAACCCAAACCGGCCATTATTGAACGTTTGGATGATACGTCCATGGTGTTGATGATGAAAGCCGACCAATCCAGCTACAACGTAAGGTTGCTGATGAAGGAAGTAAAGGGCGAGACAGCACACTGATGGCTTCGTTCAACTGGTTCAAAGTATATGATTTTGAGGAAGACGGTGCAGATATACATCCGCTTAACACAGTGCGCACCATTGATGTGAAAGGTAAGTTGATTTGTCTGGCTCATATTGCCACAGGGTATTATGCCGTGGACGACCGTTGCCCGCATGCCGCAGGTGGTAGATTAGGACGGGGAAAGTGTGATGAAGAAGGCAGAGTAGTGTGCCCTATTCACCGCTACAAATATGATTTAACAACCGGCAGAGGAGCACAGGGCGATTACGTGGAAACCTATCCGGTGGAAGTGCGCAATAACGGAGTGTACATTGGTATGCCGCGCAAAAACTGGTGGCCGTTTTGAAAGGTGGAGTTTTATGCCACTGATTTCACAGATTGCATAAGGTTTAATTGTTCGGCAAAGATAAAATAAAGCGAAACGAACGGTTTTAATTTAGCAAGTTAACAGCAATGGTTTGAGACCACTGTTAGCACCAGTACTTTTCGATGTCCTGCTTTAGCTTTTCATCTGTGGTCACAATTATTAAATTGTCTCCCCCTGCAACATAAAAAATTGGTTGATTAAGCTCAATGTCCTGCCAAAAAATTTTAATTAAGTCAGATTTGTCGAATAGATTAAAGTCGCTATAATTAATGTAGACATCTGTAAGCTTTATTGTTGAAGGTCGTTGTTCAAATACATACCACTCGTCAAAACCAGCGGTTGGGATGTGTGTATCTTTTTTAATTGCGGGAGATGTTGGAATGTTATTAACGTTTTGCCAGCCGGCTTCTTTTTCTTCGTCCGAGATGTGAAGTTCACCACTATCGAAGGAAGTCACACTCACGTATTTATCAATTAAGTGATGTTTAAATTCTCTTAGGAACCTATCGATAGTGAAGTCTGTCTCAAATGTCTGAAACCAAGAATATTTGTTATGTAGTCCTCTGACCATGTATTGGGCCAACTACTCTATATCCGTACTCAGTTTGTAGCGGCAAATACGTCCGTTTCCTTTATCGGCTACGTACACCATGCGTTTAAAATAACATACTCCGCTGGGGTCTTTAAATTGAAAGGGCCCGCTGCCATTGCCACCAAAAGAGGCAATAATTTGTTTACGGTCGCTGTAGGTGGCAGGTGCATTCACGCCTTCGTAGCCGCGGTTGGTAAATTG
>JAGPCK010000108.1 GCA_018058135.1 Bacteroidia bacterium | reverse complement strand
TAAGAACTGCTGCTGCTGCCGCAGAGGCTGCAGGCTCAGGAGTTACCCTTTCGTTTATGGTTGCCGCAATAGGCTGCGCATTTGCCGGATTATGTTACGCAGAGTTTGCCGCCATGATACCCATTTCGGGAAGTGCCTATGCTTACTCGTTTGTTACGATGGGCGAACTGGTAGCCTGGATTATCGGATGGTCATTAATTATGGAATACGCCTTGGGTGCAGCAACCGTTTCAATTGCCTGGAGTGAATACCTGAACAATTTATCGGGTAACGCCATACCGTATGAATGGTGCCACTCACCTTTTGAAAGATTGTACAGGATATCGGGTGAAGGTTTGGCACAAATTCAGGCAGCATTCCCCAATTGGAAAGGCATAGAAAACGGCATTTTGAGTGCTGAACAGTTTGAAAAACTCACTCCAGAACTTGCTTCATCAGTTCAGGTATTTTCAGGTATCATTAACCTGCCTGCATTGGTTATACTTTTTGCTTTAACGCTTCTGCTCATCAAAGGCACACAAGAATCAGCTTTGGTAAATGCCATCATTGTTTTTATAAAGGTGGCCATAGTATTAGTTTTCATTACTATCGGATGGGGCTTTATTAAGCCTGAAAATCATACCCCGTATTTAATTCCTGAAGGCACCATTGGCCACGGAGGAATATTTGAATGGGGATGGGGCGGTGTACTGGGTGGTGCAGCCATTGTATTCTTTGCCTTTATAGGTTTTGATGCAGTAAGTACCACTGCACAGGAAGCTAAAAATCCCAAACGGGATATGCCTATTGGTATACTGGGTTCATTGCTGTTGTGTACTGTACTTTACATACTATTCGGACATGTGCTTACAGGAGTAGCACATTGGAGCGAATTTGAAACTGCCGGAAAAGAGGCCTCTGTTTCTTACGTTATTCAAACCTACATGAAGGGATATGAGTGGTTGGGTACAGGCGTAACCTTAGCCATTCTGGCCGGTTTTTCTTCCGTAATATTAGTAATGCTTATGGGACAAAGCCGTGTTTTTTATTCCATGAGTAAAGATGGTTTGCTTCCTCCTGCTTTCGGAGAACTGCACCCCAAATTCCACACTCCGTTTAAGGCCAACTGGATATTGTTCATTTTTGTAGGAGCCTTTGCTGCTTTTGTACCCGGTAGTATTGCCGGTGACTTAACCTCCTTCGGAACCTTGTTTGCCTTTGTGTTGGTGAGTGCCGGTATATTAATTATGCGCAAAAGTAACCCCGATATTAATCGTCCGTTTAAAACTCCACTTGTGCCGCTTGTTCCTATACTGGGCGTTTTAGTATGTACCATGATGATTGTTGCATTGGATGCTTTCACACTCAAAGCAGCAGCTATATGGATGCTCATCGGACTTGTAATCTATTTCGGATACAGCAGAAAAAGATCACACTTACATCCGCAGAAATAGAATAGCCTAAGACGTAATCAAATAGTGGTTGGTAAGGATATTTATCCTTACCCTTCTTATTGTTAAAATTTTAAACTGCAGAATAGATGAGGTTGTTCTTAACAGATTGTACTGGCAGGATAAACATCCTGCAAAAAATATTGATACTTGGATAGTTTCATGGAAGAAAGGAGGATGAATATCCTCCCTGACATATAAAAGATAATCTATTCCTTACTCTTATCTACTGCAATTACCACAGGTAATTTGAGTTTATTCACTATATCCAGCACTTTCATCATCTCATCAACGGAGATGGTGCGATCCATATGAAGTACAATGGAAGGTTGTTCTTTACCTCTAATTTTTAACGCAAGATCTCTTTCAAAGTTGGCCAAACTCACCTCGTCTTTTTCCAGGTAATAACGTAAGTCCTGAGTAATGTAAACGTGCAGGGGTTGTTTAGGCGGCACTGAATTCACTGATTGTGCACGGGGCAACAAAAGGCGAATGGCGCTGGGGGTGGCCAACGTAGAGATGATGAGAAAAAACAACATGAGAAAGAACAGGATATCAGACAGCGCCCCTGCCTGCACCTCTGCATGTGCTGCTTTTTTTCTGCGGAAATTCATTAGTTTACCGGCTTATAAAGTATATCAACAAACTCAATCGCTGTCACTTCCATTCTGTTTACCAAACGTTCAATTTTAGTATTGAGGTAAGTGTAGAAGATGTAGGCAATTACCCCTACAATAAGACCCGATGCGGAGGTAATCATTTTCACATAAATACCGCTGGAGATAATACCGATACTTATGTTATCAGAAATGGAGATGTCATAGAATGCTTTAATCATACCTATTACGGTACCCAGAAACCCGAACATAGGTGCAATAGCCGCAATGGCTGAAAGCAAACTGATGTTCTTTTCCATTTTGTATACCTCTACTCTGGCGGTATTTTCAATGGCGCTTTCAATGTCGCGTATGGGAGTGCCCACTCGCGAAAGACCCTTTAAAATAAGATTCGAAAAAGGTGACGGGTTGCGGTTACAAAACGCTTCACAGGCTTTAATATCATTGCGCATCAACATGTCCCGAATATTATTCATCATGTTGACATCTATCTTACCGGCTTTGTTAATGTACAGGAGACGCTCAATAAAGAGGTAAACTGCCCCTATGGAAAGTGCAAAAATGGGGATCATGATGGCCCCTCCCTTAATAATCAATGAAAGAATAGACAAGCCATCCGGCTGTGCAGTTGCTGCTGCGGGGGCAGGAGCGGCCGTTGTAATCTGAAGGAGAATAGTTGCTAATTCCATATACAAAAATGTTTTATCAAACATACAAATTGAGACAATTTTGTAACGTATAAGTTACGCACAAATTGTAACTAACAAAAAAGGGAACCCGATGTGGGTTCCCTTTTTTGTTATAAAGACTAATGGAAATTAGTCTTCTTTTTTGATGTATTTATCAAAGTCAATTACGATAGGGGTCGCAATACCGATAGATGAGATGGTACCGAATACCACACCTACTAACAGGGCAAATGTGAATCCTTTAATAATCTCACCACCAAACAGGAACAACACCAAACACACCATAAATACGGTTAACGAGGTAATTACGGTACGGTTTAAGGTACTGTTTAACGCGTTGTTGATTACGGCTTTCTTATCAGTAGCCAGTTTGTGGTTCGACAGGTACTCACGTACACGGTCAAACACCACCACGGTATCGTTGATAGAGAAACCTATAATGGTTAACACTGCTGCTATAAAGGCCTGATCTACTTCCATAGTGAAAGGTAAAACACCGTCAAAAATGGAGTAAAAGCTAAGCATCATCATTACGTCATGCGCCAAAGCCAGAGTTGCACCTAATGCATACTGCCATTTGCGGAAACGGATGAGGATGTACAATCCTATACCAAACAAGGAAACGAGAACCGCTATAATTGAAGCGTTGCGAATGTCATTGGCAATGGTTGGTCCAACCTTAGCTGAGCTCAACATTTCGGCCTTGCTGTCAAGTACTTTTACTCCTCCCAATACCTTTGCTTCCACCTTTTCGCTGGCATCAGCTGATTGTTCATCAATGAGGTAAGAGGTAGTAATTTTGTACTTATTGTCGGTACCAAAAGTTTTTACTTCAACTGAGGCAGGTATGTCTTTCTTCAACGCTTCAGCAATATCTCCGCTGGAAATAGGTTGCTCAAACTGCACTACGTATGTCCATCCTCCTTTAAAGTCAACACCAAGCGTAAGCCCTTTGGTAGCCAATGAAATTATACCACCCAGGATAATGATGCTCGAGAAGGCGTAGTATTTAAAACGGTTACCCACAAAGTCGAAGTTTACATTCTTGAAGAAGTTACGGCTCATGTTGGTTACGAAGCTGATAGGCATGTTGCGGTCTAGGTTCCACTCCATGAATATGCGAGTAAGCAACACGGCTGTAAACATAGAGGAGATAATACCGATGATAAGGGTAACAGCAAAACCTTGTACAGGTCCGGTTCCGAATACCATCAGCGCTATACCGGCAATCAGGGTAGTTAAGTTACCAT
>JAGPCK010000064.1 GCA_018058135.1 Bacteroidia bacterium | reverse complement strand
TCCAGTTCTCCATGAAAAGCAATAGTAGGTATCATCTCGTCAAAATCTATTTCATTTTTAGCTACACCTCCCCAATTATTAAAAATACCTTTAATGGAATACGTGTTAGTTAAAGTATTGCCTGAAGTTTTAATGTTACCTAATTCTGCTCCTATGGCAGTTGCACTGTATAACAAGGAAACACTGTCAAGTTCAACTTGATCAGCATATACCATACCTAAGGCAATCAGCGAACCGGCACTTTGGCCACCCACAAACAACCAATTGGTATCAATCCTCACTGCATTGGCATTGTTTACAACGTATCTTAATGCAGCATTTCCATCCTGAATTGCTCTGTATCTGGCTTTATACTGACCGTATTCAGAAAAATCATGACCCATACGATAATTTACTGAAGCACATACAAACCCTCTCAAAGCCAGATGAACACATAAATCCTGAATATCCCCCGATAGCTTATCACCGGATGAGAAGCCGCCACCGTGAAACAACATGATAAATGGACGTTTGGGAGATGAATCAACTACTAAGTTAGGATAGTAAAGATCCATAAACAATGAATCAGTATTTCCCATATAATCTTGGGCAATACCGTATCGAATATTTGACCCAATGGTAATTTCAGTTGAGTCAAAATACTGTGCTTCGGTATATCTGGCGTTGTTGGTGCAATACTGTCCACTCACTTTTCCTGTAAAAATGAATAAAGCTGCCAATAATAAAACTCTATTTATCATATAGTTTGATTTTAATTTCCTGTAACGTTATGGCATAAAACATTACAAACCCTTAGTAAGGTAAAACTGGTGATAAAAAGTAATAAATGCAAGTAGAAAAAATTCCTTAGTCTTCGATTGAGGAAAGCAAGAGTCCTATTCGTTTTCTGTTGAATATACTATTCGGAATAATTTGAAAATTCTCTCCCGTCATATTTATACAACTTCATTCCTTTGCTACTAAACCATAAGTTTCCTGATTTGTCTAATAATAAAGGAATAAATTCTTTGACAACTGTACCTTCTTTTTCAGTTAGAATGTTAAGTGTTTTGCCATCATAAAATCCTAATCCATCTTGGGTGTCGAACCATATATTCCCTTTTGTGTCTTCTATAATATTGTATGAACCATCTAGGTCTGGTGTCTTGAAAATATTTTGAGTGTAGGTTTTACCGTCATATTTACCAATTCCTTTAAAAGCAGTTGCAAACCATAGATTATTTTCTTTATCTTCAATTATACGGTCAGTCCGTCTAATCTCTTTGTATGGAATAATTACAGATAAAGTTTTTCCATCAAACCGGGAAACGCCTTCACCTGCACACTCTGCAAACCAAATGTCTCCATTTTTTGATTCTAGTATTGAAAATATTCCTTTGAGATTTAAACTGTCTTTATTGATAACAGTTTGATTGTCTAAAAAACGACTAAATGATTTTCCATTATAGCAATAAACACCATCATCTGTTCCAAACCAAATAGTTCCCTTTTTATCCTGCATCATACTCCACACTGTATTTTCTGTTGGTGTGCTCAAGTTGTTACTATTATTGAAGTAAGATGAAGTGTTGTTACGCAAAACAATGGGTATGTTTGCAAATCTACTTCCGTCATAACGATTTAGTCCTTTGTTAGTACCTACCCAAATACTACCTGCTCTATCTTGAAGAATGGAATAAATGGAATTACTGTTTAAGCCTTTTTCCATTCCAAAATGAACAAACAATTTTCCATCGAATTTAAAAAGTCCTTCACCAATGCTACCAAACCATATATTTCCAACTGTGTCTTCTATACTAGCAACTAAGCGTACATCCTTATTCACCCCTTTGGGAAATGGTATTTTAGCTTGACCAGTCAATGAATTATCTTTTTCATTTTGCACTATGGTTTTTACTTGACCATTACAGGAAGTCAAGATTGCCATGACCAGTAGCAGAGAATAAATTGGTTTGGGTATGTAATGCTTGGTCATTTGCTTATTTTAAATTAAAATGTAGCGACAATCTTTTTATTCTATTCCGAATAATTTGTAAATCTTTTGCCGTCAAACTTGCACAATTTAGTACTTAAACTTTTGAACCAAATATTTCCTTCCTTGTCTTTTAGAATCCCTGTACAGAAAAAGTTTGATGTATTGTGAATAACGCCAATTTCAGTTGTGTAATTGATGAATTTTTTGCCGTCATAAAAAGTAACACCATCATTTTTGCCGTTATTAAACCAAAGATTTTTGTTATTGTCTTCTACCATTGTAAATACCCAATCTTTCAGTTCAATGGATGAAAAAGATTTGAATGATTTTCCATCGTAAATATACAAACAAGGTTTGTGTCTCGCGTTAAACCAAACATCGCCATTGCTAGATTGCATCAATGGTCGCACCCATTCAATGCTGTCAACATTATAGTGATTTAAAGTTTTGCCATCATAACAAAATAATCCGTCAGTGCCTCTGCCACCAAACCAAATTTTTCCGGATTTATCTTCAATAATTGATTCAGGTCCAAAAATTTGCCCATCTGAAATTGCATAACCAGTATTGTTTTGTACACCATCATTCACGGTGAAATGAGAATAATTTTTGCCATCAAATAGGTAAATACCTTTTTGATTACCAAACCATATAATTCCCTTGCTATCTTGTAAAATGCAGTTGATATTATTTTCAATGTTAGCAGTATACAAGTTGCTACCTGCTTTGGTGTAATTCACTTTCCCTGTAATGGTTGAAGTAGTGATAATAGAAAATTTTCCATGCTCATATATTGTAATTCCACTAGCAGTAGCCAACCAAATTTTCCCCTTGTTATCTTCTAAAATTGATAAAATACGATTGTTGCTCAACCCGTCTTTTTCTGTGTAATGTTTGAAAATATTTGTTGATGGACTATAAACTGTTACACCAATTGAGTCTTCATACCAGATGTCGCCATTATGATCTTGAATGATTGATTGGCTTGCTTTAGGCTGAATTAAAGTAGCACTTACAACTGGAATTTCCGATTGGGCAGTTGTTTTTACTTGACCATTACAGGAAGTCAAGATTGCCATGACCAGTAGCAGAGAATAAATTGGTTTGAGTATGTAATGTTTGGCCATTTGTTTATTTTAAGTTAAAATATTGGTACAGCGACAATCTCCTTTTTCTATTCCGAAAAACTGGTAAAAGTTTTCCCATCGAATTTGTATAAGCCTGTGTTTCTTGTTCCAATCCAAATATTTCCATCTCTGTCTTCAAGCATACTAAAAACTGAATATTTACTTATACCGTCAATGGTGTTGTAGTTTTTAAATGTTTTTCCATCATAACACCAAATGCCGCCTTCATTTTCAATGCTTGAAAGCCTTTCTTCGCCACCAAACCAAATATTGCCAAATGTATCAACCAGTAGGGGATTTCCTATACCAACTTTCTCCGTAAAATTTTTAAAGTTTTTCCCATCGTAAATAAAATTTCCACGCGCTCTGCCACTAAACCATAACTTTCCTTTTTTATCTTTTACAATTAAGCGAATCCAACTATCTCCATTGGGTTTAGCACTTGTGATTGCTTTCCCATCGTAACGACAAACACCTTCCATCCCTGGTGGGCAACCAGAGGCGAACCAAATATCCCCACTTTTATCTTCTAAAATACAATCCACCATTTTAAGGTGCAGACTATCTTTATTAACTACTCTGTCATTATTTAAAAACCGAGTAAAGTTGAAACCATCATAACAGTAAACTCCATCACCTGTGCCAAACCAAATTTTTCCACTTTTGTCTTGCAACATACTCCATACCGTATTTTTTGTTGATTGATTAGTATAATAACTGTTGCTGACTACAGGTCTAATGGAAAATGGGATTGAAATGGGGATAATGTTTTTCCCATCATAACGGCAAATTCCGTCAGTCGTTCCGAACCAAATATTGCCCGATTTGTCTTCCAAAATAGACCAAACCGCATTGTTATTTAAGCCGTCTTTAACCGTGTAGTTGTAAAATAATTTACCATCGTAACGATACACTCCGCTTCCTGTTGTACCAAACCAAAGGTTGCCTGCTTTGTCTTGTAAGCTACAATGAACATTGTCATTTGCTTGGGTTCCTTGTGAGTTGATTAATTTAGGTTGTCCAACAGGAGTTGTTTTTGTTTCACTTTGTTTGTCTGTGGGTGTTTTGGTTTGTCCATTACAACAAGTCAAAAATGTCAAAGCTATCAGCAGGGAATAAAATGGTTTGTTTATATAATTCCTGGTCATTTGTCTTTGTTAATATTTTACAATGAGAAAAAAGCTGTCTGTTCCAAGTTAGTAATGTCTATAACGGTTCCAAGTAACATCAGAGTATGAATAGTTCCTCCACACTTTATAAGGTAAATCTGGTGATAAAAAGTAATAAATGCAAGTAGAAAGAATACCTAGTTGCAAATTAAGGATAGATGGGGCAGACTAAGGTAGCTGGGGTATTAATTTTTCAAGATCCTTAGTAGGTATTTTCACAACAGATTCAATTTCTGACTTTCCATTTGATATTACAAGAATACCATTGTTCTCATCCTGATATCCAACAGGCTTTATTGAATATATTACGTCATTTTTTTCTAAAGTCTTTTTTCCGTCTTTGAACCATCCATAATTCGCAACGTAAGTTATTTCATTCTCATTGAATTGAATAATTTCTTCGCCATGACTATTCCACAAACTAATACGCAATAAATAAAAACCTATCAAACAAAATACTCCAAATACTAAAATTCCTCCAAATTTTATTCCGTCTCCTTCAACTACATTAAAAATTATTCCAAATAGTGGTAATGCAAAACACAGAAATGTAACTATGAAAAGAACTAAACGTACTAAAAATATTGTTTTAGAAACTTTAAGTTTCAATTGGTTATTCTCGAATGAATATTGATTCATAATTTTTTTGACAGTTTTGTTTAAGTGGCAGCTGTATCAGAGTGTGAAAAAACTCATCACACTTTGTAGGGTAAAACTGGTAATAAAAAGTAATAAATGCAAATGAAGAATCATTCGTCTTCATCTAAGAATAGAGTGGGCTAAATTTGTTCTTCAGTTATGCTAACATGTGCAATCAACCTTTTTCTATGATCATAAATTTTCCATTCTTTTAACCTCCCATCTTCGGTTTCCTCTTTGATACTGAATCCACCATTTATAAGCCTCATCTTTATTCCATAGTTGTACCCAATAATGTTTTTATAATAATATGTTGTTGTAATATTCCCCTTTTTCACTTGCTTGAATTGTTTTGCACTTTTCCCTCCATTAATGCAAGATGATCTAGTCGTAATGAACTCGCCATCTCTGTAAATATTCTCATACTCATCAAGTCGTATCAATTGTCCAGATTCATTATAAGTTTTACACTCTAAGGTGTTCCCACTTGTATCATATCTCCATTCCATACTTAAATAGTAATCAGAACGTTCCATTTGTTTGTTATAAAGTTTTATGCATTTTCCTGATTCATTATAAACACTTTTTTGTCCATTAATTGTATCGCCTTTCGAAGTTTGGTAATTTTCTATTCTATTCTTTTTCTCATCATAGATATAAATTAATTTCCCAACAGTATCGCCTTTTGCATCTATGTCAGCTGAAATATATAATCGATCTGTATTGACCTGTATTATTGAATAAGTCATGTCACTTTCTGCTCTGCTTGATGCAGTAGCATTGCCGAAGTTGTTTTCAGTTGTGATAACATTCTTCAAACTATCTAAATAAGTCACCAGAATTTTCTCATTAATTGTATCTCCCTTTTCGAATTCATAGGCTGCAATTATCTGTTTATAAAGTGCTTTAGGTTGACACATCGACAAAAGCGGTGCTAGTAGAACCAATAACATAATTTTGTATTTCATTCTTTTATAAAATTTCGAATTTAAAATAGCTCAGAAAGAAGATCCCTTCACTTTGTAGTGTAAAACTGGTGATAAAAAGTAATAAATGCAAGTAGAAAACTCCTTATATGCAAACTAAAGATACTGGTATACAGATTATTTGCCTTTATGTATTAAATGGACAATGTTAACTGTGGTAAAAGCACTTATGACAGAATATTCTGCCATGATTGAACTTGCTTTTAAATCGTGAGTTAAAGCATTGGCTAAAACAATTGAATTCTCGCAAGTCTCAATAACGCTGATAGAGAATTCTCTCATTTCTTTATTTTCCTTTCCAATCAACTCCTTTTTAACATATGAGTATAATCTATTTTTTGATTTACCACGACTCACATCAATTGTTTCATCTTCTGGTGTGTGTATTTGGGGTTGAAAAACAATATCAGCTAAGTTTGTTATAAGAGTCCTACAGGCATTGCCTATATTCTGAAAATCGATAATTTCATATGCGCTTCTTAAAAGTTTAAGAATATGTTCTTGTGCAGCGTTTATATTCTGCCATGGCGTAATTTGAGCAATATATCTGTTATCAACAACATGAAATTCTTCAAGTTTTGGGTAGATATTAATTTGATCAATTTTTGTATTATAAGTTAACTCATATTTCTTAGTAATGGCTATTTTCATTTCATTAATGATATTTTGATAACCCTTATATAAGACTGGAGAAACATAAATATGAAGTTTTTGAACTGTATTATACACAATTGGTGAAACGTAAGTTTCAATATTAATCGTAGAACTTTTTAATAGTTCAAAAAAGAGTTGAGTATCTGGTGTATCATATAGATGAATAAAATAATGAAATATTTTATGGTCTAGTGGTTTTATATTACTCATGACTTAAATATAACTTCAAAGCGTAAAAAACTGTTTCACAATTTTAGAATTGTAAAACTATACTAAAAGTGGAGAAATCAAGTTAATTGGGTTGTTCAATTTCTTTTTCGAAAGGAAAGTACATTGAATAAAATCTTTTAAAAAACACCCATTTAGGATGCATTTTATATTTTTTTGACAGAATTGTATAAACATAAAGGCTTGGGGAAAGTATTGAGATTAATCCGAATTGGCCAATAAGTACTAGCACAGCATAGAAATACTTTCCATTATATATGAGAAATCCCATTGTAACTAATGTTAACCCCCACAAAACAAAATTATTTCCAATAGTCAGAAAAAATGTTGTGTATACTTTCTTAATATTTATTGACCAATTCAATAAGCCAATCATCAAGTCAAGTATTATCGGAATACCAATAATCCATTTTAAGGCAAGTGCATCATATGTAGAGTATAACATGCAAATGCATAAAGTAACAAACATTATTTTCATAGGAAGTTGATACCAATGCTCGACTTCGATTTTTTGTTGATGAGTTAGATAGATATTGTCAAGTCGATAAATGTTTGCAGTTGCAAATCTTGTTGATTCCTTGTCAATGTACTCTTGGATTTTTTCTTCTTGTTTCATGTTTTTAAGCTGATTTAATTCCATACAAGTCATTCGTCTAAGCAACTAAGATAAAAACTTCCCCCATCACCACCAAACTACAACTTAATGTATCTCTATCCCATACCGCCCCAGCAAACCCGGCAAACCGTGCAGGGAGAACTTCGCTCCTTTTATGCTGTTGAGTTCAGGGTCAATGGAGTAATTAATGGCGGTACTCAAATCGGCCTTTACCAGAATGCTGTGGTCAAACACGGCCCCGGCCAAATCACATTCTTCCAGCACAGCTTGGGTTAAATCAGTTTCGGTAAAGTCACACTCATGCAAAATGCAGTGTGAAAACTTTGTCTTTTTTAATTGCAAGCGGTAAAAGGTAGAAAGACTAAGCAGGCAATGTGAAAAAGCTACTTCCAGTAAAAACGGATTGCACCGCTCCATATGCATGCCCAGCATTTTGCAATGCGTAAAAATTACGTTTCTGAAAGCGGTGTTGTTTAACACCACCGTGCTCAGGTTACATTCATTAAACGTGCAGTCGGCAAAAATGTAGTTGGCTAAATTTACCGCTGAGAAGTTGCAGTGTGTAAATGTGCATTGCTCATACTCGCCTGCCGGCAATGGCGTTGCGGTAAAATCCTGCTTATCAAAATATGCTCCTGTTGTGTAACCTTTTTCCATCTGTACACAAAGATATTCATTCCGTCAAAAATAAAGTGTTATCCCAGCACCCGTATTTAACCTGCTGACTCCACCCGCTTCTTAAGTTCCTCGTTCATTTGCATAAAACCGGGGCGGGTCTTTGTTTCCAACATGTGGTTAAACAAAGGGACAAGTAAGCCGCTGAAATTTTCTCCGTGTACAAACGTGGTGGTTCCGTCACCGTTATCGTGCAACAGAAAATAATGTTCTCCGTCAAACAATCCTTTTAAGAAAAGTTTTCCCTTCCAGCGAAATTCAGAGTGTTCGGTATATGCCAATATTTCGGGGGTAAATTGCATGCCTGGTAAACTCACTTTTATTTTTTGCCCCACCACGGGTACACCTTCCATTGAGTGAACAAAGGAGTTCCACTTCGGGTACTCACTAAATTGTGTAAACACCTGCCACACGTGTTGCGGTGTTGCGTTGATGATAATTTCTGTAGTAATATTTTTAGTTGCCATGTTGTGTTAATTGAACGGAACAAAGTTGCCGCTTTGTTGTACAACAACACTTGACATATATCAAGAAAAATCGTGAGTGCTTTAAAGTTGAAGATGTTTAGCCCTGATGCGGCTCAAGGTTTCAGGAGTGATGCCCAGCATGGAGGCTATAAACTGCAAAGGCACCTGGTTGAAGAGTTCTTTGTTCTGCTCAAAAAGCAAGCGGTAGCGCTCCTCAGCACTCATAGAAAGGTGAGTAAAAACACGGTCTTCTAACATGATAAAACATTTTGCAATAAAAAGTTTCTCCAGATGCGGCCACTTGGGCACCAACTGACTGAGGCTGTTGTAGTCGTCTTTATAAATGGTATAAAGCTCCGCATCCGTTAGTGCTTGTATGTAAAATCGAGCAGGTTGATTAAAAATCAAACTACCCAATTCGGTAATAAAATAACCCGGTGAGGCTATCCATTGCGTAATCTCTTTATCTTCTTTGTAGGCATATATTCGAAACAATCCGCTTTTGATAAAACTTAACTTATCACCGTATTGGCCTGCTTTAAGATAATAATCTCCCTTACTAAGCTTAGACGGTTTAAACAGTCCGCTTATCACAGCCAATTCTTCATCTGCTACTCCAAAATATTCCTGAATGTATTTTTCCAGCTCAGCCATGTGAAGTTTTTTTGATACTGAATAACTGCAACTCTTCCGTACTATCGGTCAAATAAAAAGGTCCTTTATGCTGCATCCCCAATTTAGTTAAAAGCTTCACTGATTTTTCATTTCCGGCCAATGTAATTGCAGCTATTTCTTTTAAACCTAAAGTTTCCATAGCGTAATGCAATGATGCCTTTGCAGCTTCAAGGGCATAACCCAAGCCGGTAAACTCCGGTAAAAAAGCAAAACCAATATCGGGCAAATGAAGCGTTTCCCGTTTAAGAACACCACACATGCCTACGGGCAACTTACTGTCTTTCTTTTGTACCAACCACAGTCCGTAGCCGTTTACCTCATAACTAAGCATAGGACCGTTTTGTAAGTATTGTTCCGCTTGCGTAGTATTGTGTACATTTCGGTCGCCTATATATTTCAGCCAGCCATCGCTGTTGAGCAATTGAATAACAAATGTTGCATCGTTTAACACAAATGGTCTAAGTTGCAAACGTTCTGTTTCTATGATGTAGTTCACTTTTTCAACTGATTATTTGTCGAGCGCTTTTAACACTTGTTTTACCTTGGGCAAACTGGATGGACCAAAGCCATGGAGTGCCAGTAACTGTGCCTCGGTGCAGGCTCGCAACTTCTTTAACGTGGTAATGCCTGCATTCTCTAATGCCCTTCGGGCAGGTGCACCGAAAGAACTTAAAAAACCAGCCGCTGGGGTTCGCTTCTTTTCGCACTTGGGGCAGGTGGGACAATCACTGCTTTTAATGTAGGTATGTCCATTGGCGCAGGTGCGTTGGTTCTTTTTAATATTTTTCTCTGCAGCCTTTTCGGTATCTTGTTGCACGCGGTACTTTACCATGCGTTGAATAAGTTCAACGGGTAAGGGTTGATTAAAAGGAAACTGAACAGCGCCTTTAGAGGTAACAAATTTTTTCAGCTCTTTTTCAAATACTACGATGGGTGATGAGGTAGGATAAAATCCAAGGTGATTTTTATTGGCTGCAAAATATACCAGCACGGTGTGAAGTTTAAACGCAGGCATACCGTAACTGATGCACTCCTGTGCCTGCGGGGCAGCTTTATGTATAGCTACTCTAAGCTTTTCGAGCTGTACACGCACCTCAGCAGGAAATTGTGCTATGTAGCCGTTAATGTCTTTAAATGCTGGTCCCATAGATAAAAGAAAAAATTAGCTAAGCGAATATACAAAGCGCAGGGAAAGATTACCACCTACCGGGTGACTATTTCATCCGATACATCAGTTGCTGATGAGTTCATAATACTCATATCTGAATACACGTGCATGTGCGGGTTTAAAATCGCCAACTGAAACGTAGCTTTCAGGAATACCTTTATCTACATAAAACCTTCCCGTAAATTTAATTTTGGTGCGAACAGAAAAAACCATGGAAGGGGGTAATGCGTTCAATGTATCAGCCGGTTCAATAAAAAAACAATCCTCTTCGCGTGCCTCGTAATCAGGTGTGGTAGTGTAATGGTGGGTGCTTAACCAATGAGGGCAATCGCAGGCCCAAGCCACATACACTGCCTCTATCGTTTGCGTTTCATCAGCCAGAATAAAGGGACGGTCAAAAAAATTACGTGCTAATTTCAGGTACAAAAACAGCCCTATAAATAATCCGAAGATGATAAAAATACGGAATTTATTGATGTGCCTTACTGTACTCATGCTACATCAGTTTATAATTTCTGTACTCTCCCGGTCTCCACCCTGTAATGCGTTCTACAATGTGCAGCAGCCAAATCTTTAACGTGTACTTTTTACGGCTGGGGTCAAAACCCAAATCCCAGTTAATGCGTTGAATACGCTCCTGCATTACCTGCGGGTGTGTGCCCGTATATTTTTGCAAAGAATCAATTCCTGAATAATCAAACTGCTCTCCTTTGGGAACATTTTTATCTACCCACGTATCATCATGCCACATGCGGTGAAAATTCTGCTGTTTGGCCATCATGTCTTTGGGATGTTTTACCCAACCGTAATGGTGAATGAAGGCCTCCACGGGTTTTACCCGCAACTTGCTGCCATCATCTTTACGAAAGCCCTGTGCATCGCGGTAAGAGCGTATATGCCTGTTGTTCTTAATCACCCTTATTTCTTTCCGGTACCATTTGCGACTATCGCCCAGGTAATCGTAACTACCGTAAAAATGACGGTAGTTAAACAGCAACCCATCCACCTGCTCTTCGTCCTTCCATTTCTCCATGGCATGCAACAGCAGTTCTTTGCCTCCCTCATGAAAACACTCATCTCCCTGTATGTAAAAAGCCCAGTCGGCATCAGGGTTTACAGCATCAAATGCTTTGTTGGTTTCCACGGCCAATACTTGCCCGCCTTCCCTCAAACTATCGTCCCACAGGGTCTCAATTATTTTAATCTTAGGAGAATTAATGCTTTGTATCAAGCCCAGTGTATCATCTTCTGATTTGCCCACGGCTACCACCACCTCATCACATACCGGAAGTATGGAATTAACAGCTTCCACAATCGGGTAATCAAATTTTATGGCATTGCGTACAAAAGTAAATCCGCTAACGAGCATCAGAAGTTGGTTTATGCATCCAAAGCGGAAGCAGAATGAAGGTAATGGCTACGGCAACGCCCAACTGGGTTTCTAAGGTAGGCTCCACCATAAACGAAAGGCTCACGATGGTATAATTAATCAGAACAGGCATTACCTTTTCTTTCCAGGCATAGAGCAGGGGGTAATAAAAGGAGACACAAAAAATGAACAATCCGAGCAAACCTGTTGCAGCAAGATAATAGATAAACTGGTTGTGCGGAATAATTCGGTTTTGTGGCGCAATAGTAGGGTGATCATTGATGTAACGCTCCTGAAGTTTATCTTCCAAATCACCTAGTCCGCAACCTAAGAGGTAATTTTCTGAAGTAATTTCCAATGCAATCTGATACGAAAGAAAACGTGTTCCCATGGGGTAATTATTTACACTTTGCCCCGATTGGTAATGTTGCAAATCATTGGTGGTATTAACCGTTTTATTGCGCAACGTGGGCGAAAGGTACATGGCCGCAACAGGAAGCATTGCCAGAAAACCCAACAATACCAGGCCATGAACATACCTTTTCTTTTGTATGATAAAGGTGTACACAATAAGCAATAAACTCACTGCATAAAAACCCAACATACCGCTTCGCACAGAATAGATGTGCATGAAAATAATGAGAAATATTCCGGCAGCCAACACTGCTTTTTTCTCCTGTGCATAACGAATATAATAATCCCCGCTGTACAGGTAATAGCAGGTAAATATGCCTATGGCCAGCAATAAACTGAGCCGCACATGATTTACATAAAACGGATTAGGTATTACTTTACTGTGTAAATAAGATGTATTGATGGCTTCGAAATTAGCAGCGTAAATAAACAAACTACCCAATGTGGTCACCAACAAAAAACCAATAAATAAATACAACACAGCATAGTACTGTTTTTTGCTTAGCGGACGCAGATTGGCGAAGGCAAAAGGCAAAGCAAACGTGGGCGCCTGTATTTGTATGCGTTCCCAAAAGTAATGTGTATTGTCACTGTAAAAATAAGTGGGCAGTAAAAACAAAAAACTCACTGAAAAAATGAGCAGCAGTTTATTGGTGTAAAAGTTACGGAGTAATTGCGCGGGTGAGTTACTGAGTAATGCAGTAAACAATAAACCACCCATAGCCAGACTGGGCAATACCCGTGCAAACTCCAGCAAGAAGATACCGGCCATAAGCAACATCAGAAAGAAGCAGGTTAACTGTTCTTGCTTTTCGCGTATACTATTCATCATGTTGAGTTGTGTTGGTGGAAGGATAGTACAGGTTGTACAACTGATCTAATGCGCCAAAAGGAAATCTCCACAGGTTACCATCGGTTGTAAACAAAATCACAAATTCTCTTTTGTCAATTTCCTGTTTCAGGTACTTATGGTCAACCAGGTAGCGCATGTTTAAATCTGATGAGTAAGCCTTTTCATTGTAAAACCAAAAGTAAGAACTATCGGCAAATAACTTAAGAGGCACACTGTCACACATAATGTTCCAGTAATAACTATCTCCAATCACCAGTACATTAGGTTTTTTAGCAGTTGGCACCGGATGATAGTTTACCACAGGATAAGGCAGTGAGTCGGTGGCAGGGGACCACATCAGGTTCATCAGTTCCATCAGATCGGCATCGCTTACCCGGTACTTAGTGGTTACTTCTATTTTATTCCAGGAAATATCCCCAACGGGTTCATCTCGCTTATGCGCCATATAACCTAGCAATGAATCAGCAGCGATTAATGACCCGTAAACACTCCAGTGAATACCCATACGCGGGAAAAGCGGCAAGCTACTGGTGTCTTTCATTTGTAAAAACCACTTGCGCATATCAATAAACGGAATGTTGAGCTGAGGTAAAACCTTACTGTACACGTCATAATTACTTACACTTCTGCGGTAATCTTTTACCATTTCATACGAGAGGTATTCAGGAAAGTAACTGGCTTTGCCGGGTGCAATCACTACTATAAAGTGTTTGTTTTGTTTGGCTATTGCCTGTTCAATCAGTTTAAGTTTAGCACAGGTTCGGCCTAAACTATCCGCTCCCCAATAATCGGCACCAAACCAACTGTTGATGTAATCACGCTCAAACAGGTAGGTGTTTTTACCAATCAGTATAGTTCCCGGAGCATCATTAAAACAGGTGAAGCGTAGTTGATTTCTGAGCCGTATAAAAAACTTACGGAAGCCCACATGTTTCTCCACATAATTTTCAAACTTTACGGTCCAATGGTTATTTATCCAACCTGCAAATTTGAATTCAGGAAACTCTGGTGTTCTGTAATCTCCGTACA
>JAGPCK010000019.1 GCA_018058135.1 Bacteroidia bacterium | reverse complement strand
GGTAATAAGGAGGGGTCCTCAAAGGTTGCGAAATTATGAACAGGTCTTCCTCCTATTGAATTAAAATCTCCTCCAATAAAAACATATTTACCGTCAGTAACGATTGTATTTACTAAACCATTTACATTGGGAATCCATGTTGAAGAGTTCCCTGTATTTTTGTCTAATCCCACTAAGCTATTACGCAATTGCCCTCCAATATTGCTGAAGTTTCCTCCTGCAACCACATTATTTCCGAAAATAAGGAGAGTATTTACTTTATTATTTGAATTGGGATTCCAAGCTGTTGCATTGCCAGTGGAGGTATTAAGAGCAGCTATACGGTTGCGTGTTTGTCCTCCTATGTTTGTAAAGTCGCCACCAGCTATAATGATACCACCGTTCAATAAAATTGCTCTTACTTCACTGTTCGCATTGGGGTCCCAAGAAGTAGCAATTCCAACAGTCGTATCCAATGCAGCAATTCGATTTCTGGTTTGCCCACCTATGCTGGTGAAAACACCTCCTACGTATACTGTACTTCCTGAAATAAAAATAGTATTTGTAGTACTATTTGCATTAGGATTCCATGCAGTAGCATTACCGGTTGTGACATCTAAAGCTGCAATGCGGTTTCTCGTTTGTCCGCCAACACTGGTAAATTGTCCTCCGGCATATAACTTATTCCCTAATAAGGTAAGTGTATAAACACTATTGTTTGCATTAGGGTTCCATGCTGTGGCATTTCCGGTTGTTGCGTCTAAAGCAGCAATACGATTTCGAATTTGTCCACCTATGTTTGAAAAGTCACCACCTGAATATAGAATATTTCCTGAAAGTAGAAGTGACCAAACAGTGCTATTTGCGTATGGATTCCACTCTGTAGGAATGAATGTTGAGGCATCCAAAGCTGCAATGCGACTGCGTTCCTGCCCCCCAATGCTTGTAAAGTTCCCTCCAGCATATATTGTTGTCGCTGATTTAGCAATGGCATATATATTACCATTTGAATTAGGATTCCATGCTGTAACGTTGTTGTTATTTGCATTTATTGCAGCAATGCTTTTTCGAATCAGTCCGCCTATGGAGCTAAAATTTCCCCCAACGTATATGGTGTTATCAGAAACAAGAAGTGACCATACAGGGCCATTTGAATTTGGATTCCAACTTGTAGCAATACCATTTGCTGTATCAATAGCGGCTAATCTCTGTCGGTTTTGGCCGCCAATGTTACTAAATTCACCACCAACAAATAACTTATTTTCTGAAAGAGAAAACGTTCTTACAAAACTATTTGCATTTGGATTCCAAGATGTTGCAGAGCCGGTCATTGCATTTAAAGCAGCTATATAGTTTCTTGTTTGCCCTCCAATACTTGTGAATTCACCTCCAACATAAATTGTATTTCCAGAAGCGGTGATTTCTAAGACAAAGTTATTTGCATTTGGGTTCCAGGATGTCGCAGAGCCGGTCATTGCATTCAAAGCAGCGATATAGTTTCTTGTTTGTCCTCCAATACTTGTGAATTCACCTCCAGCATAAATTGCATTTCCAGAAGCGGTAATTTCCCATACTGTGTTGCTTGCATTAGGGTTCCAAGTTGTTGGCTGACCGGTGATTGAGTCCAAAGCTGCGATTCGGTTTCTCATTTGTCCTCCTATATTTGTAAATCGTCCACCTACATATACTTTACCATTCGAATGACAAATTGTAAAAACAATACCATTCGAATTGGGATTCCATGAAGAAACTAATCCGTTACTTGTGAGGTGTGCCAATCTATTACGAGAACTGTCACCTACTTGAGTAAAATCTCCTCCTATATACCAGCCTCCTTGACCATCAGGCTCAATATCATGTATTCTGGCATTTGGGCGAGCATACTCCAAGTTTGGAGTACCTGTAGAAATATCAATTGCAGCTCCCTTACCAGTGTTTGGTCCAACGTAAGTAAAATTTCCACCAATAAATAAACGATTGTTTATGGAATCTTTCACAATTGTATTTACAGCTCCGTCAGTTATCCAAGAATTCTTTACTAATTCCAGATTTTGTGCAGAAGAAAAAAAATTACAGAGCAGTAATACAGATGATATGATGCTTTTTCGCATTCATAAATCAACAACATTTTCCGCAGTTTTGCAAATATTTCTAAACTATAGATGATATTTCAAATTGTATCCGCGTATATTATATTGAAAAGCAGGTGTTTATACTTTTTTTGATGCTCTTCTGAAAAGAGTTAAATAGCTTTTAACATAGAAAGCTTTTACTTCTTTCTCAAAATCAAAATACTGGTAGAAGGGTTGTTGCGCTTTTTGAGTTTAGCGGCTAAGGCTTCATCTGTTCGGTAGTTGTAAGCGGTGAGAAAGGCGAGGTGTTTTTCTACTACTTCAAAGCCGGCTTCTTGAACCATTTCGATTACCTCATCATCATTGTGAAAGAGGTACAAGTGATCAACAGATTCCATGTTGATGGAAGCGGTAAGGAAGAATAATCCTCCGTTGTCAAGGGCAAGATAGGCTTGCTTTAA
Source organism: Bacteroidia bacterium (assembly GCA_018058135.1). Taxonomy (GTDB): domain Bacteria; phylum Bacteroidota; class Bacteroidia; order UKL13-3; family UKL13-3; genus JAGPCK01. Next base: position 45,945 of record JAGPCK010000019.1, on the reverse strand, counting down.
AAGTTCCTGAGGTTGTGGTAAATGTTCCAATACCTCAGCGCAAATCATGGCCGCATTGTTTTTTACCGGAATATCCAACGTAGCATCAGCAATAATGACCTCCGGTTGTTTCACCTTCATTTGTGCTGATACTTTGGCTGTAACTGCCACAGCCACCGGACTGATGTCAACGCCCGTAGCCTTAAGGGCAGGGTTATTTTGCAGAGCAAGTCCGCTAAGCATGCCGTGGCCTATACCTATTTCACAGAGAGAGCCCTGTGTATTTCTAATCAACGGCAGGTAGTGTTGCACCAGCACCCTGAGGATTTCATAGTAGTTGCTTGAAAACAGGTAGCTGAACAGCAGTGCAGGGTAGTAGGTATGCGTCATGTAACTTTCGTTCTGGTACACTTCGCGGTTTACCTCATCATAATCCTGATGCGCATAAGTACTGTTAAGGTTGCGGGCAAAATCGAGTTGCTTTTGTTTAAAGGTATCGCAAAAGCGTATGTACCCTTTCAAGGCTTCGTCCAGTTGTTCAGGAGTAGGACAAAGGCCCTGAATGATGGAAGCGGGGTAAGCCGCTACATCATAATATTCAGGGTTATTGGTAACAAGGCTGTTCACCATAACATCCAGTTCAGGATACAATGCAACTAACTTGTCTTTACATTGATTAATAAATGTTTTCATGATGAACAGCCTTATTTAGTAATTATTTAGTAGTGTTAGCAGCGTTTTGCTCAAGTACAGCGTAGAATTTTTTCTCCAGTTCAGTTGGTTGAACTTTGTCTTTGTTTCTGCTGTAGCGCATGCGGTGAGTAAAGTATTGGTCGGCAATATCGTCACCGGTTGATTGTAAAAGGATAATATCAGGCTCAGTATATTTTACTTTTTCGGTCCAAATGCTCAGGTAGTCATCAATGGAGAAACCCCAATTGGATGCATTAATAATTTCTTTGTCAGCATAGCGGGCCTGTAATAAACCGGTACCTGTTTTTTCGTTGTCGAGGAAAGGAAAGAAGAAGCCGGAGTCACCGATAAGCAACACACGTTGTTTCTTTTTAGGGAACTTCAAATCATAATCCATACGCAAACCCTGTGAGTTGATTTTAATACGGTAAGGGAGGTTTTTGCCACCATCTCTTACTTCATTCAGGTTGGGCTCAAAATCGCCAAATGTTGAAGGACGCTCTGCATCAGTATATGTTTTGTCAGATTTAACCGAACTGAATTTGTCAATCTGCTTGGCCATAGCCTCTGCTACCACACGGGCACCCTCTTTGTTCAAGTGACCATCAACAGGGTAGTAAGTAAGTTCTTCAGGTTTGTGACCAATGAACAGGTTAGAGCAATCTAAGAACTCTACATTGTTCTCTTTGCACAACTGAATAATGAATTTTTTTCCTTCCCGTTGAATGATTGTTTCTGCATTTCCCACCTCTGTTGTGAGCCAGCAGAAAACCATTTTAGCGTTGGTAGATTTTACTTCTGATACAAATTTCAGAAAGTTGTCTTTGTAACGGGATTTTAACTCGGCAAGCATTTCAACGGCTACCGGGTCTTTGGTATTGTACAACTCTTCCCGCGGGATAATTTCATAGTTAACAGCTTCTTCCTGAACAGCACCGGCAGCATTCATATCCACTTGTTGTGTGGTGACTACTTCGCTTACAGCACTGTTTTTGTCCTGACTTTTGTTAAAAAAGAACCAGGCCAATCCGCCTATGATTACTAAGGCAAAAATGATTCTAACTCCGAGTTTCATGTGTATGTTATTTTTTAGAATTGAAAGTAAATGAATTCGTTTTGGTTATTCAAATTATCTGACGAAAAAATGAGCATAATAAGTGCAGCATAAATTGTCCAACGCAACATGTAATTGAGGTTGCCTATGGAAAGACCATACTCTTTGTCCCGTTGAAACCATTCAATGCCAAACATAAGCAAAGCCCACCCCAGTGCAGCCTGAGCGGTGTGGTCAAGTGAGGGGAGTGTGAATAAACTTACTGAAGCCATTTGAGCAAGCAAGCCTCCCAGGTGTTCTAAACTGGTTGCCCTGAATACTAATTGACCGAAAGTCCAGAATATAAAAACAAGAAGGCCGCTTAAAACGGAATAAAGTACCGGATTAAATTGTTTAGCCCACTTCTTACGCTTCTTTTTGGTGAGTACCTCATAACCCAATGCCAGGCCATGCAGCAAACCCCATAACACAGATGGCCAATTGGCACCGTGCCATAAGCCACTTAATGTAAAACTGATGATGGCTGCGTATACTATACCCCACAATCCCCAATCACGTTTTTGAAAAGAGATGGGGGTGTACAGGTAATCGGTAATCCAACTGGTAAGGGAGATGTGCCATTTTCGCCAAAAATCGGTCATGCTGGTAGAAAAGAAAGGGAAGTTAAAGTTCCTTAATAAATCAAATCCCAAAAGTTTGGCTGTACCCAAAGCAATGTCTGAATAACCTGAGAAATCGCAGTACATCTGAATGGTAAACATAATGCCCGCCATAACAATGCTGCTTCCGCTTTGGTCCTCATACTGCATAAATACATAGTTCACATATTTAGCGGCTGAATCAGCAATCACCAGTTTTTTGAAAAAGCCCCACAGTATTTGCCTGATGCCGTCTTCCATGCGCTCAGCACTGAAAGTACGGCTATTAGTAAATTGCGGTAATAAATGCCCTGCTCGTTCAATAGGTCCGGCTACCAGTTGCGGAAAAAATGCTACGTGTGTTATGAAATCAATATAGTTGGTAGCTGCTGCGTAACTTTTTTGGTAGACGTCAAACGTGTAACCCAAAATGTGAAAGGTAAAGAAACTAATAGCTAAGGGAAGTATGATATGCTCAGGCCGGAATGCAATTTGCCAGCCTGCAGTATTGGCGATATCGACAAACGACTGAGCAAAAAAGTTCATGTACTTGAAGTAGCACAGTATACCCAAATGCACCACCGCACTCAACACCATCAGCCATTTGCGGCTGTTTTGTTTTTCTGTTTTCTCAATTACTTTGGCCATCAGGTAAGCAAAGGTGGAACTGAGCCACAACAGCAACAGCAGTTTAATTACCTCTGTTTGATGAGAGGCCACTGCGGTTGTCATTTCATGCCACGCTTCGCTGAATCTACCACCTAAAATAAGTTTAGGAATGTTAGTTCTGGGAATAGCAGCAGCACAGTAAAAGAAGTAGCTGGCAAGTAAAAGAAAGACGTTTTGTGCTTTGCGGCTGCTTTTTAGCGACCAATAAACCGCCCAGGCAAAAAGGAAAAATACAAGAAAGGCGAGAGACGTAAAAACCATGAATTACTTATATCTTAGAAAGAATGGAATCCACCATTTCACCTACATTTTTGAAGGACTGAATTTCTACCAGTGTAAAACGAAATCCGTATTTTCTTTCAATGGCAGCAATAATCTGGATGTGGTTGAGAGAATCCCAGCCTTCCACTTCTTTGGCTGTGGTGGAAGGGGTGAGGTTCACGGTACCTTCGTCTATAACTTCTTCAAACAGTACGTTCAATTCGCTGATGAGTTGTTCTGATGTCATATCTTTTTTTCAATAAATGTTTTTAATGGAGTGTAATCTGTAATGTTCAATGTCCAGTAGTTATCAGTAAATGTGAAACCTAAATCGGCATAGTGATTTTCTACTATTCCGTTTTTAGGAGTTGGGAGGTATTCCCCTTTTAATACTGTGCAACCCACTGATTTTGCTGTACTAACAATGGTATTGAGTGTAAAATTTTCCATGCCACGTTTTAATACGCGGCAACTCATAATCCAGTTGTTGATGAACATTTCTTTGCCTTGTTGTTGCAACATAATGATGGCAATTAAACCGTGATCACCATACTTATCAGCCAGTTGAAAGTTGAGTATACTGTTGTTGCTGTCTTTGGAAAAATGCAGCATTTCTTCTTCAGTAAAACGTTCAGTTCTCAGGTTAAACTGGTTGGAGCGTTGAGTAAGCTGGGCTACACGTGGCAGGTTAAAATCGGTGAGTCCTTCTACGGTAGCTACCATATCAAGACTTTTCAGGTATTCATCTTCATTCTCAAAATACTGCTGTGCGGCTACACGTTTGGCTTCTTGCCGGTATTGGTGCGTTCGAATTTCGTCATTGTCTGATACGCTGGCGGTTTCAAACAAATTTAGCGAGAGCAGGTAATCGAGGTAAAGTGAAGGGTCTTCAGGTAATTCAGGAACGGTAACTGCCGGAAGGTTTTCCTTGACCATGTTGCGTTCAAACGGATTATCGTCAACAAACACCATGGAGTCAAAACCTATATTAAGTATCTCCTGTATGCGCTGAATGTTTTTTACTTTATTGTCCCAGTTGGCCATAAATACGGAGATGTCTTCCATGCGCAACACCATATCAGGATGTTTTTCGAATGGTTCCATGGCAATGTGTTCAGTATTTTTACTGGCCACACATAAAATGATGCCCCTGTTTTTTAATTCTTTGGCCCATTGCTGCAATTGGGTAAAAGCTTTACCGGCTCCAAGTCCTCCCACTTGAATATTGTTAAGTCCGTCATCGCCAATTATGCCACCCCAAACGGTGTTATCCAAGTCCAGTATCAAACACTTTTTGAATGTACCTTCAATGGCAGCTATAGTGTCCAAAGTTAGTTTAGCAACTGAAGGCAATATTTCCGTACCCAGTACCATATCAGTTTGTATGTAAACTTTGGGGTCAATCATGGCAGCTTGCCCGTAGCGGCTTTGTATACTGAGTAAGTCAACCACAAACATGTTTTTATGTTGTGAGGCTACCTCAGTTAAGCGCGCATTAAGCAAGCGTAATTGAGCAGGGAAGGAGCGGGAATAATTAGTGGCAAAGTTGCCGAAGACACCGTCATTAGTATCGGTAAAGTTGTAGTAAATGAGTTTGGCTCCGTTGCGTTGAGCAGCTTCAGCATAATCTCCTATTTGTTGCAGATGGTGTTGGGCAAAATCACCACGTTCAGCTAACGGGGTATGGTAAAAGTGCTTTTGCAGGTGTTGTGTGCTTTCAAAAAGGATAATGTATTTTGCTTTAAAATCATTTAACTCAGAGGCAGGGTTAAATACCTGCAAGCCGATCTGGTTGTAAGGTGCTTCGTACAAATCAAGTTTTAATCCATGCAATGCGGCATATCCCTGAAGCGCAGTACACAAAAACTGAGAGGCGGAATCGGCAGCCAAAGCCACACGTATGGTTTTGGTGGCAGGAAGGTTTTGTTTTATTGCCTTCTTCAGCCGGTTAAAGTCGGGTAGTGATGGATGCATGGTTTATTGCAGGGCAATATATACACGATGCTGAAGTATTGCCAAATTATTTGTCGACATAGCGACACAAAAGCTACATGAGAAAAATCAGTTTTTTTTGATGACGGGTATTAGTAATCCATTTCCATTCCGCCTGCACCGGGTTCTCTGCGTTGGTTGTTTTTCTTGCGGAATATGGACACATCTGTTTCACCGAATCTCCAGGTAAAACCAACGCGTACAAAGCGTACATCTCTTCGTCTGGAGAGGTCTTGCGTAAAGGTGGGCGTGTCGAAATAAGTTCCCCAGCGCCTGGTGTTAAACACATCGTTCACAGTAAAGTTGAAGGTGAATTTCTTGTTTATTTCCTTGTTTAAAGAGAAGTCAATGGCGTATACTTCTTTAGTGGTTCCCTGTGGTATAATCCGGGGTGCCTCATATTGTCCGTCAACCTGGGTGTTAAAACCTTTGGGCAGTTTGTAGCTTACGATGGCTTTCACATTCCAGCTGATGCCTTCATTTTGCAATGCCTGTGTGCCGGTGTTGGCAGATATAACAGTGTAAAATGCATTGGCGTTTAAGGTAAACTCCATCTTTTTGGTTAAGCTGAGTTTTAAGGTGTGCTCTGTTCCGTATGACCAGTTGCTGTTGCCATTGGTAAACGTAGTAACCAGCACATTGGAATCAGTGGGCAGGGTATAGGCATAGTTGGTAATCGCATTGTCTACGTATTTCAGATATACGGATGACAGTAGGTTGCCTTTCTTAAACGGATGGTTGTAATTCACCTCAGCCATATTCATAAACTCAGGTGCTAATGCGGGATTGCCAATGCGGTAGTTTTGCCTATCGCTGAACATTATGAATGGCATCATTTGCATGTAGTTGGGTCGGTTTATTTTGCGAGAGAAGTTCAGTTGAGCCTCACGTCCCTTGGTAAAACGTTTCGACAGATATAAACTCGGAAATACTGCATTCCACAGGTTTTTACCTCCTTTTGGATAAGCATATTCAAATGTTTGATTCTTGTCCAGCAATTCAGCTGTAAATTGTGTTTGCTCTAACCTGACACCTGCCTGGTAAGCAATACTTCCTAAATATGAGGAGTAGGTAACATATGCTGCGTTAATCAAATCATTGATGCGGTAATCATTGGAAAGGGAGGAATCGCGTGTAAAATATCCTGTAGTGTAATCTAGTATGTTGGAAGTTAACTCCGACTGCTGGATTTTGTAATTGCTCTTGATACCCCATTCAAATTTAGAACTGTCGGTAAGCGGGTTGGTAAAGTCAAACTGAAAGGTAAACATATCTGAACCGCCTGCACCGATGTTTTTTTGCACTATCGGATTGTCGGGTAACAATACCCCGCCAGCATTGTAGTTGTTGGTTGTAAAGGTGGAGTTATTAAAATTGTTTGATTTGTTGTAACTCAAATCTGTAGTGAACTCTTTACCCTTTTTAGGGAAAGTGTGGCGAAACAAAATCTGCGAGGTATAGTTCTCAAAGCCATTTTTTTGATCGTTCACACGGTTACCGAAGGAGGTCATTAAGTTAATAGAGTCAGCGGTAGAGAAGCTTTGCTCATCATCCATGTTAAAGGAGCCACTGGTTATGTTTTGTGAAAATGTAATGGTGTTGCGGTTGGAAATATTGTAATCAAAACCAATACGACCCGAGTTAAAGGCGTTGCGTACCATGTTGTTGTTGGTTTGCCTGAATGAACTGATAACCTCTTCATTCATCAGGTTTTCGCGGTTGGTAAAACCTTTGTTGGAATTGCCGCGCATGTTCAGGTTGTAAGATAGAAAAAAGTTAAACGGACTTTCTTTTACGTTGATGTTGCCGTTAAGACCATAGCGGTTGTTGGTACCAATGCTGGCGCCCAGCATTCCGTTGTAACCGGGTTTGGTATTTTGCTTCAGTATAACATTTAATATACCTCCCGTGGCACTGGCATCAAACTTAGCCGATGGGTTGGTGATTACTTCAATGCGGTCAATGTCTTCTGCAGGTATTTGTTCCAATGTTAATGTGGTGGGTCTGCCATTCACAAAAATAGTAGGTGAGGAGTTGCGCAAAGCCACATTACCATCAGCATCCACAGTTACTCCGGGAACATTCTTCATCACATCAATGGCTGTACCTCCTTTTGCTGAAAGATCTTTATCGGCATTATACACCTTGCGGTCAATGTTCATGGTTACGTTTGACTTATCAGCTTCTACTTTTACTTCTTTCAATACTTTAGCATCCACTTCCAAACGTATGTTGCCTAAATCCTGCTCAATGGTAGCGGGTGTAATAAGAACGGGAACAAACAACGTTTTGTATCCGATAGATTGAATACGCAAACGAAAACGACCCATAGGCAATTTATCAATGCTGAAATCTCCGTTGGCCTTGGATAAGCCACCACCAATAACACTGTCTTTCTGGAAGGCAAGCAAAGTAACCACCGCATATTCCATAGGCTCTTTACTGGAGACGTCAATTATTTTACCGTACACACGGCCAACAGGCGATCTCATTCCGCCAGTTCCGAACGGGTTGCCTCCGTTTCCGTTGTTCATACCCGGCATTCCACCACCACCACCTTGCGGTCGTTGGGCGAAAGAACTAAGTACTGTTGCTAAAAAGAAAATACTATAAAGTAGAGTTTGTTTCGTCATATATAAAGACAAGCAGGTAGGCTGATAATGATTAATTGTGCTGTTCTTCCTCAATTACCCCACCCGGTGAGTATTGTATTTGAACACTTTTGGCCCAATCGGTTAATAACTGCAGTTGCTCTGCTGAAAGTGCAGCGTCTTTGTGTATCCACAGGTAACTTTCTAATGGCATCTCATGTTCAGCCAGCATTTCACCCATTTCTTCCATTTTGTGAGCTTTCTTTTTGGCATCGTATGCATTGAACTCTGAGAGATTAAAGTGTTTTTTGCCGTCATTCACATGGTATTGTAACCACCAACCCACCGGTTGAATATTGCTGTACCAGGGATAATTGGTTTTGTTGGAGTGACAGTCGTAACAAGATTTTTCGAGAATTGACTGCACTTCACCTGAGACCACCAAGGCGTTTGGGCCGTTGATATCGCCTTCATTTTTATCCAAACGAATGGCTTGCATTAAAACCAGAATGGCAGCAATGGCAATAAAAATTTTCTTTTTCATGGGTGTGTTTTTAGTGGGTGAACTGTTTAATTAGTGTATAGTGTTGCGGGAACTCATTCAGCAGGTAGTCGCGTTTAGCTAATTCAAAATCAGCGAAATCGAAACCGGGAGCAACTGTGCATCCCACCAATGAATACTCGCCCTTTGCAGCAACTCTCGAGCCAAACCAACTTCCTGCTGCAATTACACACTGAAAAACTTCTCCGGCCTCAGGGTTTCTCCCCAACAGGTGAATGGTGAGTTCTCCCGAAGGTTTGATTTCAATTACTTCCAACGGATCGCCCTCGTAAAAATGCCAAACCTCATCAGCAGAGATGCGGTGCAATGCACTGAACTGACCCTGTTGTAGCAGAAAATAAATTGCGGTGCTGTAATTTCGATCACCGGCAAATGCCGCAGACAAAGCAGATTTAGGAATGGTATCCTTAGCTCTGTAAGTTTCTTTAAATGCTCCACCCTCTACGTGAGTGGTCATCTGTAGTGTATTAATCCAGTACTGAGCTGTAGGGCGCATGGTTCAAAAATAAGGGATGCCGCTAAAGATTAATAGCGAAATGTTTGGAGCGCAAATCTCCGCTCACGTTTAATTGTGTGTCGGTGTTTTAAGTTTTAGTGTTGATGGTCAGGACCAAAAACATCTGCCTTGTGTCCGAAATCATGAGAAGCTTCACGAATAATGTTGGCTGCCTCGCTGTTTCCGGTGGCGCGTTCAAAGCTATCGGCCATGGTCATCAGGTACTGGAAAGTGAACTGACTCATTTCCTCAATACTCATTTCTTTGGTCCACAAATCAATGCGCATGGCTTCTTTTTGCAAACCGTCCCATAAGCCTACCATAATGGCTTTTGCCGCTTGGGGTTCATTGAACTCTCCGTCATCGGCAGCCCAATCTATGGAAACAGGCAGGTTTTCTTTATCTAAATGTACATCAAATCTGATGGTGGAGGTGCGGGTTATTTCTTCTGAACTCATGTAATTTTACGGATTATTGTGTTGTTATTTTAACTTATTTCTTTCTTCCATCAGCCATTGTTTAAGGGTCAATAGCTTTTGTATTTGTTCTGATTTATTGTTTTGATTGTCAGATTTTTTGTTTAATTCATCTTTTGCACCGCTTAAGGTAAATCCACGCACTTTTACCAGATCGTGAATGCGTTGCACCACCTCAATATCCTGAGCAGTATACAGGCGATTTCCTTTCTTGTTGGTTTTGGGTTTTAACTGTTTTGAAAACTCATTTGTCCAGAAACGAATAAGTGACACATTCACTCCAAAACGGGCAGCAACTTCTCCTATGGTGTAGTATAATTTTTCAGTGTTATCCAAGGTTAGTGCTTAAATATGTGTTTAGCTGTTTATGTGTTTATGATTTATCTAATCCCTCAGACAATTGACGTAAAAAACCTTAGTCGAATGACTGTGTTGGGCGCGAAGCAATTTCCCTTACCTGCTCATACTCCTGTGGTGAAAGGTCGTTGAAGAAGTAATTGATAGGGTTAATCTTCTTGCCGTTTTTGATTACTTCGTAGTGCAGGTGTGGGGCCGTAGAGGTTCCGGTGCTGCCTATGTAACCAATCAATTCACCGCGCTTTACTTTTTTGCCCGGTTTAGCAACTACCTTTTTCATGTGGGCATACAAGGTTTGATAACCAAAGCCGTGATTGATGACCACGTGATTACCGTACCCTCGGTGACCCAGCTCCACATCTCCCACAGTTCCGTTTCCGGTGGCGTAAATAGGTGTGCCTGTTGGGGCGGTAAAGTCAATGCCCGTGTGCATTTTATGCGTTTTGTAAACAGGGTGCAGGCGGTACCCGAAACCCGAAGCCATGCTGCGCAGCTTTTTGTTGGATATAGGTTGAATGGCCGGAATACTCGCAATAAACTCCGTTTTTTTAGAAGCAAGTTTGGCCAGTTCGTCAAATGATTTAGATTGTACGTAAACCTGACTGCTCATCAAATCAATCTTCTTTTGTACAGCAATAATGTCTTCAGAACCTAAGTAACCTTCCAAGTGTTTGTATTTTTCCACACCACCAAAACCACCCTGACGTACTGAACCCGGAATAGGATCAGCTTCAAAAATGGCGCGGTAAATATTGGCGTCTTTCTCCTGCAATTCATCCAGCACCACAGCCAATTGGCCCACTTTTTTGTTCATCAAATCTATTTGCAACTGGTAGTTGCGAATTTCCCGCTTCAGTTGTTTTTCTTTGGGAGAGTCGATAGAGGTGTAGGCAATAATCAGGAACAGACCACCCGCTACCACTGAGGCAGAGATGAATCCGAACACACGCAGCAGCTTGGTGAAAATGCTGGTACGCACTTTCTCAAAGCTTAGTTTATGTGGATTATAAAAGTATTTTACTTTTGCCATTGTTTAATATCTACGCAGTTAATGTTTAATATTGCTGCCTCAAAATTAAAGGACTGCGAAGGTAACCATTCCCGCGTAGAAATAAAAAGAGTATACAATTAAGATTTGATTAACAGGTAGTTAAATACGACATGACTGCATCAGAAATACGCCAGACATTCTTAGATTACTTTGCTTCTAAAGGACACACCATTGTGCCCTCTGCACCTATAGTGGTAAAAAACGACCCCACGCTGATGTTCACCAATGCGGGGATGAACCAGTTCAAAGATTGGTTTTTGGGCAACGAACCACCTAAATACAAACGAGTGGTAGATACCCAAAAATGCCTGCGCGTTTCCGGTAAACACAACGATTTGGAAGAGGTGGGTGTTGATACCTACCACCACACCATGTTTGAAATGTTGGGCAACTGGAGTTTTGGCGACTACTTTAAAAAGGAAGCCATTGAATGGGCCTGGGAACTTTTAACCGAGGTATATAAGCTGCCTAAAGACCGTTTATACGTAACCGTGTTTGAAGGTGATGCCAAAGAAGGACTGGCCTTTGACCAGGAAGCTTACGACAACTGGGCCTTGTGGATTGACAAAAGCCGCATATTAAACGGAAACAAAAAAGACAATTTCTGGGAAATGGGCGATACCGGCCCTTGCGGACCCTGCTCTGAAATACACGTTGACCTGAGAAGTGATGACGAACGTAAAGCAGTTGATGGCAGTACACTGGTGAACAATGATCACCCACAGGTGATTGAAATATGGAACAACGTATTCATGGAGTTTAACCGCAAAGCCGATGGCTCATTGGAAAAACTTCCTGCACAGCATGTAGATACCGGTATGGGTTTCGAACGTTTGGTGCGCGCCATTGAAGGCAAAAGTTCCAATTACGATACGGATGTGTTTGTGCCCTCCATTCAATTTATTGAACAACATTCAGGCATTAAATACCAATACAGCGATTCGAAAACCGATATAGCCATGCGTGTGTTGGCCGACCATATACGTGCCATCAGTTTGTGTATTGCTGACGGACAATTACCGGCCAGTGGCGGAGCGGGCTACGTTATTCGAAGAATATTGCGCAGAGCCGTGCGTTACCAGTTTCAGTTTTTGAACCTGAAAGAGCCGTTTTTAAACAAGCTAGTAAATGTAATTGCTGATAGTTTTAAGAACGTGTTTCCGGAGTTGTACATCCAGAAGGATTTTGTGGCCAAGGTGATACGAGAAGAGGAGCAGAGTTTTTTGAGAACGTTGGAGCAAGGGCTTCTTAGAATTCAAAATCCAAGTAAGAAGATTCAATCATCAGAAGCTTTTTGGCGTTCAGTTACTAATAACCTATATAGATATTTTGAGCAATTAGGTATTAATTTTATTAAAGGACATACAATAGATGGAAATTCTATTGAATTATTTTTCACTCAATCAGAAGTTGGAATATTATTGATAGAGTTTAAAAGTTTTAAGGATGATTTATCTGATAATGTGAAGCAGCTAGAGTTAAGGGGTATTGAAATTATTGGTATAGATGAACTGGAAGATTCATCTGGTGATAGAATTAATAACTTAATAGTTAATAAACTAAAGTTTCCAAAGCCGACAAAACCATTTTATATTAACCATCATGAAATAGATGGTTGGACGGCTTTTGAGTTCTATGATACATTCGGATTTCCTTTAGATTTAACACAGTTAATAGCCAAGGAAGAGAGTAAAACTGTTGATATAGAAGGATTCAATTATTTTCTCGAAAAGCAAAAATCACGTTCTCGTAAATCATCCGAAGTAGACACCGAAGATTGGGTAGTGATAGGTGAAGAAAAGCCTACACAGTTTTTAGGGTATGATACTACAGATAGCGAAGTGAACATCATTAAATTCCGTAAAGTAAAAGCCAAAGGCAAAGAGCAGTTTCAACTGGTGTTTAACCAAACACCTTTTTATCCTGAAGGTGGCGGTCAGGTAGGAGATACCGGCTACATCAGCAACGCCAACGAAAAAGTTTACATTACCGATACTAAAAAGGAAAACAACCTCATCATTCATTTTGCGGCCAAACTTCCTGAGAATATCGAAAGTAATTTTACCGCAGTAGTAGATACCGATAAACGTAACCTTACCGAGAACAACCACTCGGCTACGCACTTGCTGCATGCAGCTTTACGTAAGGTGTTGGGTACACACGTACAGCAAAAAGGTTCGTTGGTGAACAACGAGTACCTGCGTTTCGACTTCTCGCACTTCAGTGCCATGACGGCTGAAGAGATTACCGAAGTAGAAAAAATAGTAAACCGGAAAATACGCGAGAACATCGCTTTAGATGAACGCAGAAATGTGCCCATTGCTGAAGCACAAACCATGGGTGCCATGATGTTGTTCGGAGAAAAATATGGAGAAAGCGTGCGGGTGATTACGTTTGATGAAAAATACTCCCGAGAGTTATGCGGAGGTACCCACGTAAAAGCTACAGGACAAATAGGGTTGTTTAAAATTATTAGTGAAAGTGCCGTTGCAGCCGGAGTGCGCAGGGTAGAAGCCATCACTGCAGTTGCTGCTGAGGAGTTGGTGAACAGCCAACAAAACACTGTAAACAGCATTAAAGAATTACTTAAAGCCAAAGATCCTGTAAAAAGTGTGGAGCAACTGCTGCACGATAAAGCCGATTTATTAAAACGCCTCGAAGTACTGGAAGGTGAAAAAACACAGGTGGTTAAAGCACAGGTAAAGCAACACCTGCAAGCGCAAAACGGACTCAACGTTTTAATAGCTCAGGTAGATGTTCCCAATGCTGAGCAACTCAAAAACCTGTCGTTTCAGTTAAAGCAGGAAACAGAAAATTTATTCTGTGTACTGGGCACAGTGATTGACGGAAAACCCTTGTTGAGTGTGATGATAAGCGATATTCTGGTGAAGGAGAAAAATCTTCATGCAGGAAATATTATCAAAGAGTTGGCTAAGGAAATTCAAGGCGGTGGAGGCGGTCAGCCGTTTTACGCCACAGCCGGTGGAACCAAAGTAGAGGGCTTGGCATCAGCCCTTCAAAAAGCCAAGACACTTATTTAAAGATAGTCGCTCACGAATTACCAACTTTACTTGTTTGTGATAATCAGCCACTGATTTACACAGATGAGCACAGATTTGATTAAGTTTAATGGAAGAATGTTCATTCAAAATTAGCGTAGCGTAAGACTGCCACAGATTTCACTGATTTACACAGATTGTATTAACTGCAAACACAATGAGCGTCTTCCTCATTAAAAATTAAGAATTCAACATTCAAAATTTTTCTCGCCACTGATTAACTCAGATTACACAAATTTTAAGGAAGCATTTTTCATCCCCTAAAAGCACATCATTAAAAATTAAGAATTAAGAATTCAACATTAAGCGAAGCGTCCCTGCCGCTAATTACACTGATTTACACTAATTGCGTTAAACTCAAATAGAACGAGCATCTTCCTCATTAAAAATTAAGAATTCAACATTCAAAATTTTTCTCGCCACAGATTCCACAGATTAACACAAATTATTAAGAGGTCCTACACACATAAACACCAAAACACGTGCACACTTAAACACTCAGGTCCTTCATTAAACATTAAAAATTAAGCATTCAACATTAAGCTCCCCATAAACACCAAAACACTTACACACTTAAACACCCCAAAAGCAATTCAACATTAAGAATTAAGCATTCAAAATTCAACATTTGTTTCAGCTTCCCAACCCGATTTTGTACTCACATCTTTCAATGCATTTACGTAACTCTTCAATGCGTTCGTCATTAATGGTAAGCAGAATACTCTTTTTATAGTAACCCACTGCATCGCTGAAATTGCCTTCCAGTTCAGACAACACAGCCAGTCGTTGCTGTATCATCGACTTGTCAATGGATGGAATACTTTGACAACGTTTCATCAGTTGCCGCACTTCTTCGTTGCGTTCCAAATCTGTGAGCAGGTAAGCCAAACTCCAATACGAATGCGGGTAGGTTGGATTGGCTTTAATGGCCATTTGGTAGTAGCGTTCAGCTTTGGGGTAATCGTCAAACTGTGTTCTGTAAATCCAGCCGATGGAATTATGGGCCGGAGCACAATCAGGTTCTTCACTCAATACTTCAAAGTATAATCGTAAGGCTTCGGTGAAATTGCTGTTTTTGTATTCAGCCTCTGCGGTTAGGTAAAGTTCGTCTGCATTCTGGTTCATAGTATCAATATTTAATATCAAATTTTTTATAAATAAAGCTGAGAAGCCAGGCCGGACCAATCAGCAAGAACTGTAAATCTTTTAAGAAAGAAGGTTTTTTACCCTCGATGTGGTGGCCTATAAACTGACCAATCCAAGCCACTACAAATATTCCGAGCGCACTTTGCCAAACCGGAAAAGGCAGTAATCGTATGGCAGCAGCACCCCACAGGCAGGCAATGTAAAACGCAACAACCCCAGTAGCAATTGGAGGTGAAAGCCGGAAATAAAATACAATACTAAACAGGAGCAGGATGGTAGCCGCTGAAAACGGGCCGAACGAAACCTCTGACAGCATACATACGATACTGAAAAAAATAAGCGGAACGCAAAACCAATGTATCAGTTTGTTAATCGGATGTTGGTGGCTCTCGGCATATTCATCAAAGAGGTTGTGTATAGTACTCATGTTTTTTTTTGAGTTTACAATTACCTGAATTCTGATATTTGTTCCAAATGAAATTTTATGAAAGCACTTATTTTAGAGGGAATAAATGAAAAACTGATTTGCAAGGAAACCGAAATGCCGGTTTTACAAAGCGGAGAAGTATTGGTTAAAGTGGCAGCTGCTGCTGTTAATCACCGCGACCTGTGGATTCAGAAAGGGCAATATGCCGGATTAAAATTTCCTATCATATTGGGATCTGACGGATGTGGCACGGTAGAAGCTGTTGCCGATGAAGTGCATGCTGATTGGATTGGGAAAGAAGTTGTCATTAATCCGTCAATGAACTGGGGGAACAACCCGAGAGTGCAACAAAAAGAGTATGCTATACTGGGATTACCCGATAACGGCACCTTTGCTCAATACGTAAAAGTTCAGGCCAAGCAATTGCACAGCAAACCTGAACATTTGAATGCGACACAGGCTGCAGCTATACCATTAGCTGGTCTTACTGCGTATCGGGCACTTGTAGTAAGAGCAAGAGCTCGTGCAGGTGAAACAGTTTTGATTACAGGCATTGGCGGTGGTGTGGCGTTATTCGCTTTACAGTTTGCCGTTGCTATAGGATGTAATGTATACGTGACCTCCGGGTCTGATGAAAAAATTAAACGGGCAAAAGAGTTAGGTGCTAAGGGAGGAATAAATTATAAAACTACCGACTGGCATAAAACGCTGATGCAAGAAAGCGGTGGTTTTGATGCCATAGTTGACGGAGCATGTGGTGATACATTTGCCAAACTAACCGAGGTGGCCAAGCCAGGTGGTCGTATTGTTTTTTACGGAGCAACACTTGGAGCATTCAATAGTGGAGTGCCGGCAAAAATATTCTGGAAGCAATTGGATATTTTAGGTTCAACTATGGGGAACGATGAAGAGTTTGCCGAAATGATTCAGTTGGTAGCTAATTACAAAATAATTCCGGTAGTGGATAGTGTGTTTAAAATGAATGAAGCTTCCAACGCATTAGAAAAAATGGAACAAAGCAGTCAGTTCGGAAAACTGGTGATACAGATAGATTAATTTTAGACAAACATACAGACTTGTATAAAAAACAAAAGCGGGATAAATCCCGCTTTTAGTTTCTTGAGCCAAGAGATGCTCTTTGAAAAAGTAATACTAGATTACTTCTTTTTAGGAGCAGCTTTTTTAGCTGTTGCTTTTTTAGGAGCAGCTTTTTTAGCCGTTGCTTTTTTAGGAGCAGCTTTTTTAGCTGTTGCTTTTTTAGGAGCAGCTTTTTTAGCTGTTGCTTTTTTAGGAGCGGCTTTTTTAGCTGTTGCCTTTTTAGGAGCAGCTTTCTTTGCAGCAGCTTTCTTAGGAGCTGCTTTCTTTGCAGCAGCTTTTTTCGGAGCTGCTTTCTTGGCGGTTGATTTTGTTGTTTTAGCCATAACTTTAAGTGTTTGGGTGTTGATGAATTCTAATGTAAAGTTGATATGTTTTTTATTTTTATACAATAGGGTGTGTTTCAGGCGAGAGTGTTGAAAACCCTGTTTGAGTGTATTTTGTACATTGCTGAGTATATGAGTAATCGATGCGAAGTGCTGATAAATCTATATGTGTAGCGTTTTGATATTTGTGCTCAATGAATTGTATAATGATGTGAATAATGTGGAAAAGTCGAGTAAAAAAAATGTGCATGCATGTGATGAACATCTTATTGAAGGTGTTTTTTATGTATTGCACTTTAGTTTTTGAGTAACTGTGAGCAACTGAAAACACTACTATTGACATCGTTTTTACTTTTTAATTAGTATACAAGTTTAGTTTTTTTTTACCATCCGGAAAAGAAAAATAAACAGTCATGCACGTGCATTTATTTTTGTGTGAGTGTAATCGAAATTAACTTTTAAGAGTCTTACGAATCGCTGTCAACGCCACATTTATCAGTACATTCAGCAGTTTATCTATTTAAGAAAAATAATTTGATGTAGAAGATCAGGATACATTGTTTAATTTGTTTCTGTATTTGTAAAATTCATTTCAGAGCATTTTTTTAAAATAATAAAATACCTAGCGGTACTCGTCCACGGTAAAAAATGCTTCCGTTTTATATTTACAGATATGAAAAGTAAAAGGTTAAATTTGCGACCATAATATTTTGCTCATGTCAACAGACAGAATTTTTGATTACGATAAATACGAAGCAGTAATTGGTTTAGAAGTACACGCGCAAATGCTCACTAAAAGTAAAGCGTTTTGCAGTGACTCCACAGAGTACGGTGCATCTCCTAATTCTCAGGTGAGTCCTATAAGCTTGGGCCACCCCGGTACATTACCTGTACACAACAAGGAAGCTGTAAAGTATGCCATACGTGTGGGCGTGGCTTGCGGGTGCGACATTACTTCATTCAACTATTATGCGCGCAAGAATTATTTCTATGCTGATCTCCCCAAGGGCTATCAGATTACGCAGGATAAAACTCCCATTTGTACCGGTGGAAAAATTTCCATCAAATTAAAAGACGGTTCAGAAAGAGATATCCGTTTGCAGCGCATACACATGGAAGAAGATTCAGGTAAAAGTATGCACGATCAGGATGTGTATGATTCGCTTATTGATTTAAACCGTGCAGGTGTTCCTTTGGTAGAAATGGTTTCAGAACCTGATATTAAAACCGGAGAGGAAGCCTACCAGTATTTAACTGAAGTAAGAAGGCTGGTTCGTTATCTGGATATTTGTGATGGAAACATGGAAGAGGGTAGCCTTCGTTGTGATGCAAACATTTCCGTTAACCTGAAGGGAGCAAAAGAATACGGTACACGTGTGGAGGTAAAAAACATGAACTCCATTCGCAATGTGCAACGTGCCATTGATTTTGAAATCAAACGCCAGATTGAAGCTTTGGAAAGCGGAGAGAAACTATACAAAGAAACACGCACCTTTGAAGCCATGAAGGGCATAACAATTGTAATGCGTAGTAAAGAAGATGCTACCGATTACCGTTATTTCCCCGAACCTGATTTACCACCACTGCACATTACTTCTGAATTTATTGCACAGGTAAAATCACAAATGCCGGCTTTACCCAAAGAACTGTTTGAAAAGTTTACTAAGGTTTACGGATTAAACGAGTACGATTCGAATGTGCTTACCGAGAACAAAGACGTGGCTGAATATTTTGAAGGCGTATTAAAACATACCTCTAATATTAAAGCGGCAGCCAATTGGGTTATGGTAAGTGTGAAAGGATATTTGAATGAACAGGCCATCGAAATTAAAGACTTTGTTTTGCAACCGGCCAAGATTGCAGAAATTATTGACCTTATTGATTCTGGTAAAGTGAGTAACTCTGTGGCATCTCAAAAAGTATTTCCGGCCATGATTACCGAGCACCATAAATCAGCATTGGAAATTGCAGAAGGATTAAACCTCATTCAGGAAAGTGATTCGGATGCATTAGTGGTGTTTATACAACAGGCTGTTGCCATGTACCCTGATAAAGTGACCGAATACAAAGCAGGCAAAAAATCACTTGTTGGATTGTTTATGGGAGAGGTGATGAAATTGAGTAAAGGGAAAGCTGATCCTAAATTGGCCAATCAATTATTAAGAGACGAATTAGAGAAATAGAACGATATGAAAAATGTACACCTATATATATATGTATACCTGCTGATTTTTATTTCGGCCTGTACAACCAAAACAACACAGGAAGCCCAAACGGGTTTTAGTGTGAAAGGTACTTTGAAAAATTACAGCGGCACGGTAGTTATACTGGAAGAAATTACAACAGCCGGTTTGGTTTATGTTGATTCAGGTTCAGTAAACGAAAAAGGAGAGTTTGAACTTAATGGTGTAAACAAAGAGAAAACGTTTTACAGCATTAAAATCAATGACTACATCTTACCGCTGGTGTTGGATACTACTTCGGTAATAAATGTAGAGGCAGATGCCAAAGACCCAAAACATTATTCTGTAAGCGGAGATGAGGATAACAAAGTACTGCGTGAAATGATTCGTTTAAATGACGGGTACATTGACCGGATGAATACACTTGCCGAGGCTTATCCGTTTGATGAAAACAACCCCATGCCTGATTCTATTCAAATAAGGGTACAACAGGAATTGGCAGTAATTGTGAATGAACGCAAAGATGCGCTTGTACGTTTTGTAGATTCCATTCCACCGAATATTTCTGCATTTTTCGCGCTTAACTTTTTGATTAATGAACAAGACCCGGCTATGCAGTTTGCCTTGATAGATAGACTGGATAACAAATATTATCAACTGATGTCGGAGTCAAAGTACGTTCAAACCAATCACCTTAAAGCGGAAAGTATGCGTAAAACAGCCACAGGAAATATGGCTCCGGATATTGTGTTAAATGATCCTAATGGTATTCCGGTAGCTCTTTCTTCTTTGAGAGGAAAAGTTGTACTGATAGATTTCTGGGCATCGTGGTGCCGCCCTTGTCGTGATGAAAATCCCAACAATGTACGCATGTACAATCGTTACAAAAAAGACGGATTTGAAGTCTACGGAGTGTCTTTAGACGATAATAAAGAAGCCTGGCTCAAAGCTATTCAAGACGATAACCTCACTTGGTTACATGTAAGCGATTTGCAGAAGTGGAGTTCTTCTGTTATACCTAAGTACAATATTGAAGCAATTCCTTACACTGTTTTGATAGATAAAGAAGGAAGGATACTCGCTAAAAATTTGAGAGGCAAGGAATTAGAAGATAAATTAGCAGAGGTGTTCAATTAATGTTAACTTAACAATCAATTAATTTTGAGATTACTTCTTAATACAACCTTGCTGAAAAATTAACACATGGAAAAAACCAACATCAAGATACTGGTAGTAGACGATGAACCGGACATTCTTGAGTTTATCGAATACAACCTTAAACGCGAAGGTTACCAGGTTTTCTTAGGAAGCAACGGACAAGAAGCGATTGAAAAAGCCAAGCAGGTAAAACCCGATTTAATTTTGCTTGATGTAATGATGCCTATTGTAGATGGTATTGAAGCTTGCAAAAGTTTACGTGAATTGCCTGAGTTTAAAACCACCTTTATTGTTTTTCTTACTGCCCGCAGTGAAGAATACTCTGAGATTGCCGGTTTTAATGCTGGGGCTGATGATTACATAGCCAAACCTATTAAACCCAGAGTATTGTTAAGTCGTATCAATGCTATTTTACGTAGAAAAGATAAGGATAAAAAAGAAGAACTAAGACTTGTGGTTGGGGATTTAATTATTGACCGTGAAAGCTTTATGGTATATCGTGGTGATCAGAAAATCCAGTTGGCAAAAAAAGAATTTGAACTACTTTTTTTATTAGCAACTAAACCCGGCAAAGTTTTTACCCGTGAAAATATTCTCGAAAAAATTTGGGGTGATGATGTGCTGGTTATTGACAGAACAATTGATGTACACATTAGAAAAGTTAGAGAGAAACTAGGCGATCAATACATCAGTACCGTAAAAGGAGTAGGGTACAAGTTTGAAATATGATCAGAAACCCAACCCCAAGATTAGTATCGCTCATTACCTCTTCCATCTTATCAGTTATTATTGGTCTGGTAGCTTTTTTGGCTACCGGTTATAATTTGATAGATACACTTATCATCTTCGGGGTAACCAATGTGGTATCATTTTTTTTCATCTTTTACGCGCTGGAGTTTTTTATTTACCGCAAAATAAAGCTCATTTATAAAACTATTCACAGCTTAAAAACCCAGCGCTACAGTTCGGTCAATTCATTGTTTAAAAAATTTGATTGGGATTCAGATCCTATCTCAGAAGTAAATCAGGAAGTGATTACCTGGGCCAAAGACAAGAAAGAAGAAATTGACCACCTTAAAAAACTGGCTGATTTCAGAAAAGAGTTTATCGGTAATGTTTCGCATGAGCTTAAAACCCCTATTTTTAATATTCAGGGGTACATTCATACATTAATTGACGGAGCTTTGGAAGATCCGGAGGTGAACATTCGTTTTCTCAAAAAAGCCTCACGCAGTGCAGACAGGTTATGTGATTTGGTAGAAGACCTTATCTCCATTTCACAGTTGGAAGCAGGTGAGCTGAAAATGGAATACGAGCGTTTTGACATTAATGCACTGGTGCGTGATGTGTACGAACAACTCGAATACCGTTCTAAAGAAAGAGGTATTGAACTCACCATTAAAGAAGGCTGCAACGTACCTTTTTTTGTTTATGCTGATAAATACCGCATCCGTCAGGTAATAGTTAATCTGGTGGTGAATTCGATTAAATACGGCAATGAAGGTGGCACCACAACAGCAGCTTATTATGACATGGATGAGAACATACTCATTGAAGTTACCGATAACGGAGACGGAATAACTCAGGAACATTTACCACGTTTGTTTGAGCGTTTTTATCGGGTTGATAAGAGTCGCTCACGCGATGCAGGCGGCACAGGGTTGGGGCTTGCCATTGTTAAGCACATTATTGAAGCACATAAACAAACCATCAATGTGCGCAGTAAAACTGGGGTGGGTACCACTTTTGCCTTCACTCTGACTAAAGCACAGTAATACTTTTTCATAGACGGCATTCTGAACGTTTTTTGCGACCTTTGCCAGTATGACGCACATCAAATTTCCACGTTTCAGTGAAATGATACTTCATGAGGATGCTAACCTGATTATAGTGAACAAACCCGCTTATTTATCATCTCTTACTGAACGCAGCGGAGAGGGAGCCAACCTGCTTGAAATGGCCAGAAAATATGACTCTAATGCACAGTTGTGTCATCGTTTAGATAAAGAAACCAGCGGAGTATTAATTATAGCACGCAATCCTGAAACGTACCGCACAGTGTCCATGCAACTCGAAAACAGAAACGTGGGCAAGTTGTACCACGCTATGGTGGCGGGTCATGCCGATTTTCAGGAAACAGTAGTGAATTTACCCATACATGTAAATGCCAAAGGTATTGCCGCCATTGACTTCAAAAAAGGGAAAGAGGCAACCACTATGTTTCAAACTCTAAAGTATTTTCTTGATTTTACGTTGTTAGGTTGTCAACCCGTTAGCGGAAGACTTCACCAAATCAGGGTACATCTGGCTTCTCAGAATTTCCCTATTGTATGTGATGAACTTTACGGAGGCAAAAAGCCCATGCTGTCTGATTATAAACGTAAGTTTAAAACCGCTAAATGGGAGAATGAAGAACCCATGATGAAACGAGTGGCGCTTCATGCCTATCAGGTCCATTTTGAATTGGATGGACAGGAACACATGTACACCGCACCTTACCCTAAAGACTTTGAGGTATTCCTGAAATTACTGGAAAAATATAATTCGGTAGCTTAAAACAAGAACTGCCGGTGTGGTATGTTCAGCCTTACACCTAAACTCACCCACATTTCTTTGTTAGTGTAATTCCCTGTGGCGCTGCTGCTGTTGCGGTTACTCAGACTTCCCCAAATAAATACATTGTGTTTAATCATGTACGAGCTGTACACATCAAGGTATAAGATTGTTGTTTTATCGCCTTGAGTAATAGTATTACCATATTCACTATAACGGGTGTTGTAGTTTTTAAAGATATTCCCACCCATATTGGAGAGCCCTGTATCCTGGCCTGTTACAGCATAACTGCAACTTACACGAAGGTTTAATCTTTTTGCAGGTTGGTACCGTGCAATAGCAAGTATTTCATAAAAATTGGCACCCAACGGATGCGCTAATTGCTGCCCGTAATGCGACATATTTTGTGAGGTTCTGAAGTGAGTATAGGTGTATGGTCGAACTACATTTCCCTCTACCTGGAAATCGAGGTTGTTTACGTTCAATACATCAATGTATTTCAATCCGGTTTGTATACCGAATTTATTGGCCCACCATCCGTTACCCGCACGCAGTTCACTAATTACAAATTCATCTAGTATAAATTGTCCGTACATGGAAAAATGTTTGGCAAAGTTCCATTTGTAATCAAGCGCTACCATAGCATTATCAGCACTGTTTAGGTTTTGTTCAACAGAACGGTAAAATATAATCGGGTTAAGGTAATTCAGCTCAAAACCTTTGGAACCCAAGGTGTCGTTTCTGGAAAATATAACTGTTTCGGATAGTCCGATGTTCAGATTTTTAGCCACATTATAACTGAGGTGATGATGAACTGCAAATTTTTTCTCCACCAGATTACTTACACCTGTAAAGCTGTTGCCGTTGAACAGTTCCATAAACAGGTTTTCATAATCGAACTTCCATACCTTTGTATTCACCTTGAAAAACAGATACTCGCGGGCAAAGTCAGATAAAATCAGTGAACGTACTCCGTTGCCGATCATATTCCTATCATGCCCGAAGGTGAAGTTTATGTGGTTTTTGGCTGTTGAAAAAGTAATGTAACCTCTGGCTTGTAAATAATCGTATCCATTTGTACCAAAACCTTTCAGGAAACCAACTCCCGGCAATGCTTTGTTGCTGTCAACCCGTTGGTCAACAAAGTAAGGAAGGCGCGCCTGATTTTCGGTAACGTAAGTATAAAAACCCACCTTACCGGCAATACTACCGCGAATTTCAGTCCCACGTGTATTGGTGTAAATGGATTTGTTACCAGAAGTGGCATCTGTAAAACCGGCATGAGCATCTAACACCGGATTGATGTAGAGTTCAAAGTCTTCTTCGTAATGAGAAAATAAAAAAGGCTTTTCTGTATAGAACTTTCTTAGTACAGGCTTTTTGCTTATGGCTAAACTATCTCTGGTTTCATCAAAATTATCGATGGAAAGATAGTCGAGGTTAAATTTATCCTGAACAGAACGGTATTTACCGGAATCATCCATCTCTTTCAGAAAGGAAGCAATCTGACTGCGGCTGTATGGTTTTGTTGAAGTGTGTAAGGTTTTGCTTAGTGCACCATTTTGTATCTCCAAGCGGTCAATTAAGTGGTAAGTCTCGCTTCCGGTGGGAACAAAGCTACTTTGTGCCATTGCCGTAAAAGCGCTGAAAAATGCCAAAGTAATTGGTAAATAAAGATTTCTGAGCCATTTACACATCAGCACAAAGATGTATAAAAAAAATGCAACTTCAAACCTGTGCGTTTAAGATGCTCTTACTAAATTGCGGCTTTATGAGTTTTGACGAAGCTAAAGTACGCATTGCCGAATTGGTGCAGGTGATTAATCACCACAATCACTTGTATTATGTGCTGGATAAACCCGTTATCAGCGATTATGAATTTGATCAGCTGCTGCAGGAACTTATCAGTCTGGAGAAAGAACACCCTCAATTACAGGATGCCAATTCACCTACCCAACGTGTGGGGGGCACAGTAACTAAAAGTTTTCAAACCGTAAAACACAAGTATCCCATGCTTTCGCTTGGTAATACTTACAGCGAAGAGGAGTTGGGCGAATTTGATGCCCGCATTCGTAAATCCATTGGCGATAATTTTGAATACGTTGCAGAGTTAAAATTTGACGGACTGGCCATTAGTCTCACCTATCAGAAAGGCCGTTTAGTACGGGCCGTAACGCGTGGTGACGGTACGCAAGGTGATGATGTAACCAACAACGTTAAAACCATTCGCAGTGTTCCATTGCAATTGCCAGCAGGTGATTATCCCGATGAATTTGAGATTCGCGGAGAAGTATTTATGCACCTGAAACAATTTGAAAGGCTGAATGCAGAGCTTACCCAAGAACTGAGAGAAAAAGGTTACGATGACGAGGAGATTGCAGAACAGTTGTATAAAAACCCGCGCAATTTTGCTTCAGGTTCGCTTAAAATGCAGGACTCCGCAGAGGTGGCCAAAAGGCAATTGGATTGTTTCCTCTACTTTATTTACAGTGATGAACCCGTTGCAGAAACTCATGCAGAAAGTTTGAAGAAGGCTGCTGCCTGGGGCTTTAAAGTATCAGACCATTATAAGGTTTGTACCAACATGGAACAGGTAATGGCGTTTATTCATCAATACGATAAAGAACGCGAACAGCTCAGCTATGATATTGACGGGGTTGTTGTTAAAGTAAACAATTACCGGCAGCAGGAAGAGTTAGGATTTACAGCAAAAAATCCCCGCTGGGCCATTTCGTATAAATACAAGGCTCAAAGTGCATCTACGCAATTGCTCAAGGTAACTTATCAGGTGGGGCGCACGGGGGCAATTACTCCCGTAGCCAATTTAAAACCGGTGCAATTAGCAGGTACCACAGTAAAACGGGCCAGCTTATACAATGCCGATGAAATAGACCGACTTGACTTACACGAATACGACACAGTTTTTGTAGAAAAAGGCGGAGAGATTATACCCAAAATTACCGGAGTTGATTTATCGAAAAGACAGTTGTTCTCAGCGAAAATCGACTACGCCTCCCATTGCCCTGAATGCGGTACTCCTTTGGTACGCAAGGAAGGAGAAGCAGTTCACTATTGTACCAACGAACAAGGTTGCCCCCCACAGCTCAAAGGTAAGATTGAACATTTCATCGGACGCAAGGCCATGGATATTGATAGCCTTGGTGCCGAAACTGTAAGTGGTTTATTTGATAAGGGGTTAATACGAACTTATGCTGATTTGTATGTACTCACTTACGAGCAGTTGATAGGATTAGAATTTACTGTGGGTGAAGATGACTCACTTAAAAAACGCAGCTTGCAGGAAAAGTCAGTGCGCAATATTTTAAAAGGCATTGAAGATTCGAAACATGTTCCGTTTGGACGAGTGCTTTTTGCAATGGGCATTCGTATGGTTGGAGAAACCGTTGCGAAAAAGCTGGCTCAGCGTTTTCAGAATTTGCACAACTTAATGAGGGCCTCTTATGAAGAGTTGGTGGCCGTGAGTGAAATAGGGGGAAAGATAGCCGAGCAGGTAATTAAGTTCTTTGCTGAAGATGCGAACAAAAGTTTAGTGGAACAATTAGCAGCAGCAGGCTTACAATTGGAAATTAAAGAAGAGGAAGGTTATGAGCGAACAGAAAAGCTGGCAGGTAAGAGTTTTCTGGTATCAGGTGTTTTTGCGATGAGTCGTGATGATATCAAAAAACTGATTGAGACCAACGGTGGACGTAACGTGAGTAGTGTTTCAGGAAAACTCGATTATCTTGTAGCCGGAGATAAGATGGGGCCCGAGAAATTGAAGAAAGCTACTGACCTCAATATTAAAATAATTACTGAACAGGAATTTTTAGAGATGATAGCATGACGTGGATTGAAGATATAAAAAAGAAATTAGGACGAATTGCATTAGATAAACAGGTCAAATCATTGCGCCAGGTGCGCAACATAAAGAAGTTTGACGATGCTGCTTACATTGGTATACTGTACGATGCAACAGACGATGAGCATGCCAAAATAGTGCAGGATTACTCCGCACAACTGAAGGCGCAGGGAAAGAAAGTTTTTCTGTTGGGGTTTGTGAATGAGAAGGAACTTCCTTTTAAGTATAAGTTTCTGGCCTATACCGAATACTTCTGGCTCAAAAATTTAAGTTGGAACTACCTGCCTAGTACAGAGTCGGTTGGGCGTTTTATGAATGAAGAATTTGATTTTTTACTTAACCTTTACATTGACCAAACCTTATGGTTGGAGGCTATTTCAGGTCTTTCACATGCAGGATTAAGAGTAGGGAAATTCAGACCCAAAAGCGAATTGTATTTTGACCTTATGATTGATACAGGCAATGACAATACACTAACTAACTACATTCAACAAGTAGACAGATACATTAAATCAGTATAACATGAGTACATCATTTACAGGAACAGGAGTGGCCATTGTTACTCCTTTTACACCAACCGGAGAAGTTGACTTCTCTGCCTTAGAAAAGATTATTAACCATCTGGTGTCAGGTAAGGTGGAATATCTGGTGGTTTTAGGTACCACAGGAGAAACCGCTACCTTAACTAAAGATGAAAAGAAAAAAATATACGCATTTGTAGCAGAGAAAGCAGCGGGAAAAGTAGGACTGGTTGCCGGAATAGGAGGGAATAACACCCGTGAAGTGGTTGAAACCATTGAACATTTCGACTTTACCGGATACAACGGAATTCTTTCAGTGAGTCCGTATTACAACAAGCCCAATCAGCAGGGTATTTACCTGCATTACAAAGCTGTTTCTGAATGTACAGATAAACCCATCATCTTGTATAATGTACCGGGCCGCACCGGAGCCAACATGAGTGCTGATTCCACACTTCGATTGGCACACGATTTCAAAAATTTTGTAGCCATGAAAGAAGCCTCGGGCAATTTTGACCAGTGTATGGAAATCATTAAAAACAAACCGAAGGATTTCCTGGTGATTTCAGGTGACGATGCGTATACCTTACCCTTTATCAGTATTGGAATGGCCGGAGTTATATCTGTAGTTGCCAATGCCTATCCGTTAAAATTCTCTGACATGGTGAGAACTGCTTTAGCCGGAAACATAACAGGAGCTCGTGCTGCTCATTATGAGTTGCTCGATATCATGAAACTCATCTTTGCTGACGGTTCTCCGGGCGGAATTAAAGTTATACTCGAAGTGATGGGCCTGTGTGAAAATGTAGTTCGCCTTCCTTTAGCTCCCGTAAGCAGCAGTGTTAAAACTCAGTTGCTGGAAGCTATGAAGAACGTTTAGTACATCTTATAGATTTTCTCATACTCCTTGAACTCGTGTTCTTCCTGAACTTTTAAATCTTGAAGTTCACCGTTGCTTATGTCATACACCCAACCATGTAAATCGGGGAAGCCATATTGCTGGCGGTTACGTTGTACATAAGACGTTTTCATCAGGTTGAAAATTTGCTCCCTTACAGAGAGTTCTACCATGCGCCTCAGTTTCTGATCGGGGTCTTCAATGGCATTTATTTCATGCTGGTGCAAACGTTGTACGTCTTTAATGTTACGTAGCCATTTGTCAATTAAACCGTGCGGTTGTTGCTCCATAGCAGCTTTAATTCCACCGCAACCGTAATGCCCGCAAACAATGATGTGTTTTACGTTTAGCACTTCTACAGAGTATTGCACTACCGACATCAGGTTAATATCAGTATTAACTACCAGATTGGCGATATTACAGTGTACAAACATTTCACCGGGTTCAGTTCCTGTTATCTCATTTGCAGGTACACGACTGTCTGAACACCCTATAAACAAGTACTCAGGAGATTGGCCCTCAGCCTGACGGGTAAAATAATCAGGGTCATCTTTTGTTTTATCCGTAACCCATTTTTTGTTGCCTTTAAGTAAACGGGCATACGATTCCTGCATGCTTTGTTTTACATCTAGTTTATTTTCTTCCATGTTTATTCCTCCCAAAAATACCTGAATATTTTTTTGTTTTGCCTTTTCTCTGAAATCATTAATAGCTTCCATTACATCCTTGTCCATGTAAAGACTTCTTGATGCATCCAATTCAACAATGGAGTCGGGTTTTATTTTTTCGAGTTCCTTGAGCAGTTTATATTTATGCAGAAAAGTAACATTTTCGCCTAAGCTAATTCGTATGCGTTTGCCAAAGTCAACTACCTTTAAAACCGGTGCATTGTAATTATTGCGTATAATGAAAATAAGTGCTACACCTAATCCTATCAGCACTCCATACAACAAGTCAATTCTTACAATGGCAAATATGGTTATGGCAAAAGGTATGAACTGATCCCATCCTTTTTTGTAGTAGTAAGAAAAGCTTTTAACGTCTAATAATTTATATCCGGTAAATACCAGAATAGAAGCCAGACTGGCTAAGGGGATAAGATTGATAAAAGGAGCAAAAAATATAACAGACAACACAATAAATGCTCCGTGAAAAATAGTGGATGCTTTACTTTTTGCACCGGCTGCAATGTTAACAGAACCACGAACAATTACTGCGGTCAAAGGAATTCCTCCGAAAAGTGCTGCCGTCATGTTACCTGCACCCTGAGCAAGCAATTCTCTATTTGGAGGAGATGTTCTTGACCATGGATCAATTTTGTCTATTGCTTCTAATGATAAGAGTGTTTCTATAGAGGCAACGATAGCCAGTGTTATGGCAATTTTATAGACTTTAATGTTAGATAATGCATCCCAGTTAGGTAGTGTGGTGTTTTGGAAAAAGGCATCAAAACTGTTAATAGAGGGTACATTTACCAAATGGTCAGGACTAAGTAACAAGGTTTCATTAGTTGCAAAAACCATATTCAGCACAATGCCTAGCAAAACCACTATAAGAGAACCAGGTACTGTTTTCAATTTTTTGGCAATTACTTTTTCCCAAAAAAACAACACACCAATACTTAAAACGCCAATGAGCAGTATACCATATTCAATATGTTTTAAAGAATGTAAAAAAATGGTGAGTGAGCTTGTTTCTACATCCTTTGGTAAATGATAGGTTTCGTTTAAATCCTGCTCTGCAATATTAAATTGCTCTACACCCATTTCTTCAATATCATATCCTATCATGTGAGGAAATTGCTTCATGATTAAAAGTATACCTATGGCCGACAGCATACCTTTGATTACACTGTTAGGAATGTAATTAGCAATAGATCCCAGTTTTAGCAAACCCAACGTTATTTGTATGGCACCGGCTATAAAAACAGCCACCAAAAACATATCAAAAGAACCCAACTGGCTTATTGCAGCTAAAACAATTGCGGTTAAACCTGCTGCAGGACCACTTACACTTAATGGAGATTTACTAATAGCACCAACCAACAAACCTCCTGTTGCTCCGGTAATCAATCCGGCAATCAGAGGGGCGCCCGATGCATGTGCAATACCTAAACACAATGGTATAGCAACAAAGAATACAGCTAAACTTGCGGGTAAATCGTTTTTGATGTTTTTAAAAAAATCTTTCATATAGCTGTAAAAAAATAAAGCAACAGTGCTTGCTGTTGCTTTATTATGGTTAAAGAATTTACTTTGCCTTTTTGCGTTCGAGCATTTGTCTCAGAATGTCTTTGAAAGCATCAGGTTTTTTATATCCCACTTCCATTACAAACTCATTTTTTTTGGGGAAATAAAATACTGTTGTAGGGTAGCCTGAGAGTTGATTGTTAGAAATAACTCCTACAAACTGATCTCCGGTGTATTTCTTACCATCATAAGTATAGGTGGCACCGGCTATTTCAGGATTAAATTTTACAGGAACAAATTCTTTGTTTATTGTGGCTACAATTTCTGCATTGGCAAACGTTTCACGATCCATAACCTTGCACCATCCGCACCAGTCGGTGTATACATCTACCACCATTATCTTGTTTTTCTTTTTTGCTATCTCGTAGCCTTCGTTCCATCCCAGCCATTTCAATTCTTCAGTAGCCGGTATGAATGCAAAAAACAACAAGGCAACAACCGGTAAAGCAAGTAACTTTTTCATCTTATCTGATTATTAATAATTTCAAAAATACGACACTACTAGTTAGCAAACAATATGCCCGGATTGATTTTAACGGGTGAAGAGGTTGATTAATTTGTAAGTTTCTTCAAAATGAACGCCTTGTTTTACGCCTCGTTCGGTACCCAGCCTTACTATAACCAGGTTTTTGTGGGGTACAACAATAATGTACTGGCCAAGTATTCCACGTGCATAATGAACAGGGCGACCCTCATAAGTAGTGAGCCACCATTGGAAACCATAAAAATCACAGATGTCGCCTTTTTCTGTTTTTACCATGTTGGGTGTTAACGCTGTCTGAAGAAAGGCGGAAGAAATAACCTGTTTACCTTTCCAGTTACCTTCATGCAACACCAGATTACCTATGCGGGCAAAGTCGGTAGCATTGCTGTTGATGCAGCAATATGCTTTCTCATTCCCGTTCTCTTTGTCTAAACTCCACAAAGCCGTATGTTCAGCTTGAACAGGAATCCATAGTTTTTCTGAACAGTAATCAGCTAGTTTTTTCCCGGTGGCTTTTTCCAGTACCATTTGCAAGGTTTGGGTATCTCCGCTTTTGTATTTCCAAACAGTTCCGGGGGTGTATTTTACTGACAGGGAATTGATAAGTGAGTAAAGGTCTTTCCCGTAATATGCTTGTGTAGAGTGACAAAAAGGGGTGGTGTAATCTTCTTCAAAGTTCAACCCTGAACTCATCGTTAGTAAATGTCGGATGGTAATAAGCTTTTTATCACCGCTGGCAAACTCAGGCAGGTAAAGGGCAACGGCATCATCAATACTTTTAATTTTCCCTTCATCAATGGCAATTCCTGTAAGTAGCCCTACTACACTTTTGGCCACAGAAAATGAGTTAGACAAGCTGTTGGAGGAGTAACCGTCCCAATACTGTTCATGCAGGAGAGAATCATTTTGTACAGCAACAATAGCCACTGTTCCCAGATTTTTAAAAAAAGTTTCTTCCTCGTTAGTTAATTTGTTTGTATTGATTCGGCTGCTTTGTGGCCACCTAACACCGCCCAGTGCTTTTACTGGCCTATTGTAAAAGATGGTGTAGTCGTTTAAATCAGGGGTAGTATGAATAAATGCCCGTGCCACATACTCATAACCGCACAGCACTAATGTGCAATACATGAGTAGCAGTAAAGAGATAAGGCTGGTAAGCCAATTTACTATTTTTAGTTTCAAACTTGCGTGAAAATAATTCTCTGCCGGTAAAATCAACAGAAATATATATAAACAGCTGTTAAACCATTGATTTATTTCTCAATATAATCTTGCATCAGGCTTTGAAGGTAAGCCTGTCCAAGTTTTATTTTTCGGTTTGAACTGTCAGCAACTACAGTATGATACGGATAAGAAATACGTTTACCAATATTATCGAACACCAGAGATTCATAAGAGTCAATCCAGCCAAAACCATCATTGTAAGTATACCAGGCAAATGATTTTGCATTCTTGCTCAATAAATTTTTACTGTAAGGAAACTGTTTCGAAGTTTTGCCGAGCGATTGAAGTAACGTAGCTGCAATATCAGTTTGGCTGCCGGTGGTTTTACATTTGGTACCTCTCAGTTCAGGTTTTAATGCGCCCCCGGTAATAAATAGAGGTATTCTGAATCTTCCTGGAACGCTCAAATCAACGTAATTCTTAGGAAGACGGTGGCCATGGTCAGCCACCAAAATAATGAGGGTATTATTATACCAGGTTTGTTGTTGTGCGTTGTCCATAAACTCCTTCAGGGCCAAATCACTGTACCAAACTGCATTTCTGAATTTATCTTCCTCCTTTTTCTTGGGGAATTTATGTTTCACCGGAATTTCAAAAGGTTCGTGACTGCTTAGGGTAAGCAGGCTGTAAAAGAAGGGTTCCTTTACTTTGTTGAGGTCTTTAATCAACCTGTTAAAAACAATTCCGTCATGGGCTCCCCATTTCGAATTCATGTCCTTTTTTTCAAAACTATTTTTGTCAATAATTTTTTCGAAACCGCTATGGTAAAGATAGGCCCGCATATTGGCAAACTCCGATTCACCTCCGTAATAAAATGCAGTACTGTAATTTTGCTGAACAAAAGGAGCGGTAATCACCGGTAACTTCTCCATTTTTTCAGGTTGCGAAATAATGGAAGCCGATGGTTGAGAAGGGTAGCCGCTCAATACAGCTACAATGCCTTTATCAGTTCTGTCTCCGCTTGCGTAGATGTTGGTGAACAATAGTCCATCCTTAGAGAGTTGATGGAACCCGTCAGTAACTCCCTTTTCTCCGCCTAAACTTTCTATCACGTCAGCTGTCCAGCTTTCCAGTAGAATAACCAGTACGTTGGGTTGGTTTACTTCGGATAAAGTGTTACTGTCTGTATAATTTTCCTGCACGTAAAGTGAGCGTGTGATTTTTTCAGCTTCTTGCATTTCCATGTACCCGTATGGATTTTTGCTCATCATGCCACCGGTATTAAAAACACTGTACATAATGTTCCAAGGAGTATTTACAGCTGTATGATTCAACACAGCATGGTGAGAATAGAATACAGCACTTTGGTTGATGGGTACAACGCCAACACTGCCTCTAATGAAAAGAAAAAGTAAAGCGCATGTGCCAAGTGTATAGAGAACAGCCAGCAGGTGCTGTTTTTTGCCGCTTACATTGGATCGCTTGTAAACATAATCATACAAATGAACTCCTGCTTGTAACAACAGAACAGCAGCTGCAACAGTTATGGTGAGTATTATAATGATTGTTAGGTAAGGTGTTGCCGCAACAGAAGCCATCACTTCTTTGGGATATTTGGTAAACGAAAGGGCATAGGCATTGAGCTTATATCCCCACTCATGGTAAAGGGCAGTATCTACAAACTGAAGAATAGTTACTATCCCCACCAGCGCAAAGTTGAACCAGCGAATAACTACCACACTTTTATCAAGCAACAGGTAGTTGCTGATAATGATGGCCAAGAACGGTATCGAAATCAAATACCCGGCTGCAGAAAAATCGAGAGGTAGGGCATGATAAAAAGCACTGCTAATTTCTGACAGTTTAAGTCCTGCAAACTTTTGCTTGTTGTAAATAACAAATACAAGCCGGTGAAACTGAAAGAAGATCAACCAGAAGATAAAGAGCCTGAGCAGATATGCCAGTTTTTTCAGCATGGCTTAATCTTCTGTATAAATAAGTAATCCGGAGCGTATTTTGGGTTCAATCCAGGTCGACTTTGGAGGCATGATCAGATTTTCTTCTGCTACGGCTTTCACCTCATCAACTGATGTGGGGTAAAGTGTAATGGCAACACTGCACTCATTGGAGTCAACCATTTGTTGCAGTTTTTTGATGCCTTTGCTACCGTCAATAAACGCCAATCGGGCATCAGTTTTACTATCCGTGATATGGAAAATGCGGTTAATCAGAAATTCTTCCACAATACTTACATCCAGTTGATCTAATGTGCCGTGTAGTAAATCTGCATACTCTTTTTTGAGTGAAAGTTCATACGCATGCTGATTGAAATATAAACCAAACTGCATCTTTTTAAGCGGCTGATAAGGTAGATTACCACAAGGCTTTATGTGAAAATATTGCCCAACCCTTGCTAAAAAATCAGGTGCGTTTACGATCTCATCATCTTTTACCAAACGGTGGTATTCGTATATGTGAAGCTTAGAAAAGGGGATAACACAAACCGGGAAAAAGTTGAAATGTTCTTCTCCTGTGTAGTGAGGGTTTTTCTTTCGCTCCATTTCGCAGTAAGCCGCAGCTCCTGCAGAACGGTGATGCCCGTCAGCTATATACAATTCATCTATGCGAAGAAAGTCCTCTGTAATCAGTTGTAAGGTTGCTTCATCCCGCACCACCCAAAGATTGTGCTTTAATGAATCATCACTGATAAAGTTATAATCGGGTTTCTGTTGTGTGATTTGTTCCAGCAACTCTTCAATCAAATTACTGTCGGGATAGGTAAGCAGTACGGGTGAACCAATGCTTTTAAAGAAACTGATATGCTCCAGCAGTTCATTTTGTTTCTCTGTACGCGTGTTTTCATGTTTGAGAATACCGTTATTGTTGTATTCATCAACCGATGCTGCAGCAATTATTCCGGTGTAAGCTCTGCTTCCGTTAATACATTGGTATACATAGAAGCAGGGTGCATTATCGCGTATAAGAACACTCTCCCGAATAAACTTTTGCAGGTACTCCATTCCTTTGGGGAAATGTTTGGCGGGGTTCTTTTTCTCCTCCGGAAAATGCAGGTGGGGTTTTACCACATGCAGGTACGATAAAGGGTTTTCCTGCATCAACTTCCATGAAGTTACTTTACTTGATGCATCCAAAAGCGGAGCCGATACCTGATCAGCCAGCTCAGGAGTGGGGCGCAGTGCCCTGAAGGGTCGGATAGTTGCCAATACCTGAGGTTATTTCTTAAATTCCTGTATGATTTTTTCAGCCAGTTCAATGCCGATTCTGTTTTGTGCCTCTTTGGTTGATCCTCCAACGTGAGGACTGAGACTTACATGCGGATGTTGCAATATATCCATAAATACAGGAGGCTCTTTTTCAAATACGTCCAATCCGGCAAAAGCAATATGACCGCTATTTAATGCAGCGAGTAATGCTTTCTCGTCAATTACTCCGCCACGTGCACAGTTTACCAAACCCACACCTTTTTTCATGGATGCCAGTTCTGTTTCGCCAATTACGGCTTTATCTCCTTCGTTAAACGGAACATGGAAAGTAATGTAATCACTTTCAGTTAGTACACGCTCTTTGCTTACAGTAGGTAGGGTATGTTTTAAGCGATAGTCGTTTCCTAAAGCGGGCATATATATAGACAGGTCAACTTTTTCTACATAAGGGTCGTATGCCAGCACTTTCATGCCCATACCAATTGCTATTTTTGCAACTTCCTGCCCTATGCGTCCAAAGCCTAAGATACCCATAGTTTTGCCTTGCAACTCAATTGCATTAGAGGCTGTTTTTTTCAGGTTGTTAAATTCTTCATTACCTTTTACAGGCATAACGCGGTTAGTGATTGGAAGAAAGCGAGCACCTGAATACAGGTGAGCAAATACTAACTCAGCTACTGAAACAGAAGAGGAGGCAGGTGTGTTGATTACCTTGATTCCTTTTTGTTTGGCATAATCTACGTCAATGTTATCCATTCCCACACCTCCTCTGCCAATAAGTTTAAGATTGGGGCAAGCATCAATAACATCTTTACGTATTTTGGTAGCGCTACGTACCAATACTGCATCGTAGTTTTTTAATTCTTCAGCCAGTTTATCCTGTGCTACTTTATCAGTAACCACTGTAAATCCTGCTTTTTCTAATATGGATTTTCCGTTGGCATCAATGCCGTCATTTGCGAGTATTTTGGTCATTTTGTGTTAGTTAATATAGGTGTTGTAGTTATTCGTTAATAGGGTTATTGGTTGATGGAGTTATTCGTTATTGGTCGTTTGTTTTGTGTTTGCTTTTTGTTTCTGAAGGAAGTTGATGTAACCGTTGATGAGTCTGATACAGGAATTAATTTGTTCAACTGTTGTAGTATATTCTTCCTCTAAAATATATTTTTCGTCTAATGCATCGGTTAAATGGTTGTGCGTTTCAGTAACAGAACCTCTTGCTATCCGGCAGAATTGTATGTTTTCCTGATAATGATATCTCCCATGACCTTCTGCAATATTTGCACAAGGAGATTTGGAAGAACGAAGTATTTGATCAGTTAGCTTATATTTTTCATCACTTGGGAATTTCTTGCAAAGTGCAGAAACCATTTGCCGCAGTTTTCTACATTCTTTCCAAACATCTAATTCCATAAACGATGAATACATACTACTTACCCAATCACTTTATCAACCAATAACCTTACCTCCCCGCAACCTTTGTTTCAAAGTCCTGCATGGCATCAACTAAAGCTTGTACACTTTCCAATTCCAGTGCATTGTATAAGCTAGCGCGTAAACCTCCCACAGAACGATGCCCTTTCAAACCACTCAGGTTTTTGTCTTTGCAGAACTTCAGGAATTCATCTTCCATGCTTTTATCGTTGAGTACAAAGTTAACATTCATGCGGCTGCGGTCTTCTTTTGCAACTGTGCCAACAAACAACGGATTACGGTCAATTTCAGCGTACAGGGTATCAGCCTTCGCTTTATTGCGAGCTTCCATGGCTTCAAGTCCGATGGATTTTATCCAGCGGAGTGTGTGCATGCATACAAAAATGGCGAAAACACTTGGGGTGTTGTACATGGAACCATTGTCGATATGCACTTTGTAATCCAGCATGGTAGGAATAGTGCGTGCAGCGCGTTTTTCCAGAAATGATTTTTTTAGGATAACCAAAGTGGTTCCTGCGGGGCCCATGTTTTTCTGGGCTCCGGCATAAATCATGTCAAACTTATTTGCATCAAAAGGGCGACTGAATATATCTGAACTCATATCACACACCAATGGAACTCCATGAGTATCGGGGAAACTGAACATTTCTGTTCCGTAGATGGTGTTGTTGCTGGTACAGTGGTAATAGGCTGCATCTGTTGGTATGCTATAATCCTTGGGTATGTAACTGAAGTTTTTATCTTCACTGCTGGCCAATACGTTTACTTTACCAAACATTTTTGCTTCCTTAATGGCTCTGCTGGCCCAAACACCCGTATTTACATATGCAGCGGTTTGGTTATCACCCAACCAGTTCATGGGAATCATATCAAACTGCAGGCTGGCACCGCCTTGTAAAAATACTACAGCATAATCGTCATTTAGTTTCAGGATATCTTTTACTAGCTGTGTGGCTTCATCTACAACAGCTTCATACTCTTTGCTGCGGTGAGAAACTTCAATAAGAGATAAACCTGTACCTGCGAAATTTTTAAGTGCTTCAACAGAGGCATCAATGGCGGCTTGTGGTAAAATAGCCGGACCTGCACTGAAATTATGTACTTTACTCATGGAAGGAGTTAATTATTTTTTTGCGAAAATAAGATTTCTCTGAGGTTATTCGTTAGCGTTGGGTGAAAAATGATTGAATATCTTGATATTTGTACGCAGTAAATAGTTATGAAAAAAATCAGTATAGTCATTGTTGTACTCTTGGTCTCGCTAACTGCTGCGGCTCAGCAACCCATGAAAAATCCTGAACAAAAAAAGAACACTGAGGAACCAAGCGATAAGAAAGAAGATGAACCGGATGAACAGAAGCCGGAGAAAAGCCCCTTCTGGAGCAAGGTAAGAGTGGGCGGAAATGCCTGGGCTTCCTTTGGAGATTTTACCTACGTTCTGTTGCAACCCACTATAGCATACCAGGTCACTGAGAGGTTATTGGTAGGTACAAGCGGAACTTACATATATCAAAGTCAACAAGTACCTACCTCATCAGGAGGTACTTTTAAGTTATCCTCCAGCTTGTATGGCGGGAGTGTATTGGCCCGTTACAATATTATCTCCGGACTTTTTGCCAATGCTGAATATGAAGCACTCAATTATGATTTTTATGATCCTGCTGTTTACAACACCAACAGAAGGTGGGTGGGCAGTGCCTTGGTAGGTGGCGGTTACTCATCAGGAGATATGGGGAGTTTCAGAGGGCCTTATTTGTTGGTACTTTATAACCTCAACCAGACGATATACAGTCCTTACCCTAGTCCGCTTATAATAAGAGCAGGAATTCTGTTTTAACTGAACCAGTTTACTACTTGTGAAATAAATGCTTTGCCAACTGCCGGCTTAAAGGCAATGGTAAAGATAATGCCGTGTAATGAACCGTAAAAGTGCGCTTCATGGTTAATGTTATCTGACCCTGAGCGATTGCTCATAAAGTAAGAGTAAATGAGGTAACCTACACCAAAAAGTACCAACGGAAAATGAATTGGTATGGGAAATATCATCACCATTTGAAAAGGGTCGAACAAGATAGCTGTAAAAACAATAGCCGATACACCACCTGATGCACCCAAGGCATTGTAAGAAGGAACCGTGTTGTATTTTTTGTAGGTAGAAATATTGGCTGCTGCAATACTGGAGAGGTAAAGAAATACAAACATAAAAGTTCCCTTGCCACCAAACACTGCTCCGTAGTAACTTTCCACCATTTGTCCGAAGCTGTAAAGCACATACATGTTCACCAACAGGTGAAAAAAATCAGCGTGCAACAATCCGCAGCTTAAAAAGCGGTACCACTCTTTTCGCACCCTCGTAACAAACGGATTAAAAATGAGTTGATCCATCAACCGGTGATTACTAAAAGCCAGCAGGCTGACCGCAGTGGTGATTAATACAATTATTAAAGTCATATCTTGTTGCCAAAACTACGCAAGAAAAGCGCATTTTTGAAGCAAAGATTAGCTAACCGTTGAAAAGAATAGGTGTTTTATCAGATACACACAGCCATTTGGATGATGGAGTAGTGGAATATTTAAAAGAATGTGACGAAATATGGCATGCAGGAGACTGGGGAAGTATTGAAGTCTCTGACCGGTTAAAATCTTTAAAACCCGTAAAAGGCGTATGGGGCAACATAGATGGCCGGGAGCTTAGGCTTACATATCCTGAAACAGCTGTGTTCATGTGTGAAGATGTAAAAGTACTCATCACCCATATTGCAGGTTACCCCGGTAAGTATGCTGCTAAGGTAAAACAGCAGATTATAGAGCACAAGCCCGGTATTGTGGTTTGCGGTCACTCGCATATCCTGAAAGTGATTTTTGATAAACAACTGAATCACCTTCACATTAATCCGGGTGCAGCAGGCATCAAGGGCTTTCATCAGGTGCGTACATTAATCAGATTTTCTATTGACCATGCAACCCCAAAGG
The DNA here is from genome assembly GCA_018058135.1 of Bacteroidia bacterium. Lineage (GTDB taxonomy): Bacteria > Bacteroidota > Bacteroidia > UKL13-3 > UKL13-3 > JAGPCK01. The sequence goes on along the minus strand of JAGPCK010000019.1, from coordinate 6,373 downwards.
ACTTACAGGTGATTGAACTTGGAAAACGGATATAAATAATAAATTTGTCAGGTTGAAGAAATCCATTGCTATATCATTGTTCGCCATTATGCTCTACAATATTGCGGGGTATTATGCTGTATATAATGTACTCAGTATTCAGGTAAAGAAACACGTATGGAAACTTCAGAAAGGGCAGATACCGGATGCAGACTTACTGGCCTTTTCCCCCGATGTAACAGCTGATGCAGATTTTGAATGGGTGAAAGAACATGAATTCCGTTACAAGGGCAATTTATATGACATCATTCGCAAAACGGAAACAGCAGCCGGTGCAGTGTGGTACTGTATTCAGGATGCACGCGAGCAGGAAATACTCTCTCACCTCAAGCAGCAGGTTCATCAAAACAACGGACATCCCGCTAAAAATGCCAAACTACTAATCAAAAGTATAGTTAAAGATTACATTGTGGAAATGCCTGCCTTTGTTCATGTTTCTGCGATGCAAATTGCACATTCATCTTATTTTATTTGCCTGTTTCTTTCACCTGATTTAACGCAGGAATCGCCCCCGCCAAAAGTGAGCTGATTTTACCACTTCAGTTTTTATTCTGCTTTTGCATATAATTTATGTGAGCAGCCTTTTTTATTATTTCACGTTTATAATTTTATATGAAATACATAGCAACAGTTATGCTGCTATGCATAGGATTTATTTCCCGTGCACAGCAGTTATATATATACAATAAATCTGACCTTAAACCATTGGAGGGCGTGCTGGTCTACGTTCCCAATTCTACCAATGCCGTTCAATCAAATACTAAAGGTATAGCTGACTTGACGGCCTTTTCATCTTCTGATACATTACTAATAAAATTGGTAGGGTTTCAGTCACAGCAATTCACTAAGTCAGCTTTGGAAGCTAAATCATTTAAGATTTACCTGAGTGAGGTAAGCTTTGATTTGGACGAAGTTGTACTTACAGCAAACAAATCTGAAGAGAAGAAGATTGATATTCCTCAACAGATTGAAGTTATTAATGCCCGAAAAATTGAACAAAATAACCCGCAAACCTCAGCCGATTTGTTACTTCAAACAGGTAAGGTATATATGCAAATGAGCCAGCAGGGTGGTGGCAGCCCTATTTTACGAGGTTTTGAAGCCAACCGCGTGTTGATGGTAGTGGATGGAGTTCGACTGAACAATGCCGTGTACCGTGCAGGGCATTTACAAAACGTAATCACCATTGACCCCAATAGCATTGACAGGGTAGAGGTAATGTACGGCCCCGGTTCAGTAATGTATGGCAGTGATGCCTTGGGTGGGGTAATGCATTTTTACACCAAACGTCCGCAGTTGTCCACTACCGATAAATTATTAATTAATGGTTCTTCATTTGTTCGCTATTCTTCCGCCAGCAATGAAAAAACGGGCAACGTATCTGTAAACATCGGAGGTAAAAAACTGGCTTCCTTTACCTCTTTTACCTACAAAGATTTTGGCGATTTAAAAGCCGGTGCCAATCGCCCTGGTGCCTACCCAGAATTTGGGAAAGTGCTCTACTATGCACAACGCATCAACGGTGCCGACTCCATGGTAAAGAACAAAGATTACAATGTTCAGAAAGGAGCAGGGTACTCGCAGTATGACATTACGCAGAAATTTTTATACAAAGCCGGTAAGTACATTGATGTATTACTGAATGTGCAATATTCCAACTCAACCGATGTGCCTCGGTTTGATCGTTTGACTGAATACAGTGGCAGTAAGCTCAAATTTGCTGAGTGGTATTACGGACCTCAAACACGTTTATTTAATTCGCTCACAACCGAGTTTAAAAAAGAGAATGCTTTTTATAAAACTGCGCGAATTATTTTATCTCAGCAAAGCATTGATGAATCAAGACACGACAGACGATTTAATGCTGTAAATAAACGTTCTCAAATTGAAAAAATAAACATTTATGCGCTTAATGCTGATTTTATAAAAGATTTTAAAAAGAAACACGAGTTGCGCTACGGTGCAGAGGTGTTACTGAACAAGGTAAACTCAAAAGCTCATTTTGAAGACATCACCACAGGAGCAATTTCAAAAGCACAAACCCGTTACCCTGACGGAGGTAGTGACATGAACACGATTGCGGCTTATTTGACTCATCGCTGGGAGATTAACAGGAAGTTTATTTTGTCATCAGGCGCCAGATTCAGTTCCGTAAAACTGTCTTCAACTTTTGCTGATACTACTGTTTTTCCTTTTCCCTTTGCTGATGTAAACAATACTTTCACTGCTCTGAACGGAAGTGTTGGCTTAGTTTACCTGCCTGGCAACGATTGGCGTTTATCTGCGTTAGGTTCATCCGGTTTTAGGGCACCTAATGTTGATGATGCCACCAAGTTTTTTGACTCCAAACCCGGGGCGGTTTTAGTAGTGCCTAATTCATCACTTAAACCTGAAAATGTTTACACCGCAGAACTTACCATCGGGAAAGTAATTGACAAAAAAACACGTATTGAATTGAACGGGTATTACAGCCATTTTAATAACATCATTGTTACTGCTCCTTATTTGTTAAATGGTCAGGATTCTGTGTTTTACAATGGTTTATTATCCGCAGTGCAGGCCAGTCAGAACAAACGCAGTGCTTACATTACAGGCTTTACTGCAACACTGGAGTCTGAACTCACACCTTCTTTTGCAATGCAACATACGATTACGTATACCTACGGTAGGCTCAATGATGTAAACGCATCAGGTAAAGATACACTTACACCTCTGGATCATATTCCACCTGTGTACGGCCAATCAGCTTTTGTGTTGCGCAAAAAGAAATTCAGAGCAGAGTTTCAAGTACGTTACAATGCATGGAAACTAAAGAAAGATTATAGGCTAAATGCAGAGGACAATGAAGACTCTGCAACACCGCAAGGTATGCCTGGTTGGTGTGTATTTAATCTGAGAACAGAATACACCTTTAATCAATATTTCAAAGTGCAGGCTGCGTTGGAGAACATTTTAGACTACCATTACAGGTATTTTGCATCGGGTATTAGTGCCCCGGGCAGAAACTTTGTTTTGGCATTAAGAGCAAATTTTTAATATTTGAGGCATGATGAAATATTTGAGTTTAGGTATAGTGCTCGCTGTATTGACCTGTACACAGGCCAAGGCACAGCATAACAAGTGGTGTATAACAGATGAAATACATGTGGAGCAATTAAAAAATGATCCGCAGATGTATTTGCGCATGCAGCAATTTAATGATCTGATAAAAGCCGTTCAGGAAGGTAAAACCAAAGCAAATGCGGAAGATGTAGATCAGGTTATAAAAATTCCGGTGGTATTTCATGTGTTTCATGAAAACGGCAATGAGAATATTTCCCGCACCCAGATTCTCGATCAAATCAGAATCCTGAATGAAGATTTCAGACGTTTAAACAAAGACAGTGTGAACACTAACCCTGTTTTTAAAGACGTAGCCGCTGATTTTAAAGTGGAGTTTGAGCTGGCTAAGTTAGATCCTAACGGACGTTGTACTGATGGAGTAGTAAGAATGTACACCCGTTACACGTCCAATGCGGATGATAATATCAAACGTTTGAGTGTGTGGCCCAACAATCGCTATTTGAATGTATGGGTGGTGAAAAACATTAAAGACAGGGGAGATGCGGGTACCATACTAGGTTATGCGCAGTTTCCCTGGGCTATTAATGGTAAACAATCCAGTGTTACAGACGGTGTAATTATCCGCCATGATTATATTGGAAGTGTGGGTACCAGTAACGCTGCACGTGCCGGTAGAGTTGCCACACATGAAATTGGACACTGGCTCGGATTATTTCATCCGTTTCAGGGTGGCTGTGAGCAGGGAGATGATGTGTTAGATACTCCTCCTGTTGATGAGGCCAGTTACGGCTGCAATCAGATTAACTCTTGTACCAACGATAATCCAGACTTGCCAGATCAGATTGAGAATTTTATGGATTACGCAGACGGCAGTTGTCAGAATATGTTTACTAAAGGACAAAAAGCCCGCTCACGTCAGGTGTTGTTTATAAACAGGGAAGACCTTTGGAAAGAAAGTAACTTGGTGGCTACGGGACTTGTTGGACAGTCGGCTCAGGTTTGTGCTTTGGTACCTGTGGGAGCTGCCTTTTGCAGTAACAACTACCCTTGCGAAGGAACCTCCATCACGTTCCGTGACATTTCTTACAACACTACAGTTACTTCCCGCACCTGGTTGTTTGAAGGGGGAACACCAGCTACATCGACCGCTGTTAATCCTGTAGTTCAATACAGTACTTCAGGTAAATACGATGTAACCCTTATTGTATCGAATGCTAATGGAACAGATACTGTTTGGTACAATGATCTGGTAATGGTTTCTTCTGCCACGGCTGTGGTAAAAGCCCCTTATGCCGAGAGTTTTGAAAACACCTCTCTGGCCATAGAAGCCTGGTATTCCATCGCTACGGGCCCTAATCAATGGGCCATCTCCGGTTTAGCTTCTTACGGAAACAACAAAAGCATAAGAGTGAGAAATAATTTCGGACAAAACGGAAACATCCACACACTCATTTCACCTGCTATAAGCACCAGCGGACTCTCGCCTGTGGTATTAGGTTTTGCATATGCCTATGCGAACAAAACAGGTTCATTTATTGGCGATGTTACCGCTCCCAATGACAGGTTAACCGTAACCGTGAGCACTGATTGCGGCAACACCTGGACCAACATTTGGTCAAGAACAGGTGCACAACTGTCTACCATAACCGGAACAATTAATCCGGAGGTAGATTTTGTTCCCACCGGACCGGAGATGTGGAAGACGGCTGCGGTTCCTGTAGCCTTGGCCTCCAACCAACCCAGTTTACTTTTCAGATTTGATTTTCAAAGCGATGGCGGTACTAACTTCTACCTTGATGATATCACCATCAGCAATACAGGCACTCTGTCTACCTGTAAGGAGATAAAATCAAAGCCGCTTTCGGTATATCCCAATCCGGCTCAAAACGAGGTTTCTTTAACAACAGAAGCGCCTTTGAAAGAAGTAACCTGCACTGACATATTGGGCAGAAAAGTGACTGCCGACTGGAAAGTTAACGGGCCAGAAGGAGCGCTGTTGAATACCGCTGATTTAGCCAATGGGGTGTACTTTATTCAGGCTACTGATGAAGCAGGCCAGTTGTACTCAGCAAAAATTGTGATAAAGAAATAAGGAATAGTTTGTTTTAATCAGCAAATTCCCTAATTTCGCAGCCTTAATTAGAAAAGTCATGGCAGTTACTAGACTAAAAAGAAAAAACAGGTTAAATAAAACCGTATCAAGACAAAAGCAAACCATGTTAGCTCTTAACCGTGCTAAGGTGAATGTTAAATCTCCTTACAAAGAGCAAACTGGTGTAATTGAAGAATAACTTCTTCAAGGCAACAATATGAAGCCTCTTCGGGAAACCGGAGAGGCTTTTTTTGTTATGACGATGATTGTTCTTGTGGTGTTTTAAGAATTAAAAACTACTCAACCCATGGCCACTTCATCCAACTCTTTGCGGTAATCGTACTGCAAATCTTCATGCATGGAAGAGATGAGTTTTTCAATTTTTTTGATTTGGGCAGCATACAGGTTAACCATTTGCTGACTTTTTTCAATACCCAATCCTGCATTTTTAAGTTTATGGCAAAAGTACAACAGCAACTCTGCCGTTACCTTATCAGAAGAGGCATAACGGCTGTAGCGGGTAATTAAACGAAGTATTTTGCGCACACTTTTTTTGATGTAGTACAGGCTATCGGTATTAATCTGTTCAAAACCGCTGTTGATTTCTTTTTTAATTCCCTCTACAAAAGCATGGTTGTCGGTTGATTCAAACAGCAGGTAGGTGAGCAGTTCCTTATTTTCTTTTTTGAACCTCACCAAGCGAATACACAACTCTACCACCTGAGCAGGAGGCAGGTTGTTCAGTTCTGCTTTCAGTTCATGTAAGGTAGCCGCTTTCATGCTGCAAACTAAAGAAAAATTGGGTCATTTGTTTTTTTGCTATTCTCCACCCGGCAGCATTTGTATTATTCAAAAAGCCGCATTAGGCTACCAGCCCTGAAAAGGCGCTCTACCCAACGCGAGGGGGGGATAGCCCCTCCGCCCTGAGATATAATAAATGAAGAAAGCCGCTGATAATCAGTGGTCTTTCTTGCCAAAAAGGAAAGGCACATCTATCCTTGCGCGTTCTCATATGCTATCCTTTTTAAGTTATTTTTCATAAACTTAGAATATCTTTAAAAACCAACTCTAATTTCTTGAAAATGAGATTTATCATGGAATTCGTCATTAAAATCATGGAACTTTATATCGAGTTCATGAATGTTAAGTCATTTTAGGTGTCTTTTACGTACTTTTGGG
>JAGPCK010000018.1 GCA_018058135.1 Bacteroidia bacterium | reverse complement strand
CCCAACAACACTTCTTTACCATAATTTTCTCCGCTGAATACAGGTAAAAAACAACCCAATAATAAATACAAAATAACTGCACCGGTGCTTACTATCGGAGGGTATTTAAAGCACAATAATAAAACAAATAAGGTTTGCATAGTGAACGGTACAGGCTCCACAGGTATTCTCATTTTTGCACCCAAAACAATGCCTGCTGTTAGGCCGAAAATGAGCAGTATCTTTTTCAAACCAACGGATAAAGTACAGGCTTACTCGGACTGGCATCAGTTTCCAGTGAAGCAATTTGTAGATTGAGTAGATATAAACCATCTTTTACATCCGTTGAGGCATACATCAGTTCGGTAATGGTGCGTAAACCGCCATCGGTTTGATGGGGGTAGTTCCAGTAAGCGTGGTGTGCAAGTAATAATCCCCCGTCTTCTTCCCTGTCAACCGAGGGTTGGTCAATAAGCAGGTGTTGGTATCCCTGCTCGCGAATCCATTGGGCTGCTTCATGGTGTAAATAAGTAGGGTTTGTGCCTGAATAATGTGCGTGAAGTTTAGTTGCATTGTTAGGCAGTGTACGTATCAGAAGGGCCTGTGTGCGGTGTTTTATTGCCCGTTCAATCTGTTCGCGCATAATAACGAGGTCACCGTTGTCAGCGGCTGATGGAGTTACGGTGATGAGTTCGGCACTGAAGTGAAATGTTCTCAGTATGCTGTTGATGGTAATTCTTTCTTTAGCAATATGCCCCACACACTCGGTATGTGTACCGTTGCCGTGTGCATTCAGGTGCAGATTTTCGCAATTGCATGCCCCGCCTTCATTTACACTGCCCACAAAAGTACCCACCCTGATGGGTTCAAACACCGGTGGCGAAATGTGAAAGGCATTCACACAATTATCACCCGGAAGTATGGGAGTAGAAAGGTCAATGGGGCGACTTAAATCTGCCTTAAGTGGACGGCCCCCAGCAATGGAAAATTCAACGTACATAAAACAAAGATAATTATCTCTCGCTTATACGCAGAAATGATTTGTTCAGTCGACAAGAATATTTTCAGTCGCTTAACTAAACACAACGTATTCAAAATTAGGCGAGCATAAAACAGACACTGATTAACACAGATTCCACAAATTTATTAGTGGGTCTTCCCTCATTAAAATTAGCTATGCTGAACTTCGTTTCAAAATTAAGCGAATCGTTCCTGCCGCTAATTTAGCTTCGCTGAGCTTACGGTTCACTGATTGCCGCAGATTAACACAAATCTAGCAGAGGTTCTTTCCCCTCCCTCTCATAAACACTTTTACACCTAAACACAACAAAGCACCTCATTAAACATTAAACTCCCCCACATCAACACCTAAGCACGTAAACACATAAACACTCAAACACGCCCCCGTATTAAGAATTACCCATTAAACGTTATCTTTACCGCGTACATTTATGAACGATTACACCCGAAAGAGATACTGGAAATTGCTGCTCTTGTTGTTTGCCATGTTTATTGGTGTCTTTTCATTGTGGTACACCAATGCATTGGTGCAAAAACTGGCACAGGAAGAAGAGAAAAAAATTCAGCAGTGGGCCGAGGCAACCAAACTGATTGTGAGTACCGGCTTTATGGAGGATTTTTCATCGCTCAGGGAAGTGGATACTAACCAGTATCGCCAGCTTGACTTATTGATGAATGAGGTCAATAATTTTCTTTCCAATATTCAAAAGCAAAACGTAACTATTCCTGTTATTCTCACGGATGAGAAGGATAACATTATCTCCCACCGTAATCTGGATAACGACAAAGCAAATGACTCGCTTTACCTTACGAAACAATTGCAGTTGATGAAAGAGGAGCATGAGCCCATCATCATTGAACTTTATGCCAACAGCAAAAATTACATCTATTTCAAAAATTCGTTATTGCTCACTCAACTTAAATACTACCCGTATTTTCAGTTGAGTGTAATTGCTTTGTTTATGTTGGTGTCTTACCTGGCCTTTAGTGCCTCACGCAGGTCGGAGCAAAACCGTGTATGGGTGGGTATGAGTAAAGAAACGGCTCACCAGTTGGGTACACCTATTTCCTCACTCATGGCCTGGCTCGAAATGCTCAAAAGTGAAAAAGGTGCTGATGAAACCATAGTGCGTGAGATGGAGAAAGATGTTTCCCGGCTCAACATTATTACCGAGCGTTTTTCCAAAATAGGCTCAGCACCCGCTTTACAAAATGAAAACCTGGTGCAGGTAATCGGGCATGCCGTAAACTATTTACAAAGCCGTAGTTCCAGTAAAGTAAAGTTTGCGGTGGAGTACTCGTCTAACTCCATTCTGGCCCCACTCAACGTACCTTTGTTTGAATGGGTAATTGAGAACCTGAGCAAGAACGCGATAGATGCGATGGACGGAATCGGGGCCATTACCTTTACTATTCGCGAAGAAAATAAACAAGTAGTGATTGATATAATCGATACGGGAAAAGGAATACCTAAATCTAAATTCATTACCGTATTTAATCCGGGGTATACCACCAAAAAGCGTGGTTGGGGTCTGGGACTCTCTCTCGTAAAACGTATAGTAGAAGATTACCATAAAGGAACCATTATCGTTTTACAATCAGAAGTGAATAAAGGCACTACGTTCAGAATAATTCTGCACAAATAATGGCACGTATTATTGCAGTCGATTACGGTACCAAAAGGGTAGGACTGGCAGTTACTGACCCATTGCAGATTATTGCCAACCCGTTGGATACCATTCATGCCAAGGATGTTATTCAATTTCTGGAAAATTACCTGCAAAATGAGGTGGTAGAGGCCTTTGTGGTGGGGCAACCCCTGCAAATGGACGGTACTGATTCTCAGTCGGCTGTACACGTGGAAAAATTTGTATCTTTGTTGCGCAAAAAATTTCCCGCTCAAACGATATACAGGGCAGATGAAAGATTCACTTCTAAAATCGCTCAACGTACCTTGTTAGAAGCAGGAAAAAAAAAGAAAGACAGGCAGGATAAGCAGTTGCTCGACAAAATAAGCGCAACACTCATTTTGCAATCGTTCTTGGAAGGCAGATAATTTAAGAAATACAGTTTATATCCATGATTCTCCCCATTGTTGCCTATGGCGACCCCGTTTTAAGACAAAAAGGAAAAACAATTACCAAGGATTTTCCAAAACTTGAGCAGCTAATCCAAAACATGTTTGAAACCATGGATAATGCTGATGGTATCGGCTTAGCAGCTCAACAGGTGGGTTACCCCATTATGTTGTTTATAACCGGTGCCGATGCATTGGGAGAAGGTTTTGAAGACTTCAGAAAAGTATTCATCAACGCTGAAATTGAAGAAGAAGGGGAGCCTTGGGAAAAGGAGGAAGGCTGCCTCAGCATTCCTAAAATACATGAATACGTTTCACGTCCGCGCAAACTTACCATCCGTTACTACGATGAAAATTTCGAGTTTCATGAAGAGCAATATGACGGGATGAAAGCGCGCATCATACAGCATGAATACGACCATAACATTGGGCGTATGTTTGTTGACCATCTGTCTGATTTTAAAAGAACCTTGCTCAAAGGCAAGTTAAACGACATCAGCAAAGGTAAGATTGACGTGGATTACCGCATGCGTTTCCCGGTGGGAAAGAAGTAATTGTCTTTACTTGCTAACCATTGTAGTAGAGTTTCCTACTGTAATTTGAGCGCCATTGGATGTTACCTGTAACATATTTCCACCCTTACCTGCTGTACATTTTATAAGTTGGCTCGTGAGGGTGCCGGTGAGTTGAATCTCACTGAAGTTAAGGCGAATGGGTTTTTTGTCGCTGGATATTTCCATCTTCCCGCTATAGTCAGAAGGTAAAATGATTGTAAGATCATCAGATTTTTTATCAGCTTCTACTTCTACATCGTTAGTGATGTTTATGGTCACATCTCCTGATGCAGAGTTAATTTTTGCTTTTCCTTTTTTTGCTGAGAAGTTAAGTGTTGAACTTCCGGAGTTTATGGTGGCAAGAATATTTTTGGTATTCAATGTGATATTTGATTTTTTTGATGTGAGGTCAAAAACACCACTTATATTATCAGTAAACAGGTTGCCTTCAGGTTGAGAAATCTTCATGTTTAATTCCATCTCTTTTATACTTATGTTCCCCTCCTCAATCATAAGTTCCATGCGCATTTTTTCAGGCAGAGTGATTTCATAAAACAGCATTCCTAATGACGTAGAATACTTTGGTGTGTTTATACTAAGTTTGCCACCTTTTTCATCAACGTTTACAGAGTATTTTGCCGCAAATTCACTGAATGCCTTCATGTCTTTGCATTCTGCAAGCACTTTAACGTGAACAGAGTCATCATTTGACTTTGCAAAAGTGTAATTGCCCTGAATGCCGCTTACGTTAATTAACGATATGCTAACTGCCGGCAAACTAACTTCTTTTATTGTTTGGCTGTAGGCAGCACTGGCTATATGGCTCCAGCATACAGCAACTAAAATCAGGATTTTTTTCATTGCGATTAATTTGTTATTCAAAAGTAACTTGTTTGTGTTGATTCTTTTCCCTTCGTTGATGCACATATACACACGTTTACGATGCATACTCCAAAGAATTGAACAACACATTGCCTATCTTTGTGGCATGAGCACGAATGAGGAACTTATAGACGAACAAGATGAACAGGAGCTGTTTGAACATCACCGTATTACGGTTGATAAAGGACAAGCTTTACTGCGAATAGACAAGTTTCTGATGATTCGCCTGAACAACGCCAGCCGTACCAAAATTCAGAACGGGGCTGACACAGGTTGCATCCTGGTCAACGAAAAGCCAGTTAAATCAAGCTATAAAGTAAAACCGGGGGATGTTATTTCAGTGGTTCTGCCCAATCCACCTCGCGATACTGAAATTTATCCCGAGAACATTCCGCTGGATATTGTTTATGAAGACGACACACTGCTGATTATTAATAAAAAACCCGGCATGGTGGTACATCCGGGCTTTAACAACTATACAGGTACATTGGTCAACGCATTGGTATATCACTTTTCACAATTGCCGGTATCAGCTAACGGTGAGCAGCGTCCGGGGTTAGTTCACCGGATTGATAAAAACACTTCAGGCCTTGTGGTGATTGCTAAAACGGAACGTGCCATGTCACATTTGGCTAAACAGTTTTTTGATCATAGTATAGAGCGTTCCTACATTGCTTTGGTGTGGGGAGATATGGAGGCAGATGAAGGTACAATAACAGCTCATGTGGGCAGAAGCCTTAAAGACAGAAAAACACAAACCGTATTTCCGGAAGGGGAAAGCGGGAAACATGCCGTTACCCACTACAAAGTTCTTGAAAGGTACGGTTACGTTACGTTAATTGAATGCAGGCTGGAAACAGGTCGAACGCACCAGATAAGGGTGCATATGAAGCACATCGGGCATCCATTGTTTAACGATTCAACATACGGAGGAGACAGGATTTTGAAAGGTACTACCTTTACGAAATACAAGCAGTTTGTAGAGAATTGTTTCGCACTTATGCCCCGCCACGCCCTGCACGCCAAATCTCTGGGTTTCCTGCATCCTGATGATGGAAGGAGGGTGTTTTTTGATTCCGAAATGCCTGATGATTTTCAGCAGGTACTAGCCAAATGGACGACTTATGCGAAGTTTGGTCCCTCCTCAATAAACGGTTAATGGTATCTTTCGGGTTAATATCAAGCAACTGAAAAATTCCAAAGAACAGTAGTGACCAGTTAACAAAAGAAATGAGCATAAAACGTTTTATTTTCCATTTGTTGGGCTCAATGCTGGCAGCTAGTATAGTGCCAACGGGAACAGAGAGTAAAACCGGGGTTAAGAAGGCAATGCCGAACAAACCATAGTTCTTAATAAAACCGACTAACCACCTGCGAAATTTATTGAACTTTACTTTTGCGTGCGGCTTGGCTGTAAATAATTTGTGTTTCACCCACAAAATTCCATCCCAGCAATATAAGTATACAATTACACCGGTCATCCCACCGCCAACAGTAGTTATCATAGACAAGAGAAAGTTAAAATCCTTAACCAAAGCAGAACTTGCCCCGATAAGGTATTTTGTAGACGATAACGCGAAAACAATTAATAAGTCGAGAAATGATTCAGTCATGGGCTGTTTAGGAGAGAACTCTTGTTACAATAATCAAGCCTTCATTTATTTATTCTGGCAAACTTCAACGGCTTTTCTGACGCTGCCATGTTGAAGCAGCAGTTTTTTTGCCTTCGCAGTTGTTACTCCGGTTGCTTTTACAATCATACGTGTGCCGCGTTCAATGAGTTTATTGTTACTCAATTGCATATCTACCATTTTGTTACCTTGTACACGCCCTAATTGTACCATTACGGCAGTACTGATCATGTTGAGCACAAGTTTTTGCGCAGTACCCGATTTCATGCGGGTGCTTCCGGTTACAAATTCAGGGCCCACTACTACTTCAACAGGAAAACGCGCAGTTGCTGCCAGGCGGCTACCTTTGTTGCAGGTAATGCATCCGGTTATTATGCCGTTCTTATTGCATTGCTCTAGCGCTCCGATTACGTATGGAGTAGACCCTGATGCCGCAATACCAATCACCACATCTTTATCTGTGATTTTGTGTTTTAACAGGTCCTTCCAACCTTGTTCATTATCATCTTCAGCAAACTCCACTGCTTTTCGAATAGCTTTGTCTCCTCCGGCAATTAATCCGATGACCATACCTTGCGGTACCCCGAAAGTAGGCGGACACTCACTCGCATCCACTATTCCCAGTCGGCCACTGGTACCGGCTCCCATGTAAAACAATCGCCCTCCGGCTTTCATTTGTTTCACAGTATGTGTAACCAGCTTGTCTATTTTAGGGATTACTTTTTGAACAGCCAGTGGAACAGTTTGGTCTTCACGATTGATGTTAGTGAGTAAATCTTTTACCGACATTTTTTCGAGATGATTGTACCTGGAGTCCGACTCGGTAGTTTTTATGGGTTGTTTTTTCTTTTCCACTGTTGTTCGTGATAAGTAATTAATCCGTTCAACGGACTTTTAACAATATTGCCCGTTTGTATATGGTTGTTTTTGCACACATCAAGTAAAATATCTTTATACGTATATCCGACTGATCCGGTGCAATGCAGAGGTGTGGAGTTGTAGTTACTGTATTTGCTGATGTGGTGTTGTATAAAAGCATTAAATGCATCGTATACCAATTGGTACATCACCTCATTTTCAATATGGGTATGGATAAACTTACTGAAAGTGGCCAGATACCTGTTGGGCAAAGGTTTTTTATAGACCGCATCCAATATCTGTTCTTTGGTGACACCTGATTCGTTTATAAAACTATTGTGCAATGTTTGAGGTAATTCACGGTATAAAAACCTACGGATAAGCTCTTTTCCTAAGTAAGCTCCGCTGCCTTCATCGCCTAAAATGAATCCTAAGGATGGTACGTCTTCTGTAATTTTTTCTCCGTCAAATAGAACAGAGTTAGAGCCCGTTCCAAGTATGCATACTATACCTTTGCAATTGTTGCACAATGCACGTGCAGCGGCCATCATATCGTGTTCTACTTCAATAGTTGCATGTGGGTATATCTGTTGCAAGCCATTGCGTACTATATTACACTTTTCATCGCTGGAGCATCCAGCTCCGTAAAAATAGATGTGAGTAAGGGCTGATGTATCCGCTTTTTCATACACCCCTTTTCGTACAATCTCAGCTATGTTGTTACTTTCCTGAAAATACGGATTGATGCCTTCACTTTGCAGAAGCATGTGTTGCCCGTCAGGAGCCAGATAGCACCAATCGGTTTTTGTTGACCCGCTGTCGGCAATTAATATCATCTGAACAAAATTAAATTTTCCGCAATCAAAAAACAGGGTTGAATGGTTTTATATTTGAACACTTGTGAATAACAAAATACTTACCGCACTTATCTATGAATAAAAACTGGCAACCACTCATATATGGCATTTTAATAGGATTGGGTGTAACTATCGGGATGATTATGCGTCCTGCAGGTGCGGGCCGTTCCCTGTTGCTTTCAGGCAGCAATAAGTTTTCAGAAATAATTGACCTGGTAAATGCAGCCTATGTTGACACGGTTAATTTTGAAGAATTAGAAAACGATGCGATAAATGAAGTATTACAAAAGCTGGATCCGCATTCAGTTTATATTCCGGCAAGTGAATTAAAGGCCGTGAATGAACCGCTCGAAGGAAATTTTGAGGGCATAGGAATTGAATTTAATGTAATCAACGACACCATTGTTGTTGTAACTCCCATTACAGGTGGCCCATCTCATCAATTGGGTATTCAAGCCGGTGACCGCATTGTAAAGGTAAACGGCAAAAATGTAGCACACATCAACATTAAGACAGATGAAGTAGTTAAATTGCTCAAAGGTAAAAAGGGTACAGAAGTCAAAGTAAGTATTTACCGCAGTGGTTACCTTAAATTAATTGAATACACCATTGTCCGCAACACCATACCTATTTATAGCGTAGATGCAGCTTACATGCTCAATAAACAAGCAGGCTATATTAAAATCAGCCGCTTTGCTGCCACTACCTATGAAGAGTTCAAAGCCGCTTTACTGAAGTTGAAACAAAAAGGGATGCAGCAGCTTGTTCTTGATCTGCGTGGCAATCCCGGAGGGTATTTAAGTGCCGCTACTGAGATTTGTGATGAGCTGCTTGATGATGACAAGTTGATTGTATATACCAGCGGACGTACATCGCCCAGAGTGGATTACAGGTCAACACGGGAAGGATTATTTGAACAGGGAAAGTTAGTAGTGCTAATTGATGAAGGAAGCGCTTCAGCCAGTGAGATTGTGAGTGGTGCAATTCAGGATTGGGACAGAGGAGTGATTGTTGGCAGAAGATCTTTCGGAAAAGGCTTAGTTCAGGAACCGTTTCAACTTAAGGACGGTTCGGCCGTTCGCTTAACGGTTTCCAGGTATTATACTCCTTCCGGACGGAGCATTCAGAAACCCTACGATGACGATGTTGATGCCTACGAGCACGAGATATTTGACAGGGACCAACCGGTTGAAACAGAAAAAAAGGATACATCTGACAAAGGGAAAAAGGTATATAAGACTCAAGCGGGCAGGGTGGTGTATGGAGGAGGGGGGGTAAAACCTGATATACAGAATCCTTTTGATACAGCCATTGCTTCGTCATTACTCACACGGGTTTATGCTGAGGGCTTACTCAACAGATTTGTTTTTACCTACGCGGAGAAGAACAGAAAAGAATTAAAATCCTACTTGAGTTATGCAGAGTTTGAAAAAACGTTTGACTCGCGCAATCAACTGTTTGAACAGTTTCTGCAATACATCAAAAGTCAGAACATATCTTTCAGTCAGGCAGATGTTGATCGTTCAGGTCAATGGATGAGTACTGTGCTTCGGGCTTTGCTGGCCCGTCAGCAATGGAAAGACGAGGGATATTATTATGTGTTGAATAAGCAAGATAAGGCTGTAGCTAAAGCATTGAATGCTTTGGGTGAATACGAGGACTTGCTTAAACCTTAAGGATTTACAGCATCATTCAGGATAGAGTCATCAGGAATATTTTTCATTTGCTCCTGAATGGCCTGTTCCATGGAATCCATTTTGGCCTCGTCTGATTTTATTTGTTGTTCAATCAACTCCTGTTGTTTTGTTTCTTTCCCCGTTTCTGACGAACAGGCGCTGAAAGAAGAAACCACAACGGCTGCAGTGATGTAAAAAATGAAATGTTTCATATGTCTTTCTTTGTTGACTTAAGGTCAAAAAAAAAGAGTGCTATACGGCACTCTTTCCTTCTGTTTTTCAGCTTTCGCTTAGTGAGCAGCTTCAGCTGGAGCAGCTTCAGTAGCAGCAGCTGTAGTGTCAGCAGCTGTTGAATCTGTAACCATTTCTTCAGCGGCTTGCATAGCAGCATCAATTGAATCCTGCATAGCTGTAGCGGCTTCGATTGAATCCTGAATGCGTTTTTCGTCAGCTTTGGCTTTTTCTTCAGCTGAAGGACCACAAGCTACGAATGCGAAAGTAGAAGCAAGAGCTAATACTGATAATACTTTTTTCATCTTGGTTTGAAATTTAATGATTGTTAGCAAATTGGCTGCAAAAATAAAGGTGTTTTCGACAAATGCAATAGGAAAGTTATTTTTTTCTGAAAAAAAGTTTCATGCTCACCCCTTTAAAATCGTAGTGTTCACGTAATTGGTTTTCAATGTATCGTTTGTATGGCTCACGAATATATTGAGGCAGGTTACAGAAAAACGCAAACTGAGGGTAAATTCCGGGAAGTTGTGTACAATACTTTATTTTCACAAACTTGCCTTTAATTGCCGGTGGTTGGTATTTGGCTGTAACTTCTTGAAGGAAATCATTCAGCTTATGGGTAGTAATTCTGCGCGATCTGTTTTCATACACCTGCAGGGCGGTTTCAATGGCCTTGTGAATACGTTGTTTGGTAGTGGCTGATATAAATACCACAGGAACATCATTTAACGGAGCCAGCTTTTCCAGAATCATTTTTTCATAATCGCGGGATGTGTTGGTTTCTTTCTCCATTAAATCCCACTTATTCACTAGAATCACTACACCTTTTCCATTTTTGTGTGCCAGGTAATAAAGATTCAAATCTTGAGAATCGAGCCCTTGTGTGGCATCTATCATCAATATAACCACATCGGCTTGCTCCAGCGTTCGCAGAGAGCGCATTACTGAGTAAAATTCAATGTCCTCTTTAACTTTTCCTTTTTTACGGATACCGGCTGTATCCACCAGTATGAACTCTTTGCCAAAGGCGTTGTAATGGGTATCTATTGAATCGCGTGTTGTACCGGCAATTTCAGTTACAATGTTGCGCTCCTGTCCCAACAGCGCGTTAATCAGAGATGATTTTCCTACATTAGGTCGGCCCACAATGGCAATACGGGGCATTTTTTGTGCAGGCTCATCAGCGATAACAGGCTCGGGAAGGTGTTTCATAATATCTTCCAGCAATTCGCCAGTGCCGCTGCCCGAAACAGAGGATAACGGATACAGGTGCTCGAATCCCAAAGCGTGAAACTCATGCATATCAAGATACCGCTCGTTGTTGTCAACTTTATTTACAACCACAAATACCGGCTTCTTTGACCTGCGCAGCAAATCGGCCATTTGATCGTCCAAATCAGTGATACCTGTGGATACGTCTACCATAAACAAAATAACTGCAGATTCATCCACAGCAATTTTTACCTGATTGGCAATCTCTTTTTCAAAAACATCGTCACTGCCGGCTACAAAACCTCCGGTGTCCACAAGTAAAAACTCGCGGTTTTGCCATTCGGCTACACCATAATGACGGTCACGTGTTACACCACTGAAATCGTCTACAATGGCTTTACGCTCACCTACAAGACGGTTGAACAGGGTTGATTTCCCCACATTTGGACGGCCAACAATGGCCACGAGATTACTCGACATGTTTTTTATTTATTAATCCGGATAACCGAATGATTTGAGGTATTTTTTTTCATCACGCCAGTTTTCGCGAACTTTAACGTACGTTTCCAAATAAACCTGTTTACCGAAAAAGGCTTCCAGATCTTTGCGTGCGCCAATACCAATACGTTTAAGATTTTTACCCTGTGCACCAATTACAATTGGTTTTTGCGAATCACGCAATACATAAATATCGGCATGTATGCGGATGATTTTTTCTTCTTCTACAAACTGCATAATGTCCACTTCGCAAGAGTAAGGCAACTCTTCTTTGAGCAGAATAAATATTTTTTCACGAATGATTTCTGATGCAAAAAAGCGTTCGGGCCGGTCAGTGAACTGATCTTTCGGGTAGTATTCAGGTCCTTCAGGTAACAGTTCCAGAATGGCCGGGAAAATGTGTTGTACGTTAAAACTCTCTTTAGCTGAAACGGGAATTACCTTAACCGGATTGTATTTTTCCTGTAGCTCCTGTGTTCGAGCCACCACTTCTTCCTGAGTTGCAGAAAGGTCAATTTTGTTGAGGATACAAATTACAGGCGCTTTATTTTTGCTCAAACGCTTTTCAATTTCTTCGTTGTCGCCACGCTCATCCCAGGCTGTTACATATAGCACCACATCACCGCCTTGTAAACTTTCTTCCACAGCATTCATCATACTTTCCTGCAACAAATACCTTGGTTTGATAATGCCGGGAGTATCAGAAAATATCACCTGGTAATCATCTGTACTCACAATACCTAGTATGCGGTGTCGGGTGGTTTGTGCTTTAGAAGTAATGATGGACAGTTTTTCACCCACCAGAATATTGATGAGTGTTGACTTACCTACATTGGGTTTGCCGATAATACTTACGAAGCCTGACTTGTGTACCATGGTTATAAACAAAAAAGACCGCTCTCGCGGTCTCGTTCTTGATTGGTTGCGGGAGCAGGACTCGAACCTGCGACCTTTGGGTTATGAGCCCAACGAGCTACCACTGCTCCATCCCGCGATTTTATATTTTTATGTTCAACGAACTTTCTAAGAACTAAACCTGAAGCATTTCGCTTCGATTTGGGGATGCAAATATAGGCTTTTTACAGGATAAACCAAACGGATTGTTTACGAGCATAAAAAATCCTGCACAAGGCAGGATCTTTTACTCATTAAATATTAAACCTGAACTATTAGCTATGCTGTGTTATTTGGAAAGAGTCATTGCGCTATGGGGCGTGTTTTTTTGCAAACTGTTAACGGCATTTATACTAAATGCACCTACTAATAATAAAAGGAAAACTACTGCTTTTACTTTGTTCATTTCAATTCTGGTTTTCATATGTGCTCCTTTCTTTTTTACCATAGACAACGAAAACTTTACCAAATGATGTATTTGAAAGAAAATTTATTTGAAATATTTTGCAGGACGCTGATTTTCAGAAATAAAAAATTTCAAAAAAATAGCCCGAAATGTAATTTCAGGCTATTTAGAGTGCCCAGGATCGGAGTCGAACCGATACGGGGTTGAATCCACTGGTGTTTGAGACCAGCGCGTCTACCAATTCCGCCACCTGGGCTTAAGAGCGGTGCGAAGGTAATGGATTAAGTTTTTTTGTGCAACTGCTATTCCCTGAATCAGAATAAAAGTTTTATTACATCATTAAATACAGCAAAAATCATCAGTCCGAAAAGCAGAACCATCCCTACCATTTGCGCTTTTTCCATAAACTTAATGCTGAGTGGTTTGCCTTTAATCATTTCGGCTATAAGAAACACCACATGTCCGCCATCTAAAGCCGGAATGGGTAATATATTCATGAAAGCCAGAATGATGGAGATTAATCCGGTGAGGTACCAGAATTTGCTCCATATCCATTGTCCGCCATATATCTGTGCAATACCAATAGGCCCTTGAACGGATTTGCTGGCAGATACTTTGCCTCTGAATATCTTGGATAAGCCTCTGGCATTATCTACCAGTGCATTCCAGGCTTTAGTGGTGCCCATAGGAATAGCTTGTGCTAAAGTATATTCAATGGTTTTCAGTTCAAAATCTTTGGTGTCGGGCATAAAGCCCAACTTACCTTCGGCATCTACTTTAGCTTTTAGCAGCAGTGTATCTGTGGCGCGTAAAACTGAAAGCTGAACTTCTTTATCTTTGTTATCTTTAAGCAATTGCTGGAACTCATCAAAAAAGCTGAAAGGCGCACCGTTCAAAGCAATAATTCTATCCTCAGGTTTTAGTCCGGCTTTTGATGCATTACTGCCTGGAAGAGGTTGGGCTACAAAAAAGGTCATGCGTTTATCCAGAAAAGCATCACGCTTATCGGTGAATTTGTTGGCGAAGTCATCAGGAATAGCAATGTCCATTAACGTGCCGTTACGGTCAATGTTAAGAACCATGTTTTCTCCCAACAACACTTTTGGGCTCAGTATATCTTCAAATCTTTCTAAGGTTTGTCTGTTAATGGATACAATTTTATCTCCGGTTTGTAAACCTATTTCCTTAGCCAGCTCATGTGCAACAATACCGTATTTTACCTGACTGTTGGGCAGATAGGTTTCCCCGTAGTGCCACACCATCAAGGCGAATATGAAAACAGCAAGTACAGCATTTACTAATACTCCCGCAATCATTACAATCAATCTTTGCCAGGCGGGTTTTGAGCGAAATTCCCAAGGTTCGGGGGCTTTCTGCATTTGTTCGGTATCCATTGATTCATCAATCATACCGGCAATTTTCACATAACCGCCAAAAGGCAACCAACCTATTCCATACTCAGTATCTCCCCGTTTGAAGCTGAAGAGCTTAAATCCCCAGGCATCAAAAAAGAGGTAAAATTTTTCTACTTTAATTCCGAAGGCACGGGCAGCGGTGTAGTGTCCCAACTCGTGAAAAAATACCAGGATGGAAAGTCCTAATATTAACTGCCCTATCATTACCAATACTTCCATTTACTATAATTGAATTTTAAAAGAGTGCGAAAATAAGCTTTTGTCCAGCATAAATCGTGCTAATGTGATACTTGCTTAAATTGTATACTTTTGCGGAATCATAAGAAATTGTACATATGAAAAGAATTCTACTAGTTGTTGCCGCAGTCTTTTGTTATTTGATTGCAGATGCTCAGTTGGAAAAAGGGACTCAATTGATAGGCGCTTCAGCGACTATGAATGCAAGAAATAATGATATTGATTCCATACGAAATGTGGCCAGTTCGGCATACAACCTCAATTTGCGCTATGGCAGATTGGTAGCCAATAATTTTGCTGTGGGTATTTCAGTGCCATTAACCTATTCACGCATTGATCAGCAAAGTGAACTTACTTGGGGTGGCGGTCCTTTTATACGTTATTATTCACCATTTGAAGAAACAGAGGGGGAGGGTTCCAAATTAAATTTGTTGCTGGAGGCACGTGGCACGTATTCGCAAAGTAATTTTGAAGACAGAAACCTGAAGATTAACAGAAACACAGGCTATATGGGTGGTGCAGTAGGAGTTGGGGTGATTTACTTTTTTAATGAAAGTGTAGGTTTGGAAACCTTGGCTGATTATACTTTTTTGTATTCACTCAGTAACTCAGATAAGAGTAATGGTTTATCCCTCAATATCGGTTTCCAGATTTACCTTAACAAGTACGGATTCTAGATAAGCGATAAGGCTAACTTGCGTGTTTCAGCATCTGTTGCCACATAATCTGCATAATCAGGTTTAGCAATAAAACTCATTTTGGTCATGCAGGCCTCGTTGAGTTCAGCAATCTGAAGGAATTTTATTTTGTCTTTCAAAAAAGCATCAACAGCCACTTCATTTGCTGCATTTAATGTACAGGCCATGTTTCCTCCTTTTCGCAGGGCTTCGTAGGCTAATTCCAGATTTCTGAAAGTAGCAGCATCGGCTTTCTCAAAAGTGAGTGTGTGGTAATCTAAAAAATTGAAACGCGGGAACTCTGATTTGTAACGATCAGGATACGTGAAGGCATACTGAATGGGTAGCTTCATGTCAGGTAAACCCATTTGTGCTTTCATACTGCCATCCACCATTTGCACCAGCGAATGCACAATGCTTTGCGGGTGTACAATTACATCAATCTGTTCGGTTTTTAATCCGAACAACCATTTAGCTTCAATTACTTCCAAACCTTTGTTCATGAGCGTAGCTGAGTCGATAGTGATTTTTGCACCCATGTTCCAGTTGGGGTGTTTAAGTGCCTGCACTTTGGTTACTTCAGCCAGTTCTTCACGGTTTTTGCCACGAAATGGTCCTCCTGATGCAGTCAGGTATATTTTTTCTATGCGGTCCAGAGGTTCGCCTACCAGACATTGAAAAATAGCGGAATGTTCCGAATCAACCGGAATGATGGGCACGTGTTTTTCCATAGCCAGTTCAGTAATTAACTCACCGGCTACTACGAGGGTTTCTTTATTTGCCAGGGCAATTGTTTTTTTGGCGTTGATGGCATTGATGGTGGGCTTTAATCCGGCATAACCTACCATAGCAGTAAGCACAATGTCTATACTGTCAAATTCTACCACCTGAGCAATGGCCTCCATGCCGGCAAATACTTTTATATCCAGCGGATCTAATGCTGCTTTAACTTCTGCATACTTGCTTTCATCAGCTATTACTACACAATTCGGGTTGAATTTTCGTGCCTGTTCAATGAGCAGGTGAGCATTGGAATGCGCAGTAAGAACCTCTATCGCAAAGTGTTCTTTTTGTTCTTCAATTACTTCAAGAGCCTGTGTGCCTATGGAGCCTGTGGAGCCTAAAATGGCTATGTGTTTTTGATTACTCATTTTTTTTTCCATTGAGAACTTGGTAGTAGATATAAAAAGCGAGTTCATCTGCATCTTTAACAAACATATTTGCATTAACTTCAATGATATAGAATGTACTACCGTAAACGAATATGTTTTTGTACGGTTTTCCACCCCAGTATTTAAAATACCTATCACTTCTTAGCAGTCTATGTAGATTAAGAGCATTCTCAGTTGTGTTGAATTCTAGCTCATATACACTAAGGTGACATCTGAATTCATTTATGATTTGTTTTTTATAAAGATGATTTGATGATGTCTTTGATATATTTTTGATAAGTTTATTTATAGAGTCACAGCCCAAATAATGCTCGGTTTCAAAATCACAAATTAAATGTGAAATGTATTTCTCACTTTTTTGTCTGGAGTCTAAATATAGACCAAGGTGCACTAAATTCTTATAGTCGATATGCTGGCCTTTTACTTGTATGTATAAAAGGCAGATACTTGATAATATTAGTAAATTATTTCTCATTGAAATAGTCAGCTAGCTTCTCAGCAATCTTACGATCATTACTTAGTCGGGGCACTTTATTTTGTCCACCCAGTTTGCCCTCACTTTTCATGTATTCAATAAACGCCCCTTTTTGTAAAGCGTGCATCACCAATGGACGAAGAATGTGTCCACCAACTAAATCACGGTAGTAAATATTTTTGCTGCGCATGGCTTCATCTACTTTTAGTGAAAACGTATTTAGGTCACTTGGCAGGCTGCCAAATTCCACAAACCATTCATGATAGGGGAGGCCTTCTTTGGGGTTTACCATAGGTGCCACTGTAAATTCAATGATTTCTACATTTTCTTGTTTTGCAACAGAGAGAATGGCATGTTCTACTTCTTCACCAATTACATGTTCTCCAAAGGCAGAGATGTAATGTTTGATGCGGCCTGTAACCATAAGTTTATATGGATTTTTAGAAATAAATTTTACAGTATCACCAATGTTGTAGCCATACAAGCCTGCATTAGTGTTGAGAATAATAGCGTAGTTTTTATCCAGTTCCACATCTTTTAAAGAAATGCGGGTTGGGTTTTCATTGAAAAATTCTTCAGTGGGAATGAACTCATAAAAAATTCCGTTGTTCACCAACAGCAGCAAACCCTTTTCTTTTTGTGAGTTCTGGTAGGCAATAAATCCTTCTGATGCCGGATACGTTTCAATAGTGTCTACAGCCTTTCCAATAACATTTTCAATTTTGGCTCGGTAAGGCTCAAAGTTTACTCCGCCAAAAACAAAGAGATTAAAGTTAGGATAGATATCCTTTACCGGTTTACCTCCGGCTTTCTCAGAGAGTTTGTCGAAGTACATTTGCACCCAGGGCGGAATTCCGCTGATGAGGGTCATGTCTTCATCAAATGTTTCTTCCACAATGGCATCCACTTTTTGCTCCCAGTCTTCAATGCAGTTGGTAGCATAAGATGGCATCTGGTTTCTGCGCAGGTATTGCGGTATGTGGTGGTTCACAATACCTGATAGCCGGCCAATGGGGATTCCGTTTTTAGTTTCCAATTCAGGACTCCCGGATAAAAAGATCAGTTTGCCATCAACAAAAGAAGATTTTCCTGTTTCAGCAATGTAATGCAACAATGCGTTGCGGGCAGAATTGATGTGGAAAGGAATCGAATCATCCGTAATGGGAATATATTTTACACCGGATGTGGTGCCGGAAGTTTTACTCCAGTAAAGGGGTTTGCCGGGCCACAAAATGTTATCTTCCGCATTTACAGCCCGTTCAATGTATGTTCTGAATCCTTCATAGTCCCTTATGGGTACATTGTGTTTAAAGTCCTCATAAGTTTTTATGGAGTCAAACGTATGGTCTTGGCCAAAGGCAGTGTTGGTTGCTTTGGAAAGCAGTTTCTTAAACCAGTAGTCCTGCCACTGCAATGCGTCAGCGCTTTCTTTTTTTACCTTGTTGGTAATAAATCGGGCAAACGGCTTTGCCAGAAGTGATTTTATTCCCATGTTATACTATTGTAATATCAATATCCTGAGGTTTGCGATCTGTTTTGGGCGGAAGAACAAAATCCTTCGGATACCTGCGAATATATTTCTTTACCCAATTAAGTAGTTCTATAAATTCTTTTTTGCCCACTTTGCGTGATTTGGCTGCAACAGTTATGGCTAATCCAAAGCTGACAATAAAGTTAAAAAATCCGATGCCCATCACACCTATAAATGCTTCTGCCAGTAATCGCCAATCAGGATGGGTCATAAGTGTAAAAACGGCAATAGCATAATTGCCTGAGGAAATGGTGATGTGCCGTATGTCAAAAGGAAGTCCGAAAATGAATCCTAAAAATGCGGCTGTTCCTAAAAAGAAACCCAGGCAAATATTTCCGATAAGCGACCCCAGGTTATGCTCAACATATTGAGCAAAACGAATAAGTTGACGCTGGTTTAAGAACCTGCGCAATACAACATGTTGTTTGATACGGTGAGGAATGGACGAGTAAATTACTTTGTTGTCATAATACCCCGAAATAATGCCGGAAATAAAAAGAAATATACCGGTGATGCTTGCGTAGACCCAGGTTGGATTTTCCCACGGATGCACATCATGTAACATTTTTGTGGCTTCTTGTTCATTTACTAATTCATGGCCTATGATGAGGTAGTAAACAGCAGCAATTAAAAAAGATACCGGGAATACGAGCAATAAATTTCCGGCAAAGGAAACGAACTGGCTACGCGAAACACTCCCGATTAATAAGGCAAGGTGAGGGATGGACGGCTTGTCGGTTGATTTTTTATCTAAGGCAGCTGCAATGGCAGAGGCTGTCATGGCTGGTTGTTTCGTAGCCAATATAGCGTGGCTAATCTGTATAGTAACAAACCCGGTTGCATAATTAAGACTGTAACAGAAGGCCTCCCAAAATGGTGCGAAGTGCAGGTGATGGAGTATGATTTTTACAAAAGTCATCAGCGCAGCAACGATTCCTCCCTTTGACGCAGCTTTGAAAAAATCGTAGTACTCTTTTTCGCTGGTAGCAATGTAGTGTTCTCCTGTTGAACTTTCATGCTCAGCAATGCGGTAGGCCAACAGGTAAGAGTTTTCAGAAAACAGTTTGCTCAAACTGTTTTTATCTTTTTCGTTTTGCAAAAGTTGTTTAAACAGTACAACAGCATGCAGCAATGAATTGGCTTGTCCGCTGATCATTTGTGCAAGCAAACGCATTCGCAGTAATTGCTGTTGCATGCGGTGAATAGTGAACGTTGCCTGCAAGCTGGTGCCTCTGTGGATAGTAGTTCTTTTTAACTCTTGCAGTGCGGTAAGGCATTCGTTTAGCTGTGTAATGAGCATATTAGCAGATGCAGGACCTACTAAGCCTGTTTTTT
This sequence comes from Bacteroidia bacterium, assembly GCA_018058135.1. Taxonomy (GTDB): domain Bacteria; phylum Bacteroidota; class Bacteroidia; order UKL13-3; family UKL13-3; genus JAGPCK01. The sequence goes on along the minus strand of JAGPCK010000018.1, from coordinate 29,493 downwards.
CATACTCTTCACGCAACATCTCCACAAATTTGTGTTGTTCGGTTAACGCATGATAATGCTCAACCTCTGACGCATAACGGTGGTTAAAAGAAGTATTCAACGCAGCCGAAGCAACGCGGTAAGAAAGAATCTCGATGGCTTCGCTTATTTCATCATGAGAAAGTGTTTCGGATTTATGACTGTGCTCTTCGCTAAAAATAAGTTCCAGTAATTTGAGCCATTCATCATCACTTATACTGTTTACCCATTCCGCATCATACTTCTCAGGGAAAAGACAGTGTAGTAAGTAAGCAAATGAATTTTGCTGAGGTACTTTAGGCAGAAGGCTATGTTTGATGCTGTTGGTGATAGCAGAGGCAAAAGAGGTACTTTCATTTATGCCACTATCAGTGAGTAATTCTTTCGCTGTGTAACGGGCTAAAACCGCTTGTACGTAAACCGATAAGTTCTTTCGTTTATCTTCATCCTGCTCTAATGCAGTTATAAGTTGAGCGATTCCGTTGCTTTTATTCTTGCGCAGGAAGCCGACTAATGTTTTAAGTTGTGCCAGCGATTTGCTTTGAGGCACAATATTTTCTAACAGCAATGTTGTGGTGGACATAAGTTTTCAAGGCGATAGAAAATTTAGTAAGGATTGATGTTTTTGTCTTTAGGGTATTTTACTTCGAAGCTGAAACGTAGTTTTAATGTTTGTCCGGCAGGTACTGTAACTGTCCAGGTCAATTTACCTGTTTCACTATTTACTTGTGCACCTCCGGCATCTTTCAGTTCTACTTCAATGTCTTTGTTTTGAGTAACAGGAATCTGGTCTTCAATCAGTAGCTCAGCAGCTTCTTTGCGGGTATTGCGAATGGTAATTTCCCAAGTGTTGTTTTCTTTAATGTTTCCACCTATTTTACTTTTAGCCGTGAGGTCTTTTACCTGTGTGCGCTCTATAACAATACGTTTGTCTCTACCCAACGAGAGTGTCAACGTGTCCTCAGCTCCTGGATTAATGTAGCTTTGTCCAACGTAAGTGCCTTCGTAAAAAATGTTAGCTTCTCCTGAGAGGTTGTACAAATCATTGTCACCTATAATGCGGGCAACCAGAAAAGGATCTTTGTCCAGCTTAGGTGCAGATTGGTAACCGTATTGTGCTTTCAAATCAACTGTTCTGATATCAACGGTTTGTAAACTGCCGTCAGCAGTAACCGTATATTTGGGTGCGATATCAAATTCAATGTTGGCTGCCATTTGGTTCATTTGCACTGGGGGTTGTGCATTTCCAACTCTCACCCCATCAATGTAATAAGCTGTTCCCTCTGCTCTGGCTCCTCTGAAAATCGGGCCCTGTGCGTCTTTTTTTTCTTCAGCCTTGTATACCTGAGGCTCGTAAAAGTTCAGGTAGTAGGGATTTAACGTTGGTTTTTGACCGCTTACAGATGGGTTGCCCGTAGATAATTTCAATTTTACATTGTTCCAGTTCTCTCCGGTGTTTTGTGAGATATTGGCTTTGTAAAAAAGTTGTACAGGTGATTGAATATTCTTTACACGGATGTCGTAGTAAGCTGCCCACTGTGCATTGCCTGTATAATAACTCATGGCCACTTTAGATGATTGTGCTACCTCGCTACTCAACGTAACAATTGCTTCGTGTGATGGAGTATTACGTTTGTTGTTGTAATCACCCAACTCATTATTTAGATGTTGTGTAATGTCCTGAAGTCTTTTTTCTTCCCGTTTTAATAAAATAATTTGCTCGATAATATCAGTCATTCGTTTGCGAAAAAAGTCAGCTCCATCTTCCAGTTCGGCAATTTGTACACCGTTGTTATTACCGCCAATGGATTTATTAGCAAGTATCATGGACTTTTCTTCTTCGAAAGCATTCTTCTTTCCACGCACTGATTCTAACAGGTAAGTTACATTTTCAAGAGAGTCTTCTAATAGCTGAATGCCGGCAGGTTTTACCTGATTGCGCAAATGGTTTACTCTGTATTGAACAGATAAGATAGTCAGGTTTCCTTCTACAGTTGCCTGTAAACTTTTAGCATCAATGGCTGAAGAAAGGTTGTCAAACAACAAGCGGTTTATACCTGCCCGAAGTTGCCCTTGCCACTCACGGGTTATCTGAGCACCATTCAGAAATACGGTTACTTGTGTAACGGGTGCGTTCACTTTTTGCTCGTCTTCTTTTTGAGCAAAGAGCAGCACAGGAATCAACAGTAAAGTAAAAAGCAGGGAACGTTTGTTCATAACCATCCAATTTATTTTAAAACTTTATAACGGAATATTGCCGTGTTTCTTGCGCGGAAGTTTTACTGCTTTATTCTCTAACATTTTAAAAGCTTTGATAAGTTTTGCCCGTGTTTCTTCAGGCATTATCACCTCATCAATAAAACCTCTTTCTGCTGCACGGTAAGGATTAGCAAAAATGCCGCCATATTCTTTTTCTTTTTCAGCAAGTGCTACTACAGGGTCAGCAGCAGCGGCAATTTCTTTCTTGAAAATAATTTCAGCAGCACCTTTAGCTCCCATTACGGCAATCTCAGCAGTGGGCCAAGCGAAGTTCATGTCGGCCCCAATATGTTTGCTGTTCATCACATCGTATGCACCTCCATAGGCTTTGCGTGTGATAACGGTTACCCGTGGAACAGTTGCTTCACAAAAGGCATACAACAATTTAGCTCCGTTGGTAATGATAGCATTCCATTCCTGGTCAGTACCGGGTAAAAATCCGGGTACATCTTCAAATACCAGCAATGGCACATTAAAGGCATCACAAAAACGCACAAAACGAGCAGCTTTTTGTGAAGAGTGGATATCCAACACACCAGCTAAAAATGCAGGTTGGTTGGCCACTACACCAATGCTGCGTCCGGCTAAACGGGCGAAGCCCACCACAATATTTTCAGCGTAGTCTTTGTGCACTTCAAAGAAACTTCCTTCATCAGCCACAGCTGTGATTACTTCTTTGATATCATAGGGTTGGTTGGCATTATCAGGAACAATGTTTTTTAGTTGTTCCCTTATTTCATTCGTGTTTTCGTATGGAAGCGAAACAGCTATTTCTTCACAGTTCTGAGGAATATAGCTAAGCAGCTTGCGGATGTTTTGCAAACATTCAATTTCATTGGCAGCTGTAAAATGCGCTACGCCTGATTTGCTGGAGTGCACTGATGCACCGCCCAGTTCTTCAGAAGTTACTTCTTCATGAGTTACGGTTTTTACTACGTTGGGGCCGGTAACAAACATGTAAGACGTTTTTTCCACCATCATAATAAAATCGGTAATGGCGGGTGAGTAAACGGCACCGCCTGCACATGGGCCCATGATAGCAGATATTTGAGGAATAACTCCGGAGGATAACGTGTTGCGGTAAAAAATGTCAGCATACCCACCCAATGATACTACGCCTTCCTGTATGCGTGCACCTCCTGAATCATTTAAACCGATAACAGGAGCCCCGTTTTTCATAGCGAGGTCCATGATTTTGCATATTTTTTCTGCGTGGGTTTCAGAAAGAGAGCCGCCAAAAATGGTGAAGTCCTGTGAGAAAACATACACCAGTCGTCCGTTAATATTACCATATCCTGTTACTACACCATCTCCGGGAAACTGTTGTTTCTCCATTCCGAAATCTTTACTGCGGTGGGCCACAAAAGCGCCTATTTCTTCGAACGAACCTTCATCCATTAAAAAATGAATGCGTTCGCGGGCGGTGAGCAGCCCTTTTTTATGGCGTGCTTCAATTTTATCTTTACCACCGCCCAGTTCTGCCTTAAGGCGCAAGTTTTCGAGTGTTTTACGTTTGTCCATCGGGTATTAAATCAACGCCCGAAAATAGGGCTTTTTAAGGAAACGGAAGGTAAAAAATATGTACAAGTTCTCTATTTGAATAGTTGGCAAAAACAATAAGAAATCTCCATTATTAGCCTCGGATACAAAGTTGGATTATTTAGAAAACCTTTGATTGTCATAGTGTAAGTTTTTCATTTTAATTTAGTATGCATATTAAAGTACAATCACGTAGTGTGAGATTTTGATTCTTGCATGCTTTTTACAAATCCTTTTTCAAAAGAAAAACAGGGAAGTCTGAGCAGTTGTTAACTTGAAATTCAAATTTTCCGTTTGAAATCTACCTTCGGATAATCAGTTTTTGTCTTTCTGTTCCATTCGTAGAAATGATTTCAATAAGGTAAATTCCGATTGGCAGGCTGCTTATATTTATTTGTTGTGGCGAGGCATTCATTTTTTCGGTTCGTACAAGTGAACCTAATGCCGTGTAGAAGTTCAACATTCGTTCGGAGCTGTAGAAGGTGTATATATTAATCAACTCAGAGGCCGGGTTAGGATAAACAGAGAGACCCAACTGATTCGGTTGTGTTGCAATTCCAACTCCGGCAACTGTAACATGAATACTATTTGACTGATTTGAATTGCATCCCATAAGGGTTACAATGTTGTAATAATTGTCAGTAATCGGAGCTGTGTAGAAGGAATTGGTAGCACCACTTATTACACCTGCTGAATTATACCATTGATTGCCGTTTGTAGCATCCGATTGAAGTACATTTCCAATGAGGGAAATAGTTGGTGTAACAGGTTTCGGATTTACAGTAACCGCGAGTGTGGCAGAGGTTCCGTTGCCACAGGTATTGTTTCCTTTTACTGTAATGTTTCCTGAGGATGCCGTAGCACTGAAGTTTACTTTGATGGTATCGTTATTGATTGCACCTGTTGCACCTGAAGGCAACGACCATACATACGAAGTAGCATTGTTAACATTTGGTAACGTGTATATCACGGAGTCTTGTGTTTGACAAACGGTTGTATTTCCTGATATGGTTCCGGCAGCATCAGGCAGAGGGTTTACAGTTATGGATATTGTAGAAGTCGTTCCATCACCACAAGCATTGTTTCCTTTTACTGCAATGCTTCCTGAGGATGCCATAGCACTGAAGTTTACTTTGATGGTATCGTTATTGATTGCGCCTGTTGTTGCCCCCGAAGGTAAAGTCCACACATAAGAAGTAGCGTTGTTGATGGTGGGTACAATGTACAGCACGGAATCTTGCCCTTGGCATACAGTTGCATCGCCTGAAATAGTTCCGGCAGCATCAGGCAGAGGGTTTACAGTTATGGATATTGTAGAAGTCGTTCCATCACCACAGGCATTGTTTCCTTTCACAGAAATGTTTCCTGAGGATGCCGTAGCACTGAAGTTTACTTTGATGGTATCGTTATTGATTGCACCTGTTGCCCCCGAAGGTAAAGTCCACACATAAGAAGTAGCGTTGTTGATGGTGGGTACAATGTACATTACAGAATCTTGCCCTTGACACACAGTTGCATCGCCTGAAATAGTTCCAGTAGCTGATGGCAATGGATTCACGGTAACAGAAAGAGTAGACGAAGTTCCATTACCGCAAGCATTGTTTCCTTTTACTGAAATGTTTTCTGATGATGCCGCAGCACTATAGCTTACTATGATTGTGTCATTATTAATTGCTCCTGTTGCACCTGATGGTAAAGTCCACATATAGGAAGTAGCATTATTGATGATGGGTACAACGTACAGCACTGAATCTTGCCCTTGGCACACAGTTGAATTGCCTGAAATAGTTCCTGCAGCTGTAGGTAAAGGATTAACAGTAATGGCGATGGCTGAACTTGCTCCTGAACCGTATGTGTTGTTTCCTTTTACAGTAATAACTCCGGAGGTTGCAGTTACCCCGAAATTTACAGTTATACTATTGGTAGTACTTGTACCTGTTGTACCTGTAGGTAAGGTCCATGTATAGGAAGTTGCATTAGCAATTGCAGGTACGTTGTATGTTACAGCGTTTTGCCCTTGGCACACATTTGCTGCACCAGTAATAGGGCCGCTGCAGGCAGGGATGTGATTTACCACTGCTCGGTATAATAAAAAAGTAACAGATTCCATCCCAGAGGGGAAAGAATTGGTAAGTCCGCAAACTGCTACTTGCCGGCATGAGTCATAAATCATTTTACTTCGATAGCCCCAAGTAGAACCACCATGTCCCCAATATGTAAGCCCCTGCGTTTTTTCTCTTGATAATCCGAGCGAATATTGATAAGTTGGTGATTGAGTATTTAAAAAATTCTTCAGCTCATTCAGCGAGGATTGATTAAGAATTTGCCCTGAGAAAAGAGCCCTGTACCATTGCGACATCTCGGCTGCTGTAGAGAACATAGCACCTGCACACCCACCTGCTGTATTTAATCCTACTCTAGAAGTGGTATGGTAATCTACATTGTTCCACCAGCGGTGAGAAATAGTACCAACTGCTGTTTCCTCCACATCGTAAAAGGTGCTATCCATGTTTAAAGGAGCAAGAATACTGTCACGAATCAGTCTGGAGACATGGAAGCCGGTTGCATTTTTGGCAATCATACCTGCCAGAATATAATTTACATTAGAATACCCATAACTTGTTCCTACCGAAAATAGAGGAGCACCAAGCCAAGTTAACACTTCGGTTGGGGGAAACACCCGTGTTGGGTTGGCCATTATAGTATCCATCCAGGGAGAAGTAAAAATGGGATCAGAAACTCCGCTTGTATGGTTGAGTAGTTGCCTGATTTTAATATTAGGATTTACATTTTGATATGTTGGAAGCCACTTTTTTACTGAATCATCCAAACTTATAATCCCATTTTCAGCAAGCTTCAGCATGATGGTTGATACAAATAATTTGGTGTTACTGGCAATTCCAAAACGCATATCAGAGGTAATAGGTTGCCCGGTGTAAGATACACCGGCAGTTCCTTTCCATATGCCCTGACCGGGAACGTATACGCTGGCCGACATTCCTTTGATATTGGTTATCGCAGCAACGTAGTAGTTGAGAGTATCCTGCAACATGGTTGCTAGTTGTGAGTTGAAGGTTTGTGCTTTCACACTACTAAATGTGCAAAACAACAATAAGACCAGGAGTAATTTTTTCATTTTGGTAAAGCAAGTTTATATTTTGTTTGAGCTTGAGAATGCTATTTCCGTATCAACTATAACTCAATCGCTGAGGCGAAAATACTATAAATAACGGTTGAAGCAAGTAAATTCAACTTATTTGTTGAATACAGAGGTATAGTTTTGATTGTTTGTCAGAATTAAACCCTATGAGGCAACACGGCAGACTAATAAAGGGCAATGTAGAGGAATTGAGTGTGTGCGATTTCAGCAATTGCCAAACGGCTGTTATTTCGAGGAGGTGAGAAGCGGTAGCAATAATGTATACCGAACATAGCTAATTAGAAGTGGCAGTTTGAGTGACAATGCAGTTGTGTTAGAATTTATTCATGCAAACACTACTTGATTTTTCTTAATACACGTACAACAACTTCTTTGTTTCGAAAAATTCTTCCGTGTAAAAATCGTTTAAGTTCCATTGCTCTACATGAAGTGTTTTATTCAGTTTTTTCACTTCGGCAATTTCATCTTTCAGGTCACCACCTTTCAGGCAAATCCAACCGTTGGCCATTTTATTTCGGCCCTTAGCAGCTACCTGATGTTGTGTCCATTTGTATAAGTCGCTTAACGGGGCAACAGCCCTGCTCACTATAAAATCAAAGCGACCGTTTACCTGTTCCACTCGTCCGGTATGTGGGTGAATGTTGTGAAGTTCTAATGCTTGTGCCACCTCAGTAACTACTTTTATTTTTTTGCCGATGGAGTCACAAGCAGTGATGTGTACTTCAGGAAAAAAAATAGCCAGCGGAATGGAAGGGAAACCTCCGCCCGTACCAATGTCCAGTAATTTTGTGCCTTCTGTAAAATGAAACTGTTTGGTAATGGCCAAAGAATGCAACACATGACGCTCATAAAAATGCTCCATGTCTTTGCGTGAGATTACATTAATCTGAGCATTCCAATGGGTGTATAACTCCTGTAAACGGGAGAATTTCTCCAACTGGGTGTCGTTGAGTTGCGGAAAATATTTGAGTAGTAACTCCATGTTACCACACTTTTGGTTTTACAAACAAAGCGCGGGTTCCGTTTACAAGAAAATAGAATACATACACGAAATCAAGAAACGGAAGGAAGTAAAGCAGGCTGTTTTCTTTTAGCCGCTTAGCCGCCATATAACCTATGATATACTGTACCAGTAAACGAATGCCGTACAACGCGGCTATGGCTTTTAATAAATCTGGGTAAGGCAAAAGCAATACAATGGCCGCAATAAGTGAGCAATAAAAAGCTACCCAACTGCTGTAGAACAGGCCCAGTCTTAATTTGTCTGAGGGTTTATAGTACTTACCTGTGCTCATGTGCCGGGCTTTTTGGTGCATCCAATCGCCCCAGGTTGTTTTGGGTTCAGTGGTCACAAAACTATCATGATGTATTTCAATGGCCACGTTGGTAGCTGTGGCAGTTTCATTAACAAATAAATCATCGTCACCACTCATAATGTGCTGGTGGCTGGCAAATCCTTTCACTTTAAAAAAAAGCGATTTGGAATAGGAGAGGTTACGTCCAACACCCATGTATGCTTTTCCCTTTAGAGCCAGCGAAAAATACATCATTGCGGTAGTGAAGGTTTCAAAACGTATTATGAGATTAAGTAAACTGCTGTTTCGTGTAAAAGGAGAGAAACCCAATACAATTTGTTTACCTGCCACATAGTTGGAAACCATCAGGCTCAGCCATTGTTTACCTGCTGGCATGCAATCAGCATCAGTGAACACTAGCACTTCATTCTTGGCAGCTTTAATGCCAAGCATGAGTGCAAATTTTTTGCCTTTAGGGTATTTTTCCTGCTCTTTGTAGTCAACAATTTTGAGGTGTGGATATTGGCGCTCGAAGGCTTCCAGTATTTCAATGCTATCGTCCCAACTGCCGTCATTCACTACCACTACTTCATAGTTGGGGTACTGTTGTTCCAAAATTGCCGGAAGATTTTTACTCAGGTTCGTACTTTCATTTCTTGCAGCAATAATTACAGATACTTCGGGTGTATCTGTATACCCTTTTGCTTGAGCCTGATAAAAAGCAAGTTTACTGAATACAGCGAGATAATAGTATAACTGTATCAGCAGTGCTGCCAACAAAACTCCTACAATTAACCATACCCAAAGTTCAATATTTTCCATACCAGCCCGCAAAGCTATCCTTTTGAATGAAGCCTTTATCTAAATGAATTTCCACAGGTGTTTACAAGTATTTATCCGCTGTTTACAGGGCTTTTCGTTTGCATTTTGCTCATTAGCAGGAGTATTGTGGAATGCTCTGATACTAATAGCTTCTTTACAGGCGTTTTGTATTAAAGCAAACCTATGTAAAATACCCTTACACTTTTTCAATTTAACTTAAATCTTATGAGCCATGAAAAGTGTAACAAAAATGTTTGTAGTTGCCACATTATTGGCAGCACAAACAGGCTTAACCTCAGGCATAAATTTAGAGCAGGCCCTCCAACAAAAAAAAGTATCGTTTTCTGCTAAGGGCAAAGCCGGTGCGGCAAATTCACATTACGGAAAATGCCTGCAGGTTACGTTAAGAAATCAATCTCCCCATCCTTTAAATGTTTCCCTGGAAGTCGGGCGTTTACTTGTTCCTAAAGACAGCAATGTGCAAAATATGCTGGTGATTAGGCCAATTGATTTTGTACTTATGCCGGGTAAAGAATTAACTCAGGATGTATACGCTATGTGTGCCCAGCGACATGATGCTTCACCATCATCATCAACCGACTTTTCTTCTGGTCGTATGGGGAATGATAAGTTGCAGAAAATTGCCCGGTTCATTGATAAGCATCACTTGCACAATGCTGCCGGACAAGCAGCTGTATGGAGTGTATCTGATCGGAAACCGGTTTGGGAAATCAGCATGAGTGATACAGCTATGCAAAATAAATTACGCAGTTATGTGGCCTCTGTTACCGGATTACCGATGAAGCCACCATTCAGCAGAGAGATAAGCAGTTTACAGGCCATTCATCCGGAAGAGTATACTGATGCTGCGGTGTATAAAACTACCTGCTCATTTGAGTATAGTCTGGTCTCTGCTTCATCAGTGTCGTTAAAAGTGTATAATCGGGATAATTGTTTAGTGAAAGAAGTGCTATGTAATCAACCAATGTATGCAGGGAAAACTATTACCAAAGTCACACTTTCTACTCGCGAACTACCTGCAGGTATATACAGGTTGGTGCTTTCCATAGGCAATGAACAAACCATTACACAAAACGTGGTTTTAGGAAGGGAATTATTAGACGCACAAGAAGAATGAAGCCTTGTGAGGGTTAATTCTTAATCAGCTTAAATATATACTGCTCTGTTTTTATGTTTACTCTTACAAAGTATATCCCTGCTTTAAGTCCGGCAACTTCTTGCACAGCAAAATTTTGCTCAGTTGCTGAAGTCAGTTGTAATGTATGTTCCGTTAAGATCCTTCCGGTAAAGTCACTGATGTGTACGGTAGCTTTTTCAGCCTTGCTGCCGTTTATTTTCAAGAATAACTCACCCGGAGTAGGGTTAGGTTGAATACTCACAACGGTTGTATTTTCACCTGTAAAGTCAAGTGCCCGAACGGCAGAGTAAGAATACATCCCGTTATAATCGGTTTGTTTTATGCGGTAGTAACGCAAGCCGTTTTTATTCTTTTCAGTATCGGTAAACGTGTAGCTTTTTGCTACAAAGCTATTGCCTGCTGCTTTAACATTACCTATCGGGGTGAATTGATTTTTAGTTTGTGAGGCTGAAAGTTCCACAGTAAAATAATCGTTGCCTTTTTCAGTCGCAGTGGTCCAACTTAACAAAGCATCTTCTCCAAGTTTATCAGCCTTGAAGTTTTGCCACTCTACAGGTAATGGTGTGTTGTGATTTGGTCCGCCCGCATGAACCCAGAATTCAGAAAAACTGTTCACGGTAAATTCCAAATAATACCCGTTGTTAAAAGGAACCTTTCTGATGGACGAGGGTGGTATAAACGTATATGTTCCGCTATTGTTGGTGTATATAGTGTCTTCGTTTGATCCATTGTATTTTGTTACACCCAGATCATGCGTGCTGGAAATGGAGTCATCTGCGGCATTGAGCAAATTGTATTCAGTATTTAAGAGGTATAGTCGTACAGTGTATGTACTCGTTGGGTTGTTTGCTGTTTTTACTGCCCAATTTCTTCGAAGCACTTTATGATTATCATACGTTCTGTTAAGTCCTGAAATACCTACCTGAACAGTTACATTCCCTAAGTTTTGTCCGTTATCGTTGATGGATGCAATTCTTTGACCTCCTGATATAAAATCAAGCCAGCCGCTACCTGTTGAGGTAACCGCCACACTCATATTGCCACCTGAATAAATGGTATTGGGTGTGCCGATAATGAGAAAATCATCAATGCCAACACCTTCATCTGTTATGCTGCCGTCAGCACTAAAGACAATCCTGAATCGTACATTAGTTTTATCAACTATAGATCCTAAGGGAATGTTAAAACTTCTTACAGACCATCCGGTGGAGGTTCCTTCCCATACCTGTGTGCCCCCTCCTGTAGAATACCAGTTTGTACCACTACCTGATATTCCGAGTTTGGTCCATGTTGTGCTGTTCTCGCTATACTCTACCCAAACTCTATCGTATCCATTTTCAGTATGGTAGGTCATGTTGAATGATAGCACAGCCGAAGGGAGTGAGCTAAGATTAAAACATGGTGAATATAAATAGCTAAGTTCACCATCGTTGTAATCACCGCTTAAGTTAGTAACCCAAGCGTTTGATCCATTACCTGCAGTATCAATTTTTATACCGGCAGGAATTCCCCACATCCAACTGCTGTTAGTCCCACCTGTATAAAAATTGCCATTATTAGTTTCAAATGACTGGTTATAAGGAAAGGTGTTAACTAGTTCAATACTTTGAACGGTAGAATATAAAGTATCATTGTTGTTTTTTCCGTCAAGTGGAAGCTCGCACCAAATCACTATGGAGTAAAAATCGGGTACTGCTAGATTGGCTTTGGTGTTGAAAGTAAATGCAGATGTAGCACCCGGGGTAATTGTTGAAGTGAAAACTTCTGATACAGTGCCTGTGCCATTTATAGTATAATAAACTAAGAAATTAGAGACAGGGGTTGTGCCATTATTTTTGATGGTTACGGTCACATCACTTCCACCGCTTAATCCGCATCCAGAAAGAGGAGAAGAAGAACTTACCAGTTCAATGTCATTCCCAATGTCCTCTAGTACTATATCATCAAATACAAAACCATCACTATCATTAGCGGTTCGCTGAGTTGAGTTGCCTTCTTGTCCGAATCTTATTTGAAAACTGCTGCTGTAATTTTGACCGGCATTTAGCAAGGTTTGTGTCACATCAATATTTGTTACATTTTTATAAGTTCCAGCTGCTGATTTATTACCCCATAAATCGTATACAGGTATCCAGGGTGATAAATCGTTACCTCTTATCCAAACGCTATCATTGTCGTCTTTATCTTCACCGGTATGTAAGTAGGAGAAACTTAACTGAATATTATCGGCAGAAGTGTATGCTGACATATTCAGAGTTGAAACTAGGTTATTGGCATGCGTACCAAATGTGTTTTGTGATTTATCCAAAAAGACAGCCCTTTGGCCAGTTTTTATTAGATTTATCGGACCAGTAGTTCGTAGTCTGCAAAGCGGATTAGTATTTGTGTAATCAAACTCGTTGAGTCCGGCCATACCAATATACGTGTCATTGATAATAGTATCAGAGGCCCCTTCAAAACTTTGAGTATAGGGTAGTACGACTACGTAATTGTCAAGATGTCTTATTTCTGATGAACTGTAATTGTTCGAGCCTACAGTGTCAGCAGGTATACTTGTCCATGTCTTGATAGAGTAGTTGCCTATGCCTGATAGATTAACAGTTGAAGAGAACGTAAAAGAGGTAGTGTTATTTGCAGCGATTGAACCGGAAAAAACTTCAGTAATAACAGCACCTCCATTTATTTGAAAACTTACCGGAAAATTCCCCAGTGAAGAAGTACCATAGTTTTTGATTTCGACTGATATGTTGGTATTGGAGCTTAATTCAGTGGATGTGTTGAATCTGCCACTGGTGGGGCTCAATACCTTTGAGACCCCTCCATCAGTTGAGGTGTAGCTGCACCCTGCTGCGTTAATAGTGATGGAAATACCAGTATCAAGCGAACTTTGTTCTCCTGATGCACCATTTGCTCTTACATTGAACCAATAAGCTACTCCGGTTGGAAGGTTGCTGATAGTATAATATTGAGACCCGGTATTTCCTACAGTAGTCCAGCCCGTTCCATTTATCATCATCACATCGTAGGAAGTTGCACCTGCCACAGGGTTCCATCTTAATAAAACCTGATTGCCACAAGTGGTAGTGGTAGCAATTGAAATACTTGGTATGCCGATTATAGTAAATGTAAGTGAACTATCTCTTAATGTTGTTACAGTGGAGTGCCTTACGCGTACCCTGCAGTTGGACGAAATTGCTGATGGTACAAGCCAGTCAAATGAACGTGCAGATACACTTACTGTATTGCTTATGGTGAACCATGAAGTTCCGTTATTTATACTATATTCCAGAATAAAATTGCCGCTGGTAAAACCATAGGCATCAAAACGGATGCGTTGTGTGCTTCCCGGGCTGAATTTCTCAGCACCTGCCGGAAAAGTGAGTGCAAGAGAGGGCATAATTACTTCCCAGACTATAAAACATTTTTGAGGCCCGAACGGAATGGATTTGCCAATCAAACTAGTAGTGTAATTGCCTGCAGCAGGATTGTTAATAGTTACCTGCTCCACGTTATTTAAGTTATCTATACCCTGCACGGCAGTGCTATTAACTAAGGCGGGAGTAGTATTCAGTACCCATGGTCGTATAAGTGTTGCAGAAGGACTAATCACATGCATATCTACATTGTTTACCAATGCAGGGTTTGCACTTGCATTACCTTCTTTATCTTTCCAATAAACCAATACACGTATTTGAAGTGCGCCTGATGGAACTGTAATGGTTTGAGTAACGGAGTCATTTTGGCTTACATTTTTATTTGTAAAAGTACCGGCCTCAATTGCTTCAACAGCTCTCTTGGCATTTAATCTTCCGTAACCATGTCTGAAATCAGGTCCTGCATTTCCTATATCATCAGCAGTGTTCATTACAATCGCTTTGATTAAAGCAGCATCAGGGTTAGCGCCACTGTTGAGTTGTTTGTATCTTTCGTAAATAAGTGCCAATGTGCCGGTAACACCCGGAGTAGCCATACTGGTGCCATTTTTCGTACCGTAGGTGTTGTTGGGTATTGTAGAGGTAACAGATACACCTACCCCGCATATGTCAGGTTTTATTCTTCCGTCAGCACAAGGCCCCCTGCTGGAGAAACCTGCTATTGCATCAAGGTCAGATACAGCCCCAACAGTAAGCACATTCTTACTGGCGCCATATCCCTGACTCATGGTTGCAAAACCTGCGGGATAGGGAGAGCAGCTTGTGCCACCATCATTTGCAGCTGCAAAAATGTGGTTTACAGCAGGGCTGGCAATGAGTTGCATATCCAGAATACGACTTATACCTGTATACAACCCAAAAGTTGAGCAAGTAGATATTATTCCGTAGGAATTATTGGTAAGCACAATCCCAAAATTATTAAAATAATATGCGGTGTTGGAAACAAAGCCCGATGATTGAGTGGCATACAGTGTAGCTTTTGGGGCCATTCCCATGTAGTTTTTGTTGATGATACCTGCCCCGCCCACAGTTCCGGTAACGTGGTCCCCGTGATCACCCCATCCGCCTAATACCGTACCAGCAAAATTAGTTTGCCTGTTTTGAAAATCAAGATGCGGTGTAACAAAACCACCATCACCAATGCCAACACTAACACCATGTCCGCTCAGATTGCGTCCGGCAATTGCTGATGTGAGTACGTTAGCTCTGTGATTATTAACCCCCGGTGTATTGTCAGGAGTTACAGGCGGACTTGCAGGGTCAATATAATTCACATAAGGTAACTGAGCAATGGTATTGAGCAGTTCACTTGGAAAAACTACATCGAGTTGAAATACGTAAGGTTTACGTTCTAGAACAGAAACGCCTTTTAAAATAAGGTTTTTTTCAATTTCTTCAAGGGTACAGTTGCTAAAGTAATCTATGGTGGCTTTTATTTTTCCGTCACCTGTAATGGTCCATTCAGGCAAAGGTGGTTGTTGTAGCGTTTTGGATATTTTATGTATACCCTGCAATTGGTTTATAGCAATTACACCATTGGCCTTCAGCATTGAAATATTGGCTTCTTTGGCAACAGCTACCAAGTAAGATTTTTCAGGCAGGTAATCAAGAAATGTTACACCTGAAGAAGAAAGCTGTTTGAATGCACTTACAGAAGGTATTTTGTTGAAACTTAAAACCAAATAATACTGTTGGTTAAATAGGGCTGTTTCATGCAAGGAGCCAACCTCCAGAATACTATCTATATTGGAACTGAGGTTTACTGTACCTGTTTTAAGTTGAAGTATGCTTTGTGCTGACGATTGAATGCTTATTAAAGCAAAAAAAGAAAGCACTATAGAATATAATCTATTCATTAGTTAGAGTCTGGATAACACGAAGATATGACAAAATGTGTTTTTAAAGCAATCTATATGTGTTTAGATTACTCTGAATGGATCTCATAATGTTTATAAGCACCTATCAAGGTTTGTGAAAAGAGTAGCTCAGATTAAATATAAAACTTCTCCCGGGTCTTGTAACTGCTGAAAAATCAAGGTGTTCTCTATATGTATGGTCAGTAATATTTTCTACAGATGTACTAAAGTGGACAATGTGTCCACGTGTGTTGAATTTGTATCCCATCCTGAGGTTGAAAATGCTGTAAGCATTTGTTTCCATTTCACCAAATGAAGCGCTGTTGCGATATTGTGGCAAGGTCCATTCTATTTCAGGCTGAACAAACCAACCCTTCTTTTTGAACTTAAACGCGTGTAAACATTTTAAAGGCGGCATCTGAGGCAAAGCTTCTCCATCAGAATCAGCCCCTATGGTGATTTTGGCTGTACTGATATGTTCCAGATGTTTATTGAAGAGATAAGACAGGGTAAAATCACCCCCGTAAATTCGGGCAAAGGGAAGGTTAGTGTAGCTTTTAACACCTCTTGCCCCTATAGTCATAGCAACCCAGGAAGAGTTCAATTCACCCAATATGTAGTTATTAATGTGGTGATAATAAACTACAGCTTGTAACAAGGTTCTCTTTTGCACGATGTTTAGTTCTATTTCGGCCTGTTTTGCCTGTTCTTTTTCCAGCAATAAATTGCCGATGTAATCAAAATTGTCTAACCGGTTAAAGAGATAGTAGCCATATAATTCATTAGGTGTTGGTGCACGTTCAGCATATCCTATCCCGGCTTTTACTGATGTGCTTTTGCTAAGTATTCTGCTATAGGCAAGTTGAAAATTGGATGTATAAAAAACACGCTGTAGAGGAAATGTACCGAATACTGACCATTGTTTTTTGCCAAAATCGCTGTCCATCACACTTAGCATTCTGTCAACCCTTGAACTTGCTGTAAGGTATTGAAGTGAGTCTATCTGAATGTCATCTTTTAAAAATACTCCTGTATTGATGCGATAATTATCAGGAAGAGTTAGCATAAACATAGAGGGTTCGTTTTGCGGGTACATTGTCATTTCTGCCAATGTGAAACTATGTGAGGCATCAACTCGTCCTGCTAACTTATGTTTCTGTATTTTTTTAATGTTGAACTCTGAGAAGTAACCCATGGTTTTGCTTTCACCGGGCATATCCATGTGCATAGGTACAAATGGTCTTCGTGTATCATCCATGCTGTGTTTAATGGTGTTGAAGTAAGCTTTAGATTTTATTTCTTTAAAGAAACTTTTGTCGTTTTGAAAAGTGTGTGTGAATGAGGCGATTGTTGCATGCGCATACCCAACGTCCATGGTGAGTGCAGGGAAGCCGATATTCCATCCTCTGTCGTCAAGGTAATCTGCTTTCAGAGAGTGTTTTTCTGAAACCTGCCAAATTATTACTGTAGCCACGTTAGTTTTTTCATAACCTGAAAAGGGCACGATTAAATTTCCACCAGTTTTATAGTCATCTGCCTTGCGATATGCTCCGCTGATCCTCCATGCAATTTTATTATTGTTCAGATTAAGAAACAGGCTATTGCTGGTGCTACGGTTAACAGTGTTATAACCACTGTTAAAACCAACGTAAGGTTTGTTGTTACATAAAAACTCCGGTTCTTTCAGTGCCATATTAATTCCCCCGCCCAAGGTTGATCCCATGCCCGATCCTGATGCACCGGTGGCAACTTGCAAACTCTGAAGGTTGGCCGGTTCCACATAAATATTTACAGGATCCATTTTATCTGTACAGGCACCCACAATTTTCATCCCGTCAAGGGTTAGATTAATTTGTCCCGCTGAGTACCCCCTCAACATGGGTTCCATACCGTAGCTGCCCCTTCTTATTAGTGAAATGCCGGGCATTCTCAGTAAAATTTCTTCTGTTGTGGCTGATTTGTTGTTTCTGTAAAAATTAAATATATCATCCTGCTGCAAAAAATGTTCGCATACAATTACTTCATTCAACTCCAGTTTTTTTATGGCTGAATCTGCAACAGAGTTTTGAGCAAGTGCTGTTGTAAAACAACAGCACTTGATGATGAAAATATACCATATTTTCTTGTACGGCATTACAGTGTGATATCAAAGTAAGCGGTACTGTCTACAATGGCTGTTCCTTGTTTAATTAGGAATTTTACTCTCCACAAACCTGTCATGGTGAAGTTTACTTTACCTGCATAATGTCCGTTTACAGTAAAAGAGGGATTAACATTGTTGGGTGATCCATGACCCATACTTGGCATAGTGGGTTCAATTTCTACTGTGTAGTTATCAACTCCGGGGAAACTCATCATGTTTGCTCTTTTATGAATAGCTATTTCAAAATCGTTCATTCCTACTTCGGGCTTAAGTGGTTTCACCAGGCTGATTAAAATTTTACTGCTATCATTCAATGCAGTGAGTGACATAATTCTATTCGGAGTGTTTTTTACAGAAATATCAAATTCCGCTTCTCCTTCTTTGTCGTTTGAATGATTATGTACATGTAGAGTTAGTGTCCAGTATTCACTGCTGTTAGAAGGCATAGAGAAATAAATAGCACCTTCAAAAAGTCCTTTCACAGCGTTTTCATCAGGGTTTTCAACCGGACAAGCATGAGTCATGCTCATCATATGCATTAAAGGACTGAATCCAATGTGAGAGTCAGTAATGCGCACTTTAGTTATTGAATCATACAGGGCAACATAAATTTTATTGTAACCTGTTTGCAGGTCAGTTTCAGCATATAACTTTACGATGGTTGAGGCACCTTGGGCATATGTTGTACCCACCAGTTTTAAACTTGATGGGATAGGAAAAGGGTCTGTAGGTATTGGAGTTGAAGTATCGTCATCTTTTTTGCATGAGGTAACGAAAATGAGGGAGAAACTGATGGTAAACATCAATATTGCTTTGGTAGCTTTAGCTAGTGATTTCATGATAAATAAAGTTAAATAAATAATATTAAAAAAGAGCGCAATTCACCAATAGGGTAAATAGAGATTTAAATGATTATTTAACCTATTGTGGGGGGGTGAAAAACAGCGTTATGCCTGCCAGATACGGCAGAGAATGAAACAAGTGGGTAATTGAAACGAATGGAGTGGAGCGTTATTTTAAAACTATGACCATTGGTACAGATAAGAGTTTCGAGATAATCTTTTACATTAGAAGCCTGCTTTTGTTCGTTCTCTGTTTCTTTTTTAAATTCTTTTTTCAGAAAACATTTTCCCTCACATTTCTTTGATGGAATGTTTTTATTTTCACACAATTCAGTTACAATTTTCTTTTCATTGAGCTTAAATAGAAGCAAGGTGTGAAGCCTCCCTGATATTTGCCAGGAGAAAGAAAGCAATAACAAAAACGAAAGTGTTTTTACCATTTGTCAGTTAGGTCAATCCGTTTGTCTGTATTACAAAGTAAATGCTTTTTTTTGATTTACCATAATTCTTTAATTGTGATTTATATCATCTCCGAAGGAATCCATTAAGGTCACAAACAACCCGTTCGCCCCCCATCAACAGGCAAATTGATTCCTGTGATGTATGCCGCCTGTGGCGAGGCAAGAAACACGGCTGCGTATGCAATTTCTTCTGCTGCTGCAAAACGTGCGGCAGGAATTTCAGCAATCATATGAGCTTCTATGGAAGCTATATCTGTGACAGATTGAGTCGCTTTATTCTGAATGATACTTTCCAAACGTACAGTTTTAGTTGCACCTGGTAAAACGTTGTTTACTGTTATACCAAATCCGGCCAATTCAGTTGCTAATGTTTTTGACCAGTTTGCCACTGCTGCTCTGGTGGTGTTAGAAACTCCCAGATTAGCCAGCGGTTGTTTTACAGAAGTGGAGATAATGTTTATAATACGTCCGTATCCCGCTTTTTTCATTCCGTCTAAAGTGGCCTGCATCAGAATATGATTGCAAATGAGATGTTGTTCATATGCTAGTATAAAGGATTCTGTAGTGGCATTCGCAATGGGACCGGCAGCGGGGCCGCCCGTATTATTTATCAATATATGAACAGGATGTTCTGTAGTATAAGCTGAAATATATTTTTTGAGCTCATCAGGCTTAGAAAAATCAGCTGTGATGTAATGGTGTTCAGCTTTGTGCAGGGTTGAGAGTTCCTGTAAAACATTTTTTAGTTTATCTTCATTACGGGCTACAAGTGTAACCGAAGCTCCGCTTTTAGCAAGTTCTATAGCAATGGCTTTACCTATCCCTTGTGTGCTGCCACAAACCAAGGCTCTTTTATCTGTTAAACTGATAATCATTTTTTGTATGTTTGAAGGACATTATAATTTTTCAAATATGCGAAAACTGCTCAGTATACTCTTCATCTTTTTTTACGGGTGTTTATTTGGACAAAATGTCCTTACCCCAGAGTTGCTTTGGAAATTAGGCCGAATCAACGAGTTTGACTTGTCTAAAGACGGCAAAACAATAATTTATGTAGTAAAACGATATGATCTTGCGGCTAATAGCGGTAAGAGTTTTCTTTACAGTATTCCGGTTGCAGGTGGTGACCCCAAGTTGTTAGCAAACGATTCATGGAATGTTAACTCAGTAAAATTCGTGAATGGTAAAATTGCATTCATGTGTGCCAAAAGCGGAGAAATGCAACTTTGGCAAATGAATGCAGATGGCACAAACCCTGTTCAGGTTACCTCCGTTTCAGGAGGAATAAACGGTTATCTGTATTCAACAGATGGGATGAAACTGGTTTATGCTGCGGATGTGCAGACCCGTATGACAATAAAAAATATTTATCCTGATTTGCCGCAAGCCACGGGTAAAATTGCTGATGGATTAATGTACCGTCATTGGGACAATTGGGAAGATGAATTCAGTTCACACCTTTTTGTAGCAAATATTTCTTCAACAGGATTGGTTACAAGAGGGAAAGATATTTTGCAGGGAGAACCTTTTGATGCACCCACACAACCCTTTGGTGGTATGGAAGAAGTGGCCTGGAGTCCGGATGGGAGGTACATTGTTTACAGTTGTAAAAAGATGCAGGGAACCACAGAGGCGGTTAGCACGAATACTGATATTTACTTGTATGAGTTGGCTTCAGGTAAAACATTGAACCTTTCTGCGGGAATGAACGGTTACGATAAAAATCCACAATTCTCGCCTGATGGTAGTGTTGTGGTTTGGATGAGCATGGAAACTCCCGGCTATGAAAGCGATAAAACCAGGCTGATGATGTTTGATATGAATGGTGTTTCACTAATTGCAGAAGGAACTCCCACGCTGCCTTTTGTACGTGACCTTACCGTTGCTTTTGCGCATTCAGTAGAAAATTTTATCTGGGTGAATAATTCAGTATTGTCGTTTACTTCCACAATCAATGCTACACAGCAGGTTTTTACTTTAAACAGATTGCTTAAGGCTAACGTATACCCACAACTTACCAAAGGAGATTATGATTATATATCCATTTCAGCCGCATCAACTGATAAGGAAACAACTTTGGTGGGTTCAAGAATGTCCATCAGTTCTCCGGCAGAGTTGTATGTTATTGACCCTAAAACAGGCGCAACCCGTCAGCTTACTTTTGAAAACAAGCAATTGCTTTCCACAATAAAGATGGGTAAAGTGGAGAAACGAATGGTGAAAACCACAGACGGGAAAGATATGCTTACCTGGGTAATACTCCCTCCTGATTTTGATGCCACTAAAAAGTACCCTGCACTTTTATATTGTCAGGGAGGGCCACAGAGTCCCGTTTCACAGTTTTTTAGCTACCGTTGGAATTTTCAGTTGATGGCCGCAAAAGGATACATTGTTGTAGCGCCAAACAGAAGAGGTTTGCCCGGGTTTGGTAAAGAATGGAACGATGCTATTATTGGCGATTACGGAGGGCAGTGCATGCGGGATTATATCAGTGCCATTGATGAAGTTGCTAAAGAATCGTATGTAAACAAAGATAAGTTGGGGGCCGTAGGTGCAAGTTTTGGTGGCTACTCAGTATATTGGTTAGCGGGTAATCATAACAAAAGATTTAAATGTTTTATTGCGCATTGTGGCATGTTTAATATGGAGAGTTGGTACGGTAGTACGGAAGAAATGTTTTTTGCGAACAACGATAACAAGGGTCCATACTGGCAGGAGCCCCGTCCGGCAAATTTTTCAGCATCACCACATTTGTTTGTGAAAAACTGGGATACGCCCTTATTGGTAATTCACAATGAAAAAGATTTTCGTGTTCCTGTAACTCAGGGTATGGAAGCATTTACAGCAGCACAAATTAAAGGTATACCCAGCAGGTTCTTGAGTTTTCCGGATGAGAACCACTGGATGCTTAAACCTCAAAACTCAGTATTGTGGCAGCGGGAGTATTTTCGATGGCTGGATGCATGGTTAAAATAGTTTTGCTTAGGCCATCTTTTATTATTGTTTAAGTACTATGAATAAGTATATTTTTCTGTTTCTGTTTTTTCTAAACTCAGTATGGGCCACTGCTCAAACCTGTTCTATTTCAGCGACATCAGTGAAAATATGTTTAGGTACAACCGTTACCTTAGCTCCTGTCACCAGCGGAGGAACAGTAACTAAGTATGAATGGGACTTTGGTGACAGCAAAACAGATTCCACACAAAAACCAAATTACAAATACAACACACCAGGTACTTACCAAATCACCTTAAAGGTTACATTTTCCGGTGGAAACACCTGTAACGCAACACCTGTAAATGTGCAGGTATTGCCTTTGCCCTCAGCAAATCTAACCGTTGAAAGTACCACCTCGCAATGTTTTGAAGGTAACTATTTTTGTTTCAAAGACCGTTCAGTTTTGGGTAGTGGTAACATTGTTCAACGTACTATTTTATTCGGTGATGGAGCAGGAGATTTAAGTTCTCCGATAAGTCAGAAAGATTTTTGTCATGTGTATGGTGCCATAGGTACATTCAGTCCGGTGATAGAAGTTAAGGACACATTCGGTTGCATGAGCAGAAAAGTGATTAGTAATGCCGTAACAGTTGCCCCAGATGTGTACCCTAAATTTAAAGTAATCGTTCAGCAACAGGGTTGTGGTTTCATCAGAATATTATTTGTAAATGAAAGCTATACCCAACAGGCTGATGTGAAAAATTACAAATGGATTTTTGGTGACGGAGATTCTGTTGTAAACAGTTCATGGGACAACGTCATTCATACATACACAGGTAATGGTATTTTTAATGCAAAACTTATCGTAACCAACAAGCAAGGATGTACAGATACCTTTGCGACAGACATCAGTAATTTTTCAGTTCCGGTAGGGAGTTTTACTTGGGGAATTTCACCTAAAAAGGTTTGCTACAGCAATAGGGGGAATATAAATTTCAGCGCATCTGCGGGTGCCGGTGTAACTTATACTTGGGTGGTTTTTCAGCCTGACGGACAAAACGGGGTGCCTATATGGGATAGCGCGTTCAAGATGCCCAAGCAAATTATTTCCGGTTGCGGAAGACATCCTATAACACTGCACATTAAAAGAGGGTTGTGTGATACGGTACTTTATGACACCATAGATATACTGGGTCCCAAAGCAAGAATTGAATTGGGTAATGCGAAAGTCACCAATAAATACCAATGTGCAGGAGACACTATGTATGCCCCTCCGGCCAATATGCATTTTTCTTCTTTTTGCACCAGTACAGCAGTTCAGTTTTTATGGAATTTTGGGGACTACACTGCACCCAATTGTACAACAGACACCCGAAAAGGGATTAATGTAAATACGAACTGTAATTATTCCAAAGACTCTATTAATGTTAAGCATAAATATCCCACAGGCATAGACACGTGTTACACACTGCGTCTCACACTCAGAGACAGTGTTACCGGTTGCACGGATTATGATTCAACCAAAGTTGTTGTAGGAAATCCCTCTTCTGATAACATTACTGCCTATAAGCCCTGGTGCATTCGAAAGGATATTTATTTTGAATTGGGTAATACTAAACCTTACTGCGATAAACAGGAAATTTGGATTTTACCTGATTCTGATTGTGTAAACAAGGTGTGGCAACCTTTGCCGCTATCACCACCTCATTTGTGGAATTATGCATCAACCTGTAACGGTACGGGAAAGGTTACTGTTGGCTTTGTTATTCGTAACGGCAATTGTTATGATACTACCTGGTACCATCACATGCTCGATTTGGAAGATTTTGACTCACGTATTTTTGCCAGAGAAGAAAAGTTTTGCGATAGCCTCAGAGTGACAATATCACTTTATGATTCCATTCAGCAGCATTTGCAATGGGTAGAGTGGGACTTTGGTGATAGTAACATTTTCATAGATACATTAGGTCCAAGCGACAGTATTATTTATTCCAGAAGTTTTACATTTCATGGTGCAAATAAATATGGAGTTGTGGTGCGTACTATGAGTGACTCCGGTTGTTTGGAGTTTGATTATTTGCCCTTTCATTTTGGATTCCTTACACACGTATACCCCTTCAAAGCAAAAGACTCTACAGTTTGTGAAGGACAAACCATTTTTTTTGTTGATTCCGTCAGATACTATAACGGTATTTTTGGCATATATCCAGATCCTTATTGGCGTTGGGCACAACCCCGGCCAGAAAAATTATACTGGAATTTTGATGATGGAAACGGGTTCAATCAATCAGGACCATTACAATCATTCAGGTTTAATACTTTGGGGAATTACACAATTAAACTAGCGGCAGTAGATAAGGATAATTGTTTTGACACTGCGGAGTACAAAATAAGGGTTTTAGGTACGCAGGCAGATTTCGGAATTTCAGATACGCTTTTCATTTGCGGACAAATTGCCCGGTTTTATGATTCATCTTATGTATTAAACAAGTTCACACATTCAGGCTTTCCCACAGTTGATTCAATTGTTGCGTGGGAATGGGACTTTGGTGATGGTAAAACACCAAGTATATTAAAGAATCCTTATCACGATTACACCTCATTCGGTACCTTTCAGGTTAGATTAAGGGCATTCAATACTATTGGATGCTACGATGATTTTATTCGTTCAGTTCATGTAATAGGTCCTTCTCCTTCTTTTAAAATGGCCAGTGATACCATAGGATGCGTGCCCTTTACAGCTGCATTCAGAAACACATCCGTAAATGTGAGGTACTGGGTATGGGACTTTGGTGATTCTACTAACCTCAGTGTAACAGACACCAACCTTATTCAACATACTTATACCAAACCCGGAATTTATGAAGTAAAGTTATTTGGGGTGGATACGTTTCTTAACCCGGTTACACAAAACACCTACTATTGCTCTGCAAACTTCCCTGATACGACCATATTGACCCAGAAGAGATTTTTTGTTCATGTTCTTCCCGTTCCTGAGGTTAACTTTACTTTCAAATCTCCAGTTTGTGTAGGAGAGAATGTTGTTTTTCGAGATTCCTCAGATGTAAAATACACTACTTACCGGTGGTACTTTTCAGCGGCAGACTCCCTCACCTCAGTGGCTCCGAAGGATTCTGTAATCTACTCTTTTACATCTTCAGGAAAGTATGGAATCCATTATGCACCCTTTTATTTGCCTTCACCGGGACAACCCTATTGTGTTCAAACTAAAAATGATTCTATTGAAGTTGTTGATGTGATAGCAGACTTTGAAACAGATACGGTATTGTCAGCTCCACCGTTTTTTTATTTTAAGAATACGTCATTGAATGCATCGGTTTACTTTTGGGATTTCGGACACCCGCAGTCGGGCTCACTTAATACGGCTATAACTAAAGATGGCGGACATAGTTATATGCAGGATACAGGTGTCTTTATTGTATGCCTCTCGGTTTTAAATAAAGAAGGCTGTGCTGACAGTGTATGTAAGTACGTTGAGGTTACTTCTAACCACGGAATATTTATACCAAATGTTTTCACCCCTCAGAATGGAGACAACAAAAATGATGTTTTTGATATACCTATTTTTGGGCATGAATATTATGCATTAGCTATTTATAATCGGTGGGGGCAGTTAGTGTTTGAATCAAATGATGATACCAATGACTGGAACGGAAAAGAATTTAACACAAATAAAGATTGCTCGGATGGCGTATACTTTTTTGTTTTGAGCTACAGGTTTAAAGGGGACAAAACTCAGCTGAGAACAGGGACGGTTACTTTGATAAGAGTTGAATAAACATTACTTGGTGAAACTTTTTCGTCTTATTTTGAAGAAAGAAATCCACTCATACAGAACACTAGTAGACAAGATAAATGTAAAAATATTCATCGGCACTATGCCTAAGAATACTATTGTGGAGTGGTGTTTATAAATGTGCATTGAAATCCAAAGTACTAATAAACAAATCACAATTGCTGGAAAACTTCGAGTAAGCAGATAGATTACTCCGCCATTAAATCGGGCACTTGATACAGAAGCTGTAAATCCCAGATGTTTTGAAACTACCGTTATGAAATAATCTACAGATGTATTGTACAACCATAGCAATGGATAGAACAGAAGGAAACTCAAGGCTATTGAAAACGCAACAAGCGGTGTTGCAACTGCTAGTATCAATAGAAGTATTGAAATTGAAATTGTGTGTATATATTTATTCCACTTTTTTTCAACTTTAATTTTATTTGTTTCATTGAATTTGAGTGTAATAATACCCCATTTAAATGGTAGAAGTTTAAGTAAGGCCATACAATTTCTTAGCTCTTTTAAAATAATCCAATCAGGGATTTTTATCGCCTTACTGTATTTTCTTCTTTGAGGGGAAATCAAGTTGTCTTCCCGTACGATTATTGGATCATTTGGTAAAGAAGTTAAATAATCATACGCGTTCTTTATACTAATAAATTCAGAGTTTGTAGGCTCCTTAGATGAGTCATGAGTGGCATCGGGGTGATGAGTTTTTGCCAGAAGACGGAATCTATTTTTCACTTCTTTTTTTGTAGTCCCTGATTTTAGTGCCAAGATATCAAGTGCCTTGATAGTATTCATTTTTCCCACACTTTTTGAATAATTTTATAGTCCCTATATGGGAAAAAACGTCCCGATATGATTCATTTTGTTTCCAGCCACCCTCATTGATAACCTTTAATGAATTCTTAATCTACAAAAGGTCGCGTCAACATTTCCACATATGCATATTAAATAATTGATAATAAGATTTATATATGTTGACAACGTGTTTTTTTTTAGTACACTTTTGGGTTTGGTCGAAACAGCATATAGAATCTACTTTTTATCAAAAACATGGAACAGGTTTGGCTGTTATAGTACATTATGAACTCGATCAAAGGTATAATTTTCATTTTATTTTTAACAATAATTGCCACTTATGTTTCGGCACAAACAACATTTACGGCTAATTCGGGTAATTGGAGCGTAGCAGGTAATTGGAGTAATGGAGTACCTACTTCATCAGTGGATGCTATTATTGGAGCCGGCAAGGTATGTACCGTTAACATTAGTAACGCTGAATGCGCATCTCTTACCTTAAGCGGAAGTAACCAAGAAACGCAACTGATTATTTCAAATAATCAGAGCCTTACAGTATCAGGTGCAGTATCAATCAATGCTCCTTCATCTGGAAATAAGGTAAATTCAATAACAGTTGAAGGAAACCTTTCAGCAACAAGCCTCACAATGGCCAACAGTTCGAATGATAACCGTGATTTGAAATTAATTGTGAATGGTGGTATTACCACCATATCAGGTAACATTACCATGAATGGTTCAGCAAACAGGAATGCAATTGAGTTTAATACAACAGGTATAGTAAAAGTAGGAGGGTCTTTATCGGGCGGTACTATCGCAGCCGGTTCCGGTATCATGGAGTTTACTGGTTCAGGGGCACAGACAATTCCGGCTACTTACACATACCACAATATTGTTGTTTCTGGAGCGGGAACAAAAACTTTGGGTGGATCTGAAGTTATTAATAATCTCAATATATCTGCCGGAACACTTAGTGTTGGCTCAAACTCACTTACAGTGAACGGCTCAACAACAGTAGATGGTACTTTTATAGATAACAATGCATCTGGGTCCTTACTTTTTATCGGGCAAGTTGCCATTGGTAACTCAGGAGTGTGGAACATCAGCGTGTCTCAAGGTGTGGAACTTTTAGGGGGAATTACCAATAATGGAAGTTTTACTTCAGGAAACGGTACGTATAGATTTACCACCAATAGCCAATCTATTACTGGCACACTTACTTTTAGTGGGAATATTCTTCTCACTACCGCTTCTACCAGCATAACCAATTATGGTAATGTAACTGTAAATGGTAATCTGGAGGCATGGAACACAAGCAACGAATGGATTAATACGTCAGGCTCTTCACTTACAGTTGCACAAGATTTGCTTATTACTGGAATCCTTACCGCTACTGCATTAAACAATACAGTAATTTATAACAATAGTGGTACGCGTGTGGCAAAAGCGGCTACTTATTACAATCTTACTAAATCCGGAGCAGGAAGTTTAACTCTGAATGCACTTACAGTAAATGGAACTCTTACTGTAAATGCCGGAACCTTTGATGCTTCTGCTTATTCTGTAAACATAGATTGTAATGGAAATATAGCAGGAAGCGGTGGCCAAATAAAGTTTGCATACAGTAATTTTTATATTGGAGGAAACTTTAGCTTTTCTGGCACCCTCACCATTCCAAATGCAACAGTTTATTATGATGGCGCAAGTCAAACAGTCAAAAGTGCAACATATTACCACTTGTTTTTAAACGGAAGCGGAGTTAAAACATTGTCAGGTAACACAACAGTTAGTCAAGTTTTAGATATTGCAGATGAGGTAGATTTGTCACTCAATGGTTACACGTTTGAGATAGGTGGTGAATTAACAGGTTCTGGAATCATTACAGGTTCTCCAACTTCTTCTCTTTCACTTGCAGGTAACAGCTTTGATTTAAGTTTATCTATGAACCAAAGTTCATCATCTGCCCGCACTTTAAAGAATTTGACAATAAATAAAGCTTGGCGTACAGTAACACTCAGTAATGTTTTGGAAATAACTGGAACAGTAACTGTTACCGCAGGTGCTTTGGACAGTGATGGTAATTTAGTGTTGATATCAACAGCTGATGGAGATGCTCGTATAGCCACTATACCCGGAAGCAATGGATCAGCTATTACAGGAAATGTTACTGTACAAAAATATTTACCGGCAGGTAGTAGCAGACGTTGGTTGCATATAGGTTCTCCGATTCAAAACTTCACATGGAGCCAACTCATTGATGATATTTTAATTTCAGGTCCGGGAGTAGGTGGGTTTGATGTTAACGGCTCCAATTATCCTTCAGCTTTTACTTACGAAGAAAGTCATAGCGGTGATTGCGGGCCGAATGGATGGGAATATCCAACAGCAGTATCAAATACCCCAGCTGCAAATCACGGCTTAAAGGTGTTTTTCAGAGGTGACAGAGACCCTTCCAGATTGAGTTATAACGCCCCTGCACCCAACGCAGTTACATTAGACTATGTAGGTCAGATTAATTCAGGTACGCAGACCATGGCGGTTACTTATACAAACAACGGTAATGACCCTTGGGATGGTTGGAATTTTGTTTCTAATCCTTATCCTTCTGCAATTGATTGGAATGCTGCAAGTGGTTGGACCAAGACCAGAATTAGCGGAACCATTTATGTTTGGAACGCAGAGTCGGGAACTTATGCTACATGGAACGGCAGCAGCGGTACAAATGGAATGAATAACGGTCGTATAGCTGTGGGACAAGCATTTTGGGTTAAGGCTACAGGAAGCAACCCTGTATTCTCCATGAATGAAAACGTAAAAACCGCAACGGCTACTAGTGGATTTTTTAAAGCTAATCAAGCACCACAAAGTATCTTCCGTATAACCATGCAACAAGATGATTTGATTTGGGATGATGCTGTGTTTAACTTCAGTAATGAATACGACCGTGCTTACCAAAAGG
>JAGPCK010000107.1 GCA_018058135.1 Bacteroidia bacterium | reverse complement strand
GCAGAGGGGAAAGATGTCATCAACCTGAGTTTTGGTGAGCCTGATTTTCAAACTCCGCAGCACATCAAAGACGCGGCAAAAAAAGCGATTGACGATGGTTTTACTTTTTACACCCCTGTACCCGGTTATCCGGAGTTGAGGAAAGCCATCAGTGAGAAGTTCAAAAACGATAACCACCTCAATTACCCGTTTGACCAGATTGTAGTTTCCACCGGAGCCAAACATGCCATTATGAATACCGTGCTGGCTTTAATTAATCCCGGAGACGAGGTGATTATTCCTACACCGTATTGGGTGAGTTACTCAGAGATGGTGAAACTGGCTGAAGGTGTTCCTGTATTTGTACACACCACAGTTGAAAATGATTTTAAGCCCTCAGTAGAGCAGATAAAAGCGGCTATAACACCACGTACGCGGTTGTTTATGTTTTCATCGCCTTGCAATCCTACAGGTTCGGTTTTTTCAAAAGAAGAACTGAAAGCAATGGCTGATTTGTTTGCACAATATCCCGAAATCTACATTATAGCAGATGAAATTTATGAGCACATTACTTTCGAAGGCAAACACGAAAGTATTGCGCAGTTTCCTGAAATATTTGAGCGTGTAATTACCGTTAACGGAGTATCCAAAGGATTTGCCATGACGGGCTGGCGCATAGGTTACATTGGTGCAGCCAAGTGGATTGCTGAAGCCTGTGAAAAAATACAGGGGCAATTTACTTCGGGTACCTGTTCCATAGCACAACGTGCAGCTCTGGCCGCCATCACGAATGATTTGAAACCAACTTTTGATATGCGCGAGCAATTCCGCAAAAGGAGAGATTTGGTTTTGGAACTGATGAAAGAAATACCGGGATTCAAATTGAATAAACCAACCGGAGCTTTTTATGTATTTCCGGATGTGAGTTATTACTTCGGAAAATCATTTGAAGGGAAAATTATATCGGATGCTCAGGACTTGTGTATGTTCTTACTCAACCATGCGCATGTTTCGCTGGTAACAGGTGAGGCATTTGGTAACGGCAACTACATCCGTTTCTCTTATGCGGCCAGTGAAGAGAACCTGAGAAAAGCACTGAGCCGAATCAAACAAGCATTAAGTGAACTTAAGTGAACTGAAGTGAACGTAAAAGAGTTTTTACATACCTGCAAAAATCTGAAAGTACTCATCATTGGTGATGTGATGCTGGATGCGTATTACAGCGGCAAGGTGGAGCGCATCTCACCTGAAGCTCCTGTTCCTATACTGAACGTAAAACATGCCGAGAGCCGCTTGGGCGGAGCTGCCAATGTTGCCTTGAATATTCAGGCTTTTGGAGCTGAACCTCTGTTGTGTGCCGTGATAGGGGATGATCGGTACACCGCATCGGTACTTGAACTGATGAAAAAACACCGACTGAATGCTGCCGGATTAATTACCTCCAAAGAGCGCATCAGTACAGTGAAAACCCGTTTGATGGGCAGTAACCACCATTTGCTTCGTGTGGATGAAGAGATGACCACACCACTTTCAGCCAAAGATGAAAAGGCTTTGTTGTCGGTTGTGCTTAAGCAGATGAAATCAGTTCAGGCCATTATTTTTGAAGATTACGATAAAGGCGTTATTACTCCACGCATAATTGAACAGGTAGTAAAAGAAGCTACTAAACGCAAAATTCCTGTAGTGGTTGACCCGAAGAAAAATAATTTCTTGAACTATAAAGGAGTCACTTTATTTAAGCCTAACCTCAAAGAACTGCGGGAAGGATTAAAACTGGATACCGATTTAAAAAATCACACACAACTGGAGTCGGCTATATTTCAATTAAAGAATTTACTAAAGGCCAAACACGTAATGGTAACCCTTTCAGAAGATGGTGTGGCCATTACCGAGGGCAATAAAAAAATGCACCACATTGCAGCACATATCCGCAAAATATCGGATGTATCGGGTGCGGGAGATACGGTGGTTAGTGTGGCTACACTTGCCCTTGCAGCGGGTTGTTCTGTTCCTCAGGTAGCAGCTTATGCTAACCTGGCCGGAGGTTTGGTGTGCGAGCAGGTAGGGGTGGTGCCTATTGATAAAAAACGTTTTGCTGCTGAGGCTCAATTGTACCAACTGTAGCCTAACAGTATGTTACCTGCTGAATCTTTTGTTAAGCAACTTTTACGCATACTTCTTATAGGTTTTTTTACCCTGTTTTCGAGTGGTAGTTTGTTGTTGTTTATTTCAGGCGAAACATTTTTTACAGCTTTTTCACTTGCCCTTTCAGCCGTATGTGGCTGCCCGCTTTTGTATGCAAATGGTTTAGCGGGATTATCCTTTTTTTCGCAAACGACCGTGGCAGTGCTCATGCAACTTTCAGCCTTGTTGTTTATGTGGATAGGAGGGAGTTTAATCAGTGTTTATCACCGGCAGTTTGATTTATGGAAAAACCTGCGCAGAGCAGTTTTCTTTACCATACTTATTGAATTGTTGGCTATTGTTGGTTTAAATATATTGTGGAACGCTGAAATGGTTTTTCATTCACCATCAGAGAAAATCGGCCATTCGGTTTTCATGGCTATATCAGCTTTTACGCATTCGGGTTTTACATTAACAATAGGAGGTTTTAACGGTGTTGCTCTTCAGCAGGCGTTTCTTATTCAACTGGTGTGTACACCGGTAATTTTTGCGGGAAGTCTGGGCAGCTATGGGATATTTGATATGTATTCCATCAAGAAATTACGTGAACGATTAGTGCACCCTGAACTAAAATGGGAGGCCATCACACGTGTTTCTTTATTTGCAGCCGTTGGTTTATTGCTTACAGGTGGAATATTGTTTTACCTGCTACCCAACCAACCTGTAGCCTCAACTGATAAAGCGGTGGTAAAAGGAATTTACAGTTTGTTTCAATCGGTGAGTTGGCGCAGTGCAGGATTCAGTTTAATAGCTCCTGAGGTGTTGGGTTCCAATCTGCTTTTGCTGGCTGTTACTACAATCTTTATGTTCATAGGAAGTTCTTTTGCCGCAGCGGGAGGAGGAATCACTACACTGATGGTATGGGTACTTTTGGCTAAAAGATATTCTGTGGAAATGTCTTCAGCTTTGCTGCACACAGCTAAGGCGGTGGTATACTACGCAGTGTTATGCATTCTTTCAGCCACCCTGCTATTGTGGGTAGTGAAACCGGGTACATTTATCGGGGTACATTTTTTTACAGCTGTTTCGGCTTTTTCTGGTACAGGTATTTCTGCTTTGGTTCAATCAGAATACACTGTTTTTTACAGTATGGTTTGTATGTTATTGATGGTGGCCGGAAAACCTTTTTTACTGTTTGTTACCTGCCGCAGTGCACTAAAAAATAAGCTGTTTACTTTGCCCGCATAGCATCCACCGGATTGAGCCTGGATGCGTTGAGCGCTGGCACAAAGCCTGAAAAGACACCAATGACAACGGATATAATTATTCCGGTAACTACATTGGTAAACGAGAGTACCATCTCCATATCGAAGAGTTTACTTACCACTACTGTTCCGCCAAAAACCAGTAACAGTCCCATTAAGCCACCGAAAATACACAGCGTAACTGATTCAGTTAAAAACTCCAGCAGGATAAAATAATTTTTAGCACCCAGTGATTTTTGAATGCCTATTTCGTTGGTGCGTTCTTTCACCGATACAAACATGATGTTGGCAATACCAAAGCCACCCACCAAAATAGAGAAACTACCTATTACCCAACCGGCCACGCCCACAATACCAAACAGCTGTTCAATACCTCCGGCCAGCAGTGTTGTTTTGTTTAAAGCAAAGTTATCGTCATACCCCGGTTTAATTCTGCGGTTGGAGCGCATAATACCGCGAAGTTCATCTTCGAGAAAACCTAACGGAACATCTTTTCTGGCCTTAACCATAATAGTTGGGTTGTTTCGTTCCGAGTCTTTTTTGGATATACTCACGGCATAACTGTAAGGCATCACAATCATGTTGTCGAGGGAATTATCCAACAGGCTCTGACCTTCCCGTTTAAACACACCGATTACCGTCATGGGCCGCCCCGACATACGAATCTGCCTTCCTATGGGCTCCATGCCGTTAAAGAGGTTCTCTGCAATTTCAGCACCTATAATAACCACTGTGTGGCCTGAGTTAGATTCAGCTTCGGTGAAAT
>JAGPCK010000106.1 GCA_018058135.1 Bacteroidia bacterium | reverse complement strand
CTGAAAATAGCTGTAGCACGAAGCATGGCACGAAAGTAATATCAAATTCTGTATCTTTG
Organism: Bacteroidia bacterium; assembly: GCA_018058135.1. Lineage (GTDB taxonomy): Bacteria > Bacteroidota > Bacteroidia > UKL13-3 > UKL13-3 > JAGPCK01. Next base: position 4,142 of record JAGPCK010000106.1, on the reverse strand, counting down.
ATTTACGATGAGCGACAGTAAGCAGAAACCTCTGCATTTGTTTACCGTATTTATACTGGCACAAGCGGTGTTGTTTTGGATAACCCGACACGACCCGTTTTTTGGCGATGCTGTTTCAGGCGTATCGCGTGCAGCAGTACACATTTTTGAGCAACAACTTCGCACTCTTTTTTTTCTTCCGCAACATGACCCCGGTCATCCTACTTTGTTCCCGGTATTAATCGCTTCCACTTGGATGGTGCTGGGCAAAAAACTGTGGGTGGCACATTTGCTCGTTAACCTTTTTGCAACGGGCACACTTTACCTCACGTGGCGATTGGCCAATAAATGTTTAACCGGTTGGTGGCCCTATTTGCCCGTATTGTTTTTAACGCTTTCAGCTACTTACCTCTCGCAAAGTGCCATGCTCACCAACCACATGCCGCTTACGTTTTTTTACTTACTGGCTTTTACTGCGCTCTTGGAGAAACGCTCCTTTATTTTTATAATAGCTTCTTGTGCGATGGTGCTCTTGCATTTGCAAGCTGTTTTTATGTTGGCAGCTATGGCTCTGGCGGAGATGTATATTTACTTTGGAGTTAACCGGCATAGTATAATTCAGTTTATTAAACAAAAACTGTGGTGGTTTATTCCTTCGGCTGTAGTGTTTTTGGGTTGGGGTTATTTGCACGCACAACAAACCGGCTGGGCTTTCAGTTCTCCTGTTTTTGCGGAGCACCGGCAGGCCGTAGGTTTTGCAGGATTTATAAAACATGTACTCATTTCCTTATGGCGATTGGCCGATTACGGTTACTTTATATTTTATGTGCCGTTGCTGATACTTTCTTTTCGTGAGCGGAAAAAGCTTGCAGAACTTTTAACGCAGCATACACTAATCGTTTCGTGGATGATTCATTTAAGCGTTACAGCCCTGCTCATTTGTGCTACATTAAATTATTCTCCCGGTCACCGGTACTTTTTCCCATTCAGTGCGTTGTTGAGCATAGTGGCTGTGGTGGCGTTGAAAGAAGCTTTTCGGCAAAAACCTGCGCGGTGGATGTTGGGCGTTTCTATAGCCGTGGTATTGGTGTTGGGCAACTATTGGTATTACCCGGGTAAATGTTTGGGTGATGCTACGCTGGCCTACAGAAATTATTTTGCTTTGGAAAAACAGATTCAGCAGGAGTTGCCCGACAGTGTAGTGATGTATACCTATGCACCATTGGCCTCAGAGGCTAAGTACACCACACTTAAAGAAACAGGTAATCTTCAGGTAAAAGAATTGTATGGTAAAAATATTAATGCAACACCTGTGGTATTGCAAAGCAACTGCAACTGTGAATTTACTACGGATGAGTTAAATACATTGCAACAGTGGAAGGGAAAAAGCTATGAGCAACACGCGGTGTACGTGAATGTATTGTTTAACCCGCAGTATTTTCAGACACCACCACTGAATGAAACTTTGCGCGGAAAAAGCGCTGTGGAGTTGTGGATGGAGAAGAGCAAACAAGCGGCACAATAAAAAAGCACTCATAACCAGCCGGCTGAAGAGAGATTTATTTCTTGATACAACGCCTGCTTGTTTACTGTTGTCTTGATGGCACAAAACCGTTTTTATGAGAAAAGTAAAACTCTTTATTGCGTGCAGTGCCGATGGCTATATTGCCACACCGGATGGCAACCTTGATTTTTTGTCAACCGTAGAACAGCCTGGTGAAGATTATGGCTATGCTGCGCATTACGCCACTATTGATACAGTTGTGCTGGGTCGCAAAACGTATGAAAAAGTGCTTTCTTTTGGTATGCCTTTTCCGCACACTTGCACCACCTACATTATTACATCTAAACCTCAATCCCCGCAAGGCAATATTCATTTTTGTCATCAAGGTCCGGTCGCACTTATTCGCGAGTTATTGCAACAACCCGGTAAAGACATTTTTGTAGACGGTGGGGCAGAGGTGATTCATGCGCTGATGCAGGAACAGTTGATTCATGAAATGACCATCTCAGTTATTCCGGTTTTGTTGGGTAGCGGCATTCGCTTGTTTAAAGAAGGGTATAGTCAACAGGTGCTTACACTAATGGAGAGCAAATCGTTCCCCAGCGGATTGGTACAGATGACTTATTCCGTTAACTCACCCAAAGCAGCAGTTCACACGTCCAAATAGCCGGTTCAATAAGAGGCATCAAATTATTTTTTACCACCCCTCTACTTTTGTTCCCGTCAATCAGATGTATATGAAACACGCAGTTGCAGCCGCATTTTTATTTCTCACCATTCCGGTATTCGCTCAGGATTATTGGGCCAAGGTGCCGGCTTTCAGTAACCAATGTTACAGCCTAAACGATAAACTTACGGAACAGGTTCAGGTTTACCACGATGAGGTAAGCAGACGCATAACTCAGCTGCAGGAAAAGCAGGAGAGAAAAATTCAAAACATGACGGAGGCTGAGCGCACACAAATGGCCATGAAAGCATCCACCCAGTACCAGAACATGACACCCGATGCCATTCGTAAAATGCAGGAGGAGCAACTATTGCAAATGACGCTGGTGCAGGAAACCGAAGCAAAACACACAGCCATTATGGACAAGATAACAACTGCACAAAGTGCTTACAGGGCGGAGTGTGTTACTCAACTGGAACCCATTATGGCAGAGTGCCGCAAATTACCTGATGGCGAAGGAACACCCGATTGGGCCATAACCAAAGGAAGGGCACTTATGCAACAATACAACACAGCCTACGAGGCCATCTGTTCTAAATACATTACCGGTGCAAATGCGGTATTTAAACCCTTGTTGGAAGAGTACAGGTTGTTTCAAATCAACACCGCCATTCCCAGCGGGAAAAAGAGGATGGAGTTTCAAATGAAACAATTTGGTTTAACTCCCGACAATTATGATGGTATTGTGCTGGAAGGCGTTAAGGCTTACCTCGAGAAAATGAAAGAGGTATATGACCTGCGCCAACTGCAAAAACAGGGAGAATAAACTCCCTACCAAAAGAGACTAGCTTTTTTATTAAGAAAGCCTGTACTGCCTGAAGCTTGTCGGTAAACGACAAGCTTTTTTGTTTTTAAAGAATGCTCAACGTTTTAAAGGAAGTGAAAACGTCAACATCAGAATTGGCCTACTGGCGAAATGGAAAATTTGCATCCTTCGGGTAGTTGGTTGTTATTGCAAAGAAGCACCAAACAACCCATAGTCAAATGTTTATCGAAGAATTATTTTTCAAGAAGGGCAAAAAAATGTATTATAGCAGCATAATTAATAAAATTTTGAAAAAGCTAAAATCTATTCTGGGTCTGCGGGCTCAAATCCTGTTGTCTGTTTTTCTTACTATTTCCGGAATTCAACAGGTAACAGCGCAATGCGGTGCTGCAGCATCATTAATACCACAGGCATCGAGCACTAGGGTATGTCCGGGCTCATTAGTGACACTCACGTTGGACAGAACTAACGTAATTCGTTGGGTATATCGGGAAAACAACGGAAGTTGGGTTAATGCGCCTAATAGTTTTTCTTCTGTTTACAGCTTCTCATCAACCTCAGTGCAGGGAGTTGTTCGTGAATACAGAGCTATTGTGTCGCACACAACATGTGTGGCCGATACTTCGGGGCCGGTATTTATTCAATTTTTACAACTGTCATATGGATCAAACGCATCCATTGCACCATATGTGTCAAAAGATACGGCATGCTCTAGATCAACTGTCTTTGTTGGGCTTTCAGACTTGTATGCTTTACATCAATGGATTTATAAAGATAATGATACTGCAGCGTGGAGTGAACTTACGGCTTCGAAAGCCAACGCAATACCTTTCGTCATAGATGTAGCAACGGGTGTAGTAAAAAGACAGGTGAGGGCATTAATTAAGAGAGATGACGGTTGTTTAATAGATACAATTGCCCCGGTGCCCGTTGTTTTTAAGTCGCCAGTTTATGGTAACCGAACGGAAATAGCACCCTATACAGCAGCACCTGAAGTATGCAGGGGAACAGCTATCAACCTATCCTTGTCGCCATCATTAAAAGTAGAGACATGGCAAACCAGAAATAACAATGGAAGCTGGCAAAATTCAACTGGTGCATCAAACCACACCAGTGCCACTACAGGAATAAACTCAACAACGCAACGTTCTTTTAGGGTTCTGGTG
>JAGPCK010000063.1 GCA_018058135.1 Bacteroidia bacterium | reverse complement strand
GCCACAACACCTGCATCAACAGTTTTAGCACTAAATGCTGCAAGCAGAACGGGCATTGCTCCTGCAGGATATATTGCAGGGCCTGTTATTGAACCTGAGCTACTTCCTGCGGTCCAAACTTTTGTTCCGTCAACTTCTATATATGTATTGTTCCCTCCGCCACCATGTAGTATTTTAGCATTAGATGAAACCAGATTTACATATGAATTGGCAGATAGTCTGATTCTTTTACCGTTGTCAATTTTTAGTCTGCCGCCATTCAGAACATTTATTTTTGTTGCACCACCGGAACGAAAATCTACCGTGTTGCTCACTGTAACAGTAATGCCATTTGGTATTACTACGGAATCTCCCGCAACCGGTATGTTACTACTTCCTTCCCAGGTAGATGAAGAGGACCAATCGTCAGATGAAACAGCTACCCTTGTAGCAGAAAAAGAGGTTAAGCAGAGAAGGCTGATGATAATAGTGTAGAGTGTTTTCATTACTTATTGAATTTCCCATACTATTGGCATAATCATGCCGCCCACCCATTTATTTTATAATTATCAATATATCAGTGTAATATATTTTCTCATTTTTGTACAATAATTTTTTATATCCCAAAATGAACATATATAATTATAAAATGGGAATCAAATAACAAAATGGGACAAATGTTTAATTAGTTTTAAATCGGGAAATTGATGCCGAAGCTTGCCTGGTTAAGAAAAGAGGTTTACCGGTCATTTTTGTTGCACATGTAATTTCCCCGCCTTTGCTTTATCCATCAGTTCTAACGCACGTTTGATTCTGCTGTCAACATTTTTCACAGAGGTAACATAATGCGCCAAACTGCGTTGCAGCCCCGGAGTAAATTTACTGAATACTGCTTTGCCTTCAGGATCCTGTTCCAGCACTTCCAAAAGTTCCTCAGGAAGTTTTATTTCATCGGGGTCGGCTAAGTTGAATATCACTTCTACCTTATCTCCGGCTTTTAGTTTGGTCGTTTTTCTCAAGGTATTTCCCACCATCAAAAATCTGCGACCGTCTTTGATATGTTGGATAGCCAGGTTAAAAGGAGTACCGTTGATGGTACCTTCAATACGTATCCGTTTGGGATGATTCAGTTCTTCCAGTGTTTTTTCAGGCAATACAATACCGGTATGAGAGATAACACCACTGAGGTATTCCAATACAGATTCAAATCGGTAGTGCTTTACTTTACCCATACTTAGTCTTCTTCCGTTTGAAGAATGTCTTCGCTTACACGCGCATCAGCATATACATAGTCTTTTACAAAGTTGCACCACTTGCACTCAGGCTCACCGCAGCCCTTGGAAAATTCTTTGTTTTGTATGCGGACATAGGTGTCTTTGATTTGTTGCTCAACAGTAGCAATATCTTCAGCCGTAATATTGATGCGTGCTTTTTCAAAGTCTTTGCCTTCTTTATCCAAAGGTTCAATAAAATCAAATTCAGCACTCACCATTTCCCATTGTTTGTTCTGTTCGGCATTCATCAGTATTCTGTAGAATACCGCCTGCCGCCAGTAATCTCCTCCGTGTCGGTCTTCAAACGAAGGGTTGTCACCCAACTCTTTTACAGGTGGGAAAAGTTTTTTCTTAGCGTATTTAAACTGCCCCGTTTTGTAATCCACTACGTTGCACAGTTTGCCGTTGAATTCAATTTTATCCAGTTTTCCGTTAATGGGTACATCACCCAGGCCCGCGCGAATACTGCGCTCGGTAACCACCACCTTGTTCCATGTGGGCAGGTAATGTTTTACGTATTGTTCCAATATGCGGAAACCGTATTGTTTTCTGCGGTCGTATTCTTCTTTGGTAAATGAATCCTGACTTCGGTACATGAAGTAGTCAAAATCACGTAGCAATTCTTCTGTAGGCGGAAAATTCTTTTCGGGATGCTCCAGCATCTTTTTAAAGTAACGGTCCAGCGCATCGTGCACAGCCGAACCAAAACTTATGCTGGCATTTTTTGCAGCGGGTACACGCAATAAATTCTGGAAGTAAAACGTAAACGGACACTTGAGGTAGTTGTTAAGATGTGTTACGCTCATGCTGTAACTCTCCAATTGGTGGTCTATCCATACTTTATCAATCAACTCCAGCACTTCTTTTTTATGCTCTTCCATCATCAACAGGTTGTAGTGCGTCAGTTGCTCATCAGGCAAACTGATTACCTGTTTTTCGATGCGTTCAAAATTTTCGAGCTCGGCTACAAACCTGCTTTTTTCTGTTTCTTTCAGTTCTTTATTGGCGGTGCTGTAGGTAATAAGTAGTTCTTTTTTAGCCCGGGTAAGGGCAACAAAAAACAACCTGCGCGCTTCTTCAATTTCACTGCCTTCTTTTCCGGTAATGAATAAATTATCTGGTAAAGTATAGCCGCGGTTTCGGGCAGCTTTGTCCCATTCCTTACTTTGGCAGCCTATCAGGTAAACGGTAGTAAACTCCAGTCCCTTGGAGGAATGTGCCGTTAGGAAATTAACTCCTTTGGTTGCAAAGGTAATTTTGTTGATGTCGAGGGAAAGTTCATACTCGCGCATCAGGTTAAGGGTGGTTAAAAAATCTTTGAGTGAGATGCCGGGTTGCTTGGCACTTTCGTCTTTAATAAAATCAAACAGCGTGGTGAGTTCCTGCATGAGCCACACTTTTTCTCCTGCACGCATTACATAACTGAGAATGCCTCCGCTGGTCACCAGTTTTTCGAAAAGTTGTTGCAGGGTAATGTTGTGTGCGGCCTGTATCCATTCTTCCAGGTGGTCGCTTAACCTGCGCATGGCATTGGCTGCCTGTGGTTGAGTAGCAAATAAATCAGCCTGTGGTTTGGTTCTTATTTTTTTGAGTTCTTCACGCCAAAAGGTGTTGCGTTTATCACGTATGTCTGCTGCAAAGCGCGCGATATCTAATGCAGGCACCTGAAAAAAGTCAAAGTGCAGCAATTCAAATAATAAATCCTGCCGGCTGTGTGGCTGTTGCGATTCATCGTGAATGTATTGCAGCAGGGTAATGATTTTTTTGATGAACTTACTTTCCAGTACGTTTGTTTTTTTGCGGATGTTAACGGGGATTCCCTTCAATTCCAGGTAGCGGGCAATGTCTTCTGCCTGGCGGTGGTTGCGGTAAATGATGGCTATTTCACTCAGGTCTTCTCCGGCAGTATACCTTGTTTCAATTTCGGTGGCCAGGTGAACGGTTTCATGCACGCTGTTGTAATACTCCCGTATTTGCGGTACTACAGGTAAGTCAGCATACTGGTCGTTCGAAGCAGTAAGTTCCTTTTTTAAACCGGTCGATTCGTTGACCAAACGTTCTTCATTTCGGGCGATAAGGTGTTGTGCCAGGTCGAGGATGGTTTGCGTGGAGCGGTAGTTTTCAGTAAGCATAATTACGCTCAACTGTTCAGCGTACGATTGACTGAACTGCAATATATTTTGAACGTTGGCTCCCTGAAAACGGTAGATGGACTGGTCGTCATCACCCACCACAAATACGTTAGGTGTATCCCAGTAACTGATAAGTTTTTTGAGTATTTCGTTTTGTGTGCCGTTGGTATCCTGAAATTCATCTACCAGAAAATACTGAAACTGTTCCTGGTAATTTCGCAGTATGTGTTCATGGGTTTCAAAAGCTTTGAGTACCCACAAAATCATATCGTCATAATCATACCTGCCTGATTGACGCATAATTTTTTCAAAATTGCTGAACTCACCAATAGCTGCTTTGAGCAGGTTCATTTTTTCAGTTTGTTCTTCAATTTTTTTAGTGTTGGGGTCACCTGCTTTAACGTTTGTTTTGCTGTTGGCCCGTTTATAAAAGTAACCTTCGCGTGTTGGAAGCTCAGCCAGGTAACGGTCTATGGCTTGCAGTAAAAATTCTTCTGTCCACGCTTCATTTTTCATCAGCTTGAACAGTTCCTTCATGCGGCCCATTTCAAAGTACACATCACCTGTAAAACGTTTAAGCGGATGGTTAGGAGCAAAACCATCAATCAATTTGCGGTACAGTTTTACTTCTTCCAGTTCGGTAATTGGGTCGAGTTCGCGAACACCAAAAACGTCTTTATTCTCCTGAATTACTTTATTGCAAAAGCCATGAAAAGTATGAATGTTTACACGATACGCATCCGGTCCAATAAATTGCAGTAACCTTTTGCGCATGGCAATGGTTCCTGCATCAGTATAGGTGAGGCAAAGAATATTTTCAGGTTGGGCCAGTTGAAATTCGCTGGACAAAATATGCCCGATACGTGCAGCCAGAATTTGGGTTTTACCGGTTCCGGGGCCTGCAATAACCAATACCGGACCTTCCGTAGTTTCTACGGCTTCTTTTTGTGCTGCATTGAGGCGTTGCAGTTCCTGTTGGAAATAGGCGTTGTGTTGAGGAGTATTCACCCCAGCAAGTTAAGAACTGTGCTGCTCAATCCAAAAGCTACTGCTTAATATTACTTTCCTTCACAATATACAAAGGCCTTCCGCGCACGTTGTCGCTCACACGGCCCAAGTATTCGCCAATAATACCAATGCCTATTAACTGCACACCACCTATAAATAAAATGGTTACCATTAAAGAGGCCCAGCCGGGCTCATAATCTTTGGTAATAAAGCGGGCATACAGGGTATACAGCATAATCAAAAATGTGATACCCGATACTACAAACCCCATGATGGTAGCTACTTTAAGCGGAAAGCGGGAAAAAGAAGTAATGCCATCGAATGCAAAACGCAACATTTTGCGGTAAGTGTAACCGCTAGCTCCGGCTTTGCGTTCTTCGCGATTGTATAAAATACTGGTTTGCGCAAAACCCACCCAGGCAATCTGACCGCGCAGGTACTTGTGTTGTTCGGGCATTTGTTTCAATATCTCCACCACTTTGCGGCTGATGATACGGAAGTCACCGGTATCCACAGGAATATCTACGGTAGTAATGCGGGAGAGTATTCGGTAAAAAAGTTTAGCTGTAAATATTTTCAGCCAGCTTTCCCCTTCACGTGCCCTGCGTTGGGCATACACTACTTCAAAGCCCTCCTGCATTTTCAGGTAAAGTTGCTCAATCAACTCTGGCGGGTCTTGTAAATCAGCATCAATAATCACTACCTGCTCACCAGTGCTGGCATCTAAACCCGCACTTACAGCCAGTTGGTGCCCGAAGTTGCGGCTAAGGTCAATGAATTTAACACAACTGTCTTGTGCGGCCAGCCCTTTGATGACAGACATGGAATTATCGCGGCTGCCATCGTTCACCAGAATAAATTCAACAGAAAGGTGAAGTTGCTGCACCGTGGCTTTTAAACGGTTGTACAGGGCGAGTAGATTGCCTTCTTCGTTGTAAACGGGAACTATAACACTCAGTTGAACCATGCACAAACTTATTGATTGTTTTCGGGCTGCCCAAATAGAGGTAACTGTTTTTAATAGTTAGCTATGAAAGTAAAATATGTCACTTTACTGGATTGAGCAATAGTGAAATATGAGCATTGAAGCTTTTTCTACCTACTCACCACCAATTTCTGTTTATGCAGCATATGGCCGTTTTGCTCCACAATAATCTGGTACATCCCTACAGCTAATTGCGATATATCGAACTCGCTTTTACCTTGCAGTAAAATAGTTTTACCCATTACATCAATGGCTTTTACGGTAAGGTTACTCTCTGCCGCTCCACTTGTTGCTTTTAGGAACAATGTATTTGAAGCGGGGTTGGGATATAACTTGTATAATTGAACAGCTGCTTTGGAGGTTGCTGGTTTTTTCTGCGGCAAGCGAGTTATTTTTTCAGTAACTTCATTTAACCCGTCCCATGTTTCTTCACAAATATCTGCAGTTGTTTCTACCGTTGCTGTTGAGCAAGTAACGGAACCACTGCTGCTGTTTACAACTGTTGCCAATGCTGCATTTAAATCATATACAGTGGTGCTGCCGTTTAACATCTCCCAATAGTTGCCACTCATGGCTACTGTGGTAATACCTGAGTTAATGGTGCCGGTAAATACTTTTTGCGGATTAGAAGTGTAAATAAACTCATTGTCGCCACCTGATAGTGATATGGTGTTCACATTATCCAGATATAAGGTGTTGATGAGGGTATTGTTAAAATAGTTATTCCCTGCAAGACTGCCAGTGAGAAACAAATCTCCGTGGGCAAATATCACATCATTATCGTTTTCAATAAAATGATTGCAGCCCAAGGTAAGGTAAAACTCACCTGAGGCAATAATAGCTGTACCTAAATCATCCTCTTCTTCCTTGTTATCGCGAAAGGTAGATTCATACACGTACAAATTCGCGCTGCTGTTACCTGCATATTCAATAGCGGTAATATTATTTTCAGCAAAACCGTTAAATTCACTTGTTGCACTCATGTCGGTGGCTTTCCAACCTATACCACAATTGTCAAAACGAACTTTACTAAGTGTACATCCACCACCAAAGGTCTTTAACCCGAATGTGCAATAGCCAAAAGTAGTTTCTGTGAGTGATAAAGGTGAAATGGTAGAAGTAGAACTTTTGGTTAAACCAATTTGTGCATACTCAAACCTGCTATGCTGTATGCTGATGGTTTTACCTGTAAGGCTGTTAATTACTATGCCCTTGTGTACATTGGTTCCAACTACACCGCTGGCTTTGGTCACCTTTACTGTGTTTAATGCCATGGAGCCATCTACCACAATTTCTGTATTTGTGCCTAGTTCTACTTTGCCCGTTGTGAGAGATAAGCTAACCACCCCTGTTAAGTCCAAGCCTTTGCCTGTTACCACCAACACCCTGTCTGTTCGGCCAGTTCCTGTTAAGCTAATAGTATTGTTGCCCACAAATTGAGTAGAGCAATACTCATTCTCCGGGCAATCGAACCTTAAATTTCCATCTCCTGTAGCGAGTACAATATCTGCGTTTGATTGCATGGTAAGTATACCACGTATAATCACTTCTGAGTTAACATCTATAAGATTAAAGGTAACACCATCTTCTATTTCCAAATGTGCACCCTCTTGAATGATAAGTTTTGAGTTGTTGTGTAATGTAACATTGGCTCCGTTTTTCAGTATCAGTTTTGATTCGGGACGAATGACTAACTCACCGCTTAAACTATTGGTATTATCTCCAAGTACTAAATCACCTTCTACTGTTATGGTAGACGTTTGTGTTGAGCAGCCCATGTATTGAATGGTTTCTACCCGATACATTGAACCGGATGCGGGATAACTATTGTTGTGTGTATCACCTGTAGCGCCTGCTTGTTCATCGTTATTTATACCCAGCCAACCACCGGCTTGTACAGTACAATTACCTATACGGTCACTTACCGGGCGGGCATAGTTGAACCCCTGCCCGTTGCCAATGGTGGCCGGGGCTGTGTTCACTATATCATGCAAAAACTGAGATGCGCTATACTCTGAAAATTTTGCATGATTATTATTTATAAATTGGGGTAATTGCCCTGAAGTGACTCCACTTTCATCTGTAGTAATGTGCCTTTTGTAGGTAAAGGTTTGAGTGCTTTGGTTCGCATTAATGGGATACTCATAGTTTGTTTTGTTTGCTGAGGTTACACTAATGCCGCTGATGGAGGGAATAAAGCATACACGAGGAAAATGCATTTTTGCTTTTCTTCCGTATGTTCTGAGTACATACCCACCCACCAATGAGTTATTGGTTTGTGCAAAACTGCCCGGCATACCGTCTAATCCGTTCCACTGTGTGCTTATGGCGCCTGCATAACCCTTGTAGTAGTAAGCTGTACGATTATTTATTTTGGTAAAAAATGCTCCGTAAAATACCGTTTTAGATAACGAACTATTATCGGGGGTAGCCCATGCCATAAAGGTAACTATTTTTTTAACAGGCTTATTTGGGTTTAAAAGGAAGTTAGCCTCTGCGATAAGGTCATTGGGATCAAGATAATCAGTGCTGCTGCCATCTATTTTATAATGTTTTACCACATCACCCGACCCATCACTTATAAATACACTTTTGCACCCCAGGCCTGAAACAGGTGCCACACTTTCAAGTTCACTGTACAATGTTGTATGCAGGCTGTTATCAGCAAATATGCTGTTAATTACCATTTGCCGGCCTGATGTAGAAGTGAGGGACAGATAATCCCACTCCAAATCTTTAAATTCAGTACGTGAAACATGGTTGTTTTTTACAAAATGATATAAGTAATGATGGTAAGTAAGCGCCTGCAAACTCATGGCAATGTTAACACCGTGGTGGGGCGAATCTTGGGTGTAAAATATACGTACATCATGATCAGGTTTTGCTGTAGGATTAGCCACATGCTCACCGTGCATCTCGCCTAAGGCATAGCGGGAAACTAACCCGCCCATGCTTTGCCCTAATAAAACATTGGGCGCATTTGAGCCGTTTATTTTTTTTAGTGCATTTAGTTCTTTAATCACTTGTTTAAGCACTTTGGCATTGCGCTGTATATAATCTCCGGCATTTTCAAAGGTTACAAAAACCAGATCGTATTCCTGCTCCTTTAGTTTAGTAAAAACATCCAAATTTATTTTGTAGAAACTATTATAGAAATACCCTGACCCATCCGGATATTCCTTTGCTTGGTACATTATATCTGAAAATTTAGGTGGCACATATCCGGTAACTACTATAAACGGGCGCAGTAATTTTTTTAAGTCGTTTTTGCAATGGTAATGAACAAAAACATGTACTTTGCCATTTCCTCCCTCATATAAATCAGTAGAAGGGCCTTCGTAATAATAATGTTCATCGCGTTTAAATGAGTACCCTTCAGGCACAACCACTTCATTTACGGTGAAGTTGGTATGTGAACGCAAATCTGTCAAAAAATTAAGTTCGGCCCTCACCACAATTGTGCGCTCACTTGAGGAGGTATCGTAACTTATTACGATAGTATCTCCTACGTTGATGTTTCTGAAACCTGAACCATCACCAAAATTTACCTGCCACTGTGTAACAGTTGCAGTATCATTGGTAATGTACAAATCTTGCGGTAAGGTAAAACTCAATTGTGTGGTATCTGTTTCCATAAATGGAATGCAGGCAATAAAACAACGTTGAGTGGTAAATGCACTTTCAGCCGCGCCATCTACATCATGCATCTGAATGCCCTCCTCATCCATGGTGAGCAGGCTATCTTCCAAAACGCTGTCTTTAAGTGCATCATAAAAATAATTTAAAACGGCAATAGGCACTACCCCACCATCAAGGTAGGCTTTCATGCGAGCCACTACAGTTCCAACAGAATCATATGCTTGGGTACTGTCAACAAATGCCCTGCGCAAGGTGCCGTAGGCTCTGCGCCATAAAAACATGTTGCTGAAATTACTATCATTTAGTTGCCCGTTAAAATCGTGTACGTTAACTGTACTCAAAGCCTTTTCTATTAATAAACCGGTAGGTAAGCTGCTTAAATCCACATCAGCAAAACATGAATCCATCATGTATTTGTGGTTGTAGGGTGAAACAGAATCAGTGTACAGGGAATCTGATTGTGCCAATGTACGGTGACACACAAACAATAGAAGTGTGGTGCATAAAGCAGCGTGAATAAGTTTTTTCATAAAATTTAAGTTTGAAATTTAATACCTGTGGTCAAACCTGCCGTGTTGCAAATGCATGGTTTGCGTGCGAGTTGCGTCTTTTAAGTTGATGCTGAAGGTGCCCGAAATAGTACGCTTTATGGTATCCATATCGTGTATATTTAGGTATAAAACAGCCCCGGGATTTGAAACACCAGAATGATAATCAATCCCTTTGTAACCTATCGCTACAAAATCGGTTTTGTAATCATCCAATGCAATAGTGTATTCCCCCGGGCCTGTGATGTTATCGGTAACAATATTGACGATATCTTTTGTGGGATTGGGAATGGTTCCGATTTGAAATTCAGTGTAACACATAACATTAAAACGTTTGCCTCCATTATAGTTGTAATATGCACATACAATAAAAGAGTTGGATAGCTCATACCCAGGCCAAGCCCATCCATTCAACAGGCAACCAAAGGTATTGTAGCCACCGGTGGTGATTTTAGGTAGTTTAGCTAGTTCTTCGGCAAGAATGGGTTCGGGTTTAGCGTCATCTTCTTCTTTGCATTGCACACCCAAGCAGCAAAAAGCGGTAAAAAGAAGCAGTAAAGTATATTTGTTTTTCATAAGCCTACAGAGTTTATTAGTACGAAGTACGTAAAAGTTTTGGAATAGGCAAGATTAAATTTTTGTGTGGTAGTTAAACCAATGCTTCGAATTAGATTTTTTGTAACTTAGCACTAAATTTAATCTGTATGAAAATAGTATTGGTGCTTTTAGTTTGGCTGATAACAGGAAGTTGTTGGGCTCAAACCGGTGGTTATGATTATATCGGGAAGTTCAAAAATGGCAGGGCCGAAGTGATGAAAAATGGTTTCTACGGAATTATTGATGTGGACGGAATTGTGGTTGTAGAGCCCATTTATGACCACATAGGAAAGTTCAAATATGGCAAGGCTTTAGTGATGAAAAACGGTTTTTACGGTATTATAGATTTTGATGGACTTGAGGTTGTAAAACCTGTTTATGACCACATTGGTAAGTTTAAAAAAGGTCGTGCAAAAGTGATGAAGGATGGTAAGTACGGCATAATCGATTCAGACGGTTTGGAGATAGTTCATTTGTAGTTCACCTACAGCTCCAACTCCTTCATGGGATCCCAAAATACCTTCTCCAGGTTTTGCACCTGGTTGTTTTTTATTTTGATTCCCTCTTTTTCGAGCAGTTGTTGCATACGGTCGGGTGAGCCGAAATGCGCTTTTCCGGTGAGCAATCCCGCACTGTTTACTACCCTGTGAGCCGCAATGGGAGGCACAACGGCATGGGCATTGTTCATGGCCCAGCCCACCATGCGGGCTGAGCGTGCAGCCCCCAGATAACGGGCAATGGCACCGTAACTGGTTACCCGTCCTTTGGGTATTAAACGCACCACGGCATAAACATTATCAAAAAAAGAAGATTGCGTTTCGTTTGTTTTCATGGTTTGTGCAACTTTGCGGCATGTTATATTCTACCCGAATCAAATTGAGCCGCATCACAAATTTAAGCGATGCCCGCTATGCCGCAGCAGCAGGATTTGATTTTATCAGTTTTTGTTTTGATGAACAGCAGGAAAGATTTATTTCGCCCGCACTGGCCAAAGAAATGATGGGCTGGATCTCCGGACCACAAATAGTGGCTGAATTTGCCAACGAACCTGTTGCCAACATCAATGAGATATGCGCCATGCTGGAGATAGACATGGTGCAGTTGAGTGCACAGGATTATGAAACAGTTAAAGATGCCTTGCAACCCGGGTGCATTATTACAGATGGTTTGCCGGAGCAGGGAGGAGATTTGATTGAAATAACTTCCTGGCCAAACCCAGAGACGTTGAGACAATGCTGCCACAACTACCGCGTGATTGTTGACATTCCTTCCGACATGTCCATCGCAGAAATACAACAGTTGATTACCGATTGCCAGCCCTATGCCATCAGCTTAACTGCAGGCGATGAAGAACGTGTGGGCCTGCGGGATTTCTCTTCGGTAAATGATTTACTGGAGGCGTTGAGCCTTTAAGAGGGTTATTGGGGGATTGGTTATTGGTTATTAGTTATTGGAAGAGTAGGGTGGTTTTTTATGTCATGTCCATAGAACCAACCGGAGTTTGTTCTCATCAAAATGGCATCGGATTGCGTCTTTTACAGCTTGCCGTAAGTCGTCAAGTGTTTCGGATTCTGTGAAGATTGAAGTGCCTATTCCCTGTGCAGTATAACCACCCTCATCACTCCCTTGAACTAAAAAAATAACTTCATCCATAGCAGTCTTGTTTATACAAATTTAGCGATTATAGCATTAACGGGCAACAATATTGAAATTCTCAAATGGAAACGGAAAAGTTTTTTTTACTCTTCAATAAAATTAATTTTCTCCTGCTCAGAGTCGCTGTAGTTATCGCAATTGATTTCCATGGTGAGCGGTGTGGACGGAGGAGAGAACGGATTTTGTGGTAATGCCAGCAACGAATCTGCATACACCTGTTTCATGTAGTAAGCATACATGGGCATAGCCATGTTGGAACCTGAACCTAAATCCAATGAACGGAAATGCACGGCACGGTCTTCACAACCTACCCAACAGCCGGAGACCAGGTTAGGCGTAATACCAATGAACCAACCATCAGAGTTATTTTGTGTGGTACCTGTTTTGCCACCTGTAGGGGCCGTTACCTGATAGAAGTAACGGAGCTTAGCTGCTGTACCGTGCAACACCACACGCTCCAGCATTTTGCACATTACATAAGCGGTTTGTTCGCTCATGGCTTCTACCTGACGGGGTACAAATTCTTTGATGATGTTGCCGTCTTTATCTTCAATGCGGGTAATGTAAATGGGTTCGGTCCACACACCTTTGTTGGCAAAAGTGGCAAAAGCGCCCACCATTTCGTAAACCGACATATCCGCTGCGCCCAACGCAATGGAAGGGTAGGGCTCCATCTTACTGGTTACTCCCATGCGACCGGCTAAATCAATCACTGATTTTGGTCCTTCGGGTCCCAGTTGTTTCATGGCATACATCACAATGTTGTTCACCGACATTTGTAAGCCTCTGTACAAGGTCATTTCACCACCTTCTTTGCCATCAGCATTTTTGGGTGTGTAGTTATCATAATCTTCAAAGGTTACCGGCAGGTTGGGTACTTTAAAGCAAGGAGAATACCCATTGTCGATAGCGAGTGTGTACACAAACGGTTTAAACGTAGAACCAGCCTGTCGTTTTGATTCAACGTTTACGTGGTCGTATTTGAAATATTTATAATTGGGTCCGCCTACCCAGGCTTTGATGTGGCCCGTGTTAGGTTCCATGGACATAAAGCCACTCAGTAAAAAATATTTGTAGTACTTGATGGAATCCAGCGGAGTCATGGTGGTGTCTTTTTCTCCCTGCCAGCTGAAAACTTTCATGCGCACCGGAGTATTAAATATGCGTTGTATTTCTGCCTCCGATACTTTCTTGCGTTTAAGATCCATGTAACGTTCAGAACGTTTCATGCCTAAATCAATCAGCTCAGTAAATTTACCCCAGGGCACGCGACCTTTCCAATGGTTGTAAAATGCTTTTTGTAATTCAGCCAAGCGCTGGGTAACACCATTTTCAGCATACTGTTGCATGCGCGAGTCAATGGTGGTATAAATACGCAAGCCGTCTTTGTATAAATCGTAGCCGTTTTCTTTACACCAATCCAACATTTGCATGCGCAAAAATTCTCTGAAGTAAGTAGCCAACCCTTCGTTGTGGTCATCATCAGTAAGTGAAAGTGAAATGGGTGTATCGCTTAACTTATCGAATTCAGCGGCAGTGATGAACTCGTATTTTTTCATCTGCTGCATTACGGTGTTACGCCTGCTCAGGGCACGTTCAGGGTTTTTCACCGGACTATACATGGTAATGCCTTTGAGCACACCCACCAGCATGGCCGCTTCAGGAATACTTAGTTGATCAGGGGTGGTATTGAAAAAATGTTTGGCCCCGGCTTTTATACCGTAAGCATTGCCGGAGAACTGAACGGTATTAAAATACAGGGTGATGATTTCTTCTTTGGTGTAGCGTTGTTCTAATCTAACTGCGGTTACCCACTCTTTAAATTTGATTAAAACTTTTTCATACAGAGAAGGATCTTTTGGTCGCCCGAAGAGGTTTTTGGCCAGCTGTTGGGTGATGGTACTGGAGCCTCTGTTTTTTCCGGTGAGAGTATAAAACACAATGGCGAATGTACCGCGCATATCAATACCGCTGTGCTCGTAGAAACGAATGTCTTCGGTAGCTATAAGCGCGTTAACCAGGTTGGGGCTAAGTTCACTAAAGGTGGCATTGGAACGGTTTTGCAGGTAGTATTTTCCCATAGTAACCCCGTCAGACGAGATGACTTCTGAGGCCAATGCATTTTTAGGATTCTCCAGTTCTTCCAGTTTGGGCAATGGGCCAAACCACTCTTTGCTTACACCATAAAAGAACACACCTATCAACACACAACCCAGCATAAACACTATCCAGAACGCAATGAGGATACGTTTAAACTCTTTTTGATACAACCAGTTGATGAAACTCACTATTTAAATTTTTGCTGATAGCTGTCGAGGTACTCCTCTAAATTTTTTGTCCGCAACAACTTTACAAAGTTAGCAGAAGAAATGATGAAATGTTTGTACTCAGTTACCCCCATTATCTGGAAAATCTTGTTGGTCTCCTCAAACTCCTTGAGGTAGCTCATGGCTTTTTTATCGTTGGAGAATTCTTTCACCACAAAAATCTGGTTACGGTCGTCCAGTATAAGTGCACTTATTTGCAGCCTTTCCAGCTCATGAAATTCAGTATTGTAATCAGCTACTTTCACTTTTAAATCTCCTATGGGAACTGATTTAATGGGCAGCACCACGGCATAAAAATGCTTCTCTTCCGCACCGCTGAATTCAAATGATTTGGAGTTTTTATTTTGCAAAGTATCTTTTGGTGCCAAAGCTTTAATAGAATCCTGAATGCGCCTTTGGTTAATGGCCGTCATGATCTCCAGCAGTTCTTTGGCGTTTTTGGCCACATCATGTCCGGGGTAGGTACTGATGATGCCGTTGAGTGAAATCTTGAAACTGTCTACCGGAATATCACGTGCCACACACAACACACCCAGGTAATCAAACTTGGGTTTTAAAACACTGCCCGGAAACAGGCGGTCACTTTCAGC
>JAGPCK010000062.1 GCA_018058135.1 Bacteroidia bacterium | reverse complement strand
TATCCTGCTTGGGCAAGGGTTTTGCCTCCCTGTAATTATCTGGTTGCTGGGTGACAATGTAACCCTTAAACAACATGGACAACACATCTTTATTTACACGAGACAACAGTGATTTGAATAAGTTAAAAGATTCCAGTTTGTAAATAAGCAACGGGTCTTTTTGTTCCAATGCTGCGTTTTGAACTGATTGTTTCAAATCATCCATCTCACGTAAATGCTCTTTCCACTCATCATCTATCAGTGCTAATGAAACAAACTTTTCAAAGGCATGTATGATTTCTTTTCCTTTGGAATCATAAGCTTTCTTCAGGTCAACCCCCATTTGCAGGTTGCGCACCCCATCAGAAAACGGAACACCTAAAAACTGAATCTGGCTGCCACGGTTTTCAAATACTTCTTTCACCACAGGGAAGGCCATTTCAGCAATATGATTGCTCTTGTGGTGGTACTGTTCCAGTAATTCATCAAACAACTGCTGAACAAGCTGTTCAGGTTTGCCTTTGCTGAACTCCGCTTCTGTCATTTTAATTTCATATGCCATCAAACGGAGTATCTCCATTTTGAATTCGGTATAGGAAGCAAATTCCGTTACCAACTCTTCGCACAAATCATACAACATGTTGTTGATGTCCAATGCAAGTTTATCTCCGAACAGGGCATTTCTACGTTTGGTGTAAATCACCTCACGCTGTGAGTTCATCACGTCATCATATTCCAGCAAACGTTTACGAATGCCGAAGTTATTCTGTTCTACTTTCTTTTGTGCGCGTTCAATATTTTTTGTAATAAGCGAGTGTTGAATCACCTCCCCTTCCTGCAAACCTATACGGTCCATTACTTTCGAAATACGCTCTGAACCAAACAAACGCATCAAGTCGTCTTCCAGTGAAACAAAAAACTGAGATGAACCCGGATCACCCTGACGACCTGAACGACCGCGTAACTGCCTGTCAACCCTGCGCGACTCGTGACGCTCAGTTCCGATGATGGCCAAACCTCCGGCTTCTTTAACTCCTGTTCCCAGCTTAATATCTGTACCACGACCGGCCATGTTGGTGGCTATGGTTACTGTTCCGGCTTGTCCGGCTTCCGCTACAATATCGGCTTCACGTTGGTGTTGTTTTGCATTCAATACATTGTGTTTAATCTTACGCAGATTCAACATACGACTTAACAATTCTGATACTTCTACCGAAGTGGTACCCACCAATACCGGACGACCTTTTTCTGTTAAGCCAACAATCTCGTCAATAACGGCATTGTATTTCTCCCGCTTGGTTTTGTATATCTTATCGTCTTCATCCTTACGAATGATGTTGCGATTGGTGGGAATAACCACCACATCCAGTTTGTATATTTCCCAAAGTTCACCTGCTTCTGTTTCCGCTGTACCGGTCATACCAGCAAGTTTGTGGTACATACGGAAGAAGTTTTGTAAAGTAACCGTAGCGTAAGTTTGTGTAGCCGCTTCTACTTTTACATTTTCTTTGGCTTCAATGGCCTGATGTAATCCGTCACTGTAACGTCTGCCATCCAATATACGACCTGTTTGTTCATCAACAATTTTCACCTTACCATCCTGAACAATGTATTCCACATCTGTTTCAAACAATGTATAGGCTTTAAGTAATTGCTGAAGTGTATGAATGCGTTCTGATTTAACTGCAAAATCGCGCATCAGTTCATCCTTACGGTTACGTTTATCTTCTTCGTTCAGGTTGGCGCGTTCTATTTCGGCTATCTCTGATCCCACATCGGGCATAATGAAAAACGCAGGGTCCTCACCGTTGCTGGTAATGGTTTCAATACCTTTTTCAGTTAGTTCAATGGAGTTATTTTTTTCATCAATTACAAAAAACAATTCAGCATCTACCTTGTGCATTTCTTTTTGCTGGTCTTGCATGTAGAAGTTTTCTGTCTTTTGCAAAACTGCTTTCACACCTGATTCACCCAGGTATTTAATCAAGGCTTTATTTTTAGGTAAACCACGGTAAGCACGTAACAGGGCCATACCTCCATCGGTATCATTGCCTGATTCAATCAGTTTTTTAGCATCAGTTAATGCGGTGTTGATGTAACGCTTCTGCATATCCACCAAACGTTCAATACGAGGTTTCAGGATATGGAACATCTGGTCATCACCCTTGGGTACAGGACCGGAAATAATTAAAGGCGTACGGGCATCATCCACCAATACAGAATCCACTTCGTCCACCATAGCAAAATGATGTTTACGCTGAACCAAATCTTCCGGATCGCGCGCCATATTATCACGCAGGTAATCGAAACCGAATTCATTATTTGTTCCGTAGGTGATATCAGCTAAATAAGCTTGTCTGCGTTGTGGTGAATTGGGTTGATGATAGTCAATACAATCTACACTAATGCCATGAAACTGAAACAATGGTCCGTTCCATTCACAGTCTCTTCGAGCCAGGTAATCATTCACTGTTACTATGTGAACCCCGAGTCCTGCAAGTGCATTGAGGTAAGCCGGCAAAGTAGACACCAGTGTTTTTCCTTCACCTGTGGCCATCTCAGATATTTTACCGGAGTGCAATACAATACCACCTATCAGCTGTACATCATAATGCACCATGTTCCAAACCACTTCAGTACCGGCAGCATCCCAGGAGTTTTTCCAAAGTGCTTTATCGCCCTGAATGCTTACAAAACTTTTACGTGCTGCAGCCAGGTTTTTATCAAAATCGGTAGCGGTAACTTCAAGTATTTTATTTTCGGTTAACCTGCGGGCAGTTTCTTTTACAACAGCAAAAGCTTCAGGCAAAAGGTCCTTTAGCGCAACCTCCAATTCCTCGTCACGGGTCTTCTTCAGTTTATCAACCTGTTTGTAAAGGTCTTCTTTCTTGCCCAAATCCATTTCGGGGTCGGCCTGCAACTGCTCATTCAACGCAGCTATGTCACTATCTATTTTTGATAAAGACTCTTTGATGCGTGCTCTGAATTCGATAGTCTTTCCTCGTAATTCATCATTGGTTAATTTGTTGTAAGTTGCAAAGTGAGCATTAATCTGCTCCACGATAGGTTGCACTTCCTTTACGTCACGATCTGACTTGTTGCCGAAAATTTTGGATAATCCTTGTACGATGTAATTTAACATGATGCGCTATATATCTCGCTTAATCTTTTTTGTAAGGCTGTAAAAATAATATAAAAATACTTTCCCTGTATTGCTACTTTTGTGCCTTGTTGATAGTCAATAACCTTACCAAGCACAAAAAGGCATGAACATACTACTGATAGGCTCCGGAGGCAGGGAACACGCATTTGCCTGGAAACTTACACAAAGCCCTAAATGTGAACAACTTTTCATCGCACCGGGCAATGCCGGAACAGCTTTGTGCGGCACTAATGTCAATATTTCAGTTAACGACCAGCAAGGCTTAAAAAATCTTTGTCGGGAAAAAAATATAGGCCTGGTGATAGTGGGCCCCGAAGAACCCCTGGTAAAAGGATTGCGCGATAGCTTTGCCGCTGAGAATGACCTCAGAAACATACCGTTTATAGGCCCGGATGCCAAAGGAGCGCAACTGGAAGGAAGTAAAGATTTCTCCAAGCAGTTCATGGTGAAATATGGTGTTCCAACTGCAACTGCCAAAACGTTTGATGCCGATTCGTTTACACAAGGTATTGATTATCTGAACAACCACAGTTTACCCATCGTACTAAAGGCTGACGGACTGGCAGCCGGTAAGGGGGTAGTTATTTGCGGAAGCCGTGAAGAGGCCATTCAGGAGTTTACTTCCTTTATTCAGGAAGCTCGTTTTGGCGATGCCAGTAAAAAGGTTTTGGTAGAACAATTTCTGGATGGTATTGAACTTTCTGTTTTTGTGCTTACCGATGGGAAAAGTTTTGTTACACTGCCCTCAGCCAAAGATTACAAACGCATTGGTGTAGGCGATACCGGACCCAACACCGGTGGCATGGGAGCTGTTTCCCCTGTGCCTTTTGCTGATGAAAATTTCCTGAATAAAGTAACCGAACAGGTGACCCTCCCTACGTTAAAAGGACTTCAACAAGAAGGCATAGATTACGTAGGATTTATTTTTATCGGATTGATGAACGTGGGTGGCGAACCCATGGTAATTGAATACAATTGCCGCATGGGTGACCCTGAAACAGAAGTTGTACTGCCCCGCATTAAAAATGATTTAGTGGACTTGTTTGTGGCTTGCGGAAATAAACAATTGCATACGCAGGAATTACTAACGGATGAAAGATGTGCCACTACTGTAATGCTGGTAGCTGCAGGTTACCCCGGTGAGTATGAAAAGGGAAAAGTAATGAGTGGTTTTGAAGGATGCGAAAACTCCATGCTCTTTCATGCCGGCACCATCCAAAATAACACGGGTGAAGTTGTTACCAATGGCGGACGCATTTTAGCTGTAACTTCTTATGGTAAGAATCTTGAAGAAGCATTAAACAACTCACTCACCAACGCTGCAAAAATTGAATTTGAAGGTAAATATTACCGTACCGATATCGGATATGAATTTAAATCTTCCGGCTCATGATGCAATTTGAAAAAGAAAACCTGCAACGTTCAGCACGTAGTCGTTTTCGTATACTGGTTAACTACTTTATTAAGGGCTTGCTCATTATTGTTCCGCTGGCCCTCACCTATCTGGTATTGAGTTCAGCCATTATTTGGGTGGATACCACTGTTGACAGCATGATCCATATTGACATACCCGGCATGGGTATACTGATTATGGTGGCTGTGATTACAATTTTAGGTTATGTAGGAAGCAAGTTAATGTTCAGTAACCTGCTCGACCTGCTGGATGATTTACTCTCTAAAGTACCATTCATTAAGATTGTATACACTTCTGTAAAAGATTTTATTGAAGCCTTTGTGGGAGATAAGAAAAAGTTTACCGAAGCGGTGATGGTGGAAGTGAGCAGTTCAGGTGTATGTAAATTGGGTTTTATTACTCAAAAGGATTTAACTAAGTTAGGTATTGAAGGTTACATCGCTGTGTATTTTCCGCTCTCCTATGCACTTACAGGTGAAATGTACGTGGTACCCAAAGACAAAGTAAAACCCATCACCGCCAACTCTGCTGATCTCATGAAATTTATTGTATCGGGCGGAGTTACTGAACTGGGACAAACTACTGCTACTACAAAGTAATCCAGCTTACTCTTCCCGTAAATCCGTTTCTGCTTGTTGCAACACTTTGTGGTAATAGTCGGCAAAGGCAGTAGTCTTTTGCGCTAGTTGCATATAAAATGTTGCCGTGGGTTTTGGCTCGGCACCGTAATGCGTTAATACCACTCCGAAAACTAACTGAGCTTTGGCCTGTGCTTTTTTCCAAATGTGCTCTGCTCCTTTTCCCATGTTCATCTGGCGTATCCAGGGTACTTCAATTTCACCCTGCGGAAAAATCACTACCAGATTATCGGGCTGCTGCAACAAATCAGCAGCATACTCCAATGACTCCAACATCGAGCGCGAGTTTTTCTTCACCGAAAAAGCACCCAGGTATTTGAAAAACCAAAAACGTTCCAACTGTTCTTCCAGCATCATGATGTGAAAGTTTTTCCGAAACACTAATTTATTCGCCTGGTACCAGAAAAAACCGTCCCACCAGCTAAAGTGATTAGCAATTAATAATACACTCTTGCCTTGCTCCAATCCCTCAACCGAGGCAGGAATATTCAACCGATGGAAATGCTTTCGAAAAAGATAACGGAGGTATGGAGCAAAAAGTAATCGGGCAAAAGAATGGTGGCGGGTTGTAATCATTTGTTGTCCTCATCAATCAAATCGGCAACAATTTTTGCTGAAGCCAGTACAAGCGGAATACCTCCGCCAGGGTGCACACTGCCTCCGCAAAAGTACAAACCTTCAATGTGCGAACTAAAATTGGCATGACGCATAAAAGCCGCATACTTACTGTTGGAAGCATTGCCGTACAAAGCCCCCAAATGAGAACCGGTATTCAGTTCAATGCCCCGGGGATCCAGCACTTCTTCACACACAATGTAATCACTCACTGCAATGCCCAATGTGCGTTGTATTTTATCCTGAATATTTTTACGTGCTTCAGCTATGTATTCGTCCCAATCCTGTCCACTATTATGTGGTGCATTAATCATCACAAACCAGTTCTCCTGTCCTTGAGGAGCATCGGCAGCTTCAACTTTAGAACTCACATAAATGTACACCGTAGGGTCGTCTGAAACTTCTCCGTTGTGCATGGCCGCAAACTCTTTTTCATACTGTGTACTGAACAAAATGTTGTGTACTTCCACATCGGGGAAACGGGCTTTCATGCCCCAGTAAAAAATAATTGCCGAAGTAGATTTTTCCTGCTGTAAAAGTTTTTCCGGTTGCTTTTCTTCGCTGAGTAAATGTCGGTATGTTTTGTACACATCTACATTACTCACCACTACATCAGCCGGCAGGTTTTCATCATTCACTTCTACTGAAACTACCTTACCTTTTGAGGTATGTATAGCTTTTGCAGGAGCGTTGTAAAGAATACGTACACCCACATGGCGGGCCAAACTTTCCAAAGCTTTGGGAATGGTGTAAATACCACCTTTGGGAAACCAGGTGCCCGTGTTGTGCTCCAGATGCGGAATAACGTTTAATGTAGCAGGAGCCTTGTAAGGATTGGAGCCGTTGTATGTGGCGTAACGGTTAAACAATTGAATGGTGTGCTCATCTTTAAAAAACTTGCGAATGGCCTTATTCATCGTGCGAAAGGTGTCCAGTTTCCGAAGATTAAAAAACGCATGAAAGGCATCAGAGGTGAGGTAGGTTTTAAAGCGGTGCAGCGAATTAAATATAAACACATTGGAGGTTAGGTCGTAAATGCGGGCACTGTACCTCAGAAATTTCAGCACACTATCTTTGGTGTCTTTTGTTTTAGACGCGACTTCCTCAGCAAACGCAATAGCATCCTGGTGACCATTGATAACGGTACCGTCCTCATAAAAATATTTGCAACTGTAGGGCAAACTCTGGTAGGAGAAATATTCTCTGGGATTTTTGCCGTGCAGTACAAACAACTCATCTACCAGTTCAGGCAGTGTAAAAAGTGAAGGGCCGGTATCAAATCGAAAACCGTTTTTGCACAATTCCCCTGCCTTTCCTCCCGGATGGGCCGAGGCTTCAATCAATGTTACCTGATAACCTTTGGCCCGCAGTCGAATGGCTGCAGCCAAGCCTGCTAATCCCGCTCCTATTACAACGGCTTTATCCTCTTTGATACGTTTTCTGCTTTTCATACAGTGTTACATTTAACAGCAGCAAATCAAGTTGATATATTAAGTCTTCCACAGGAATAGTATGCAAGCGAATACCCAAAATAAATTCACTGTTGTAGGTTACTACCGGCAACGAAGTTAAAATTCCGTTCACAACAAAGAAAGGAATACAACACACGATGTAAGTGAGCCAGAATCGCCCCAACCACGGCTTTGGAAAAAATACGTGGTGCCAACTGAGCAAGGTAACAGCAAAAAGTGCCGCAACCGATGTATACAATTTATCGGGGTACTGAAAAATAAGCCAGATGCAAAACAGCATAAGCACTATACCCAACGGGCGTGCTACCCACCTTAGGATGTCTTTTTTTACCACAAAATTGAGCACAGCATACAGGAAAAGGCAGGCAAAAGGTACTGTAACAAAAAACAAGATTTCCTCCAGCGGTAATGCCCACAATAGTATCCCTGAAATATATTTCGGATTAAAGCCCCATACCTCCCAAATGGTGAAGAAATGATCCCATACTACAAAAATGAGCAAGGTGGTTATGATGGCCGGCCACACAAAACGCCAGAGGGTAACAAACCTTACCTTTTTCTCAAATGAGAAAACGACAGGAAATAATATCGTAAAAAAGTTAATTAAAAGGTAGGTGTACATTTACTGCTTCAATGCATTTCGCATCAAAACTAATTCAGAAGGATTGCATTCCTTACGCTCTTCGAAAAATTTTATGATATTTTCTACCAGAAACACTTCCTGAGCGGTAAACTTACGCTGTTGAATGCCGGAAATAATTACCTGTTTATCCTCAGCGATATGTTTGCTGTAGCCCAAAAATGCCGGCACAAAATACTCCACGGTGTAACGTAGGAAACGTATTTCAATATTGTCAGGCTCTGCTTTAATCGCTTTATCCAAGGTAACAATGGCCGCATTCAAATGTTCCATTTTTTTGTACGGATTCCAGGCGTGTTTGGCCTTAAGTGCTTCCAAAGCACCTATAAAACCAATTACCAAAGGTTTATTTGACTTTAATGCCACCAACTTATGGTGTAGTGTATAGGTTCTGTCGGCATCTGATACACACTTGTAGTACTCTTGCCGCAGAAAATTAACATCTACATCTCCACCCGCATAACTTCGAGTGAATACACATAAACATATAAGTAAAAAAAAGCTGCGCATTACAACAGATTTAAACGATAGCGCAGATAAGAAAATGTAAACAGGTAAAACTTTTGAGCGCTTGAAACACTCACCCTTTTATTCAATAAGGTATCGGGATTAAGACGCCTGATTTTACCCAACAGCGCATAAAAATAAATATATGCTATATACACTCCCAATTTACTGCCCGCAGGTAATTTTTTAATCCCCGACAGAGCCGATTTAAAATCACGTGCAATGTCTTCTTCAATGGTGCGTTTCATGGCAGCATCAAAGTTTTCGTTCATTTTCACTGAAGGAAAATACACACGTCCGCGTTCCCAGTAATCTGATTTCAAATCGCGCAGGAAATTTATTTTCTGGAAAGCTGCACCCAGTTTTTTGGCCGGTTCCACCAGACTGTTGTACTTCTCCTCATCACCCTCACAAAATACTCTCAGGCACATCAACCCTACTACTTCGGCTGAACCGAATATATATTTATTGTATTCCTCTTCGCGGTATTTCTCATGTGTGAGGTCCATTTCCATGCTGAACAGAAAAGCATCAATCAATTCATGCGGGATGCTGTATTTATTTACAACCAGTTGAAACGAATGCAAAACCGGATTGAGGCTGATGCCATTGTGAATGGCTTTATAAGCCTCATCACGAAACTCATGCAGCAGTTTTTGTTTGTCATGCCCGTGGAAGGTATCTACAATCTCATCCGCAAATCGAACGAACCCATAGATATCACGGATAGGTGCGCTGAACTTTTTGTCAAAACACAATATACCTAAACTGAAGGATGTGGAGTAACTGCTCGTAATAACGTGACTGCATTTTTCACAAACTTTGTCGAACAGTTGAAGGTGTTGTTGAATTTCCATAGCCTTATTGATTAAACATTTGATGAACCTGTTGTGCCACTACTTTTCCCGATATGATGGAAGGCGGAACACCCGGACCGGGAACAGTAAGCTGACCAGAATAGAACAGATTATTTAACTTTTTGTTTTTAAGACTTGGTTTTAGTATGGCTGTTTGTTTTAAGGTATTGGCTAATCCGTAAGCATTGCCTTTAAATGAGTGGTAATCCTGAACAAAGTTATTGTGGGCGTATGAGCGTTTGTAAATTACATGCTGCCGGATGTTCTGTTCAGTAAGGGCTTCTAATCGTTCCATCACCATGTGGTAATACTTTTCCCTTATCTCTTCACTATCATGGAGTTCAGGAGCTACGGGCACCAATACAAATAAATTCTCCATGCCTTCAGGCGCAACAGTTGGGTCTGTTTTGGAAGGGCAACTCACATAAAAGAGAGGCTTATCTGGCCACGCAGGATCTTCATAAATCTGGTGGGCGTGTTGTGTAAAATCCTCGTCAAAAAATAAGTTGTGGTGCTGAAGGTTATTCAGTTTCCTGTCAACACCCAAGTAGAAAATAAGTGAGGACGGAGCCATCACTCTGCTATCCCAGTACTCAGGCGTATAGTTGCTGTATTCTTTAGGTAACAGCTGTTGGTCAATGTGGTGGTAATCGGCAGAGGCAACAACTGCATCTGCATTCAGCTTATTGGTATTGGTGCGTAAAGAAACAACATCCTTTCCGGTGATATCAAATCCTTTGGCGGCCTCACCAAATATAAAATTAACCCCAAGTTCAATGGCCAAACTGTGCATAGCCTTTATTATGCTATGCATCCCTCCCATCGGATACCAGGTACCTAGTTTAATGTCGGCAAAGTTCATCAAACTATAGAGGGCCGGAGTATTTTGAGGTGTAGCACCTAAAAACAATACGGGGAATTCCATCAGTTCAATGATGCGCGGGTCTTTAAAATACTTGCGTATATGCTTACTCATGGACGTAAATACATCCAAACGAAAAACTCCTTTGGCCAAACGCCAGTCAAAAAATTCGATAAGGGATTGCGATGGGCGGTACACCAAATCATTCACACCCACATCATATTTGTAGGCTGCTTCTTTCAAAAAAGCGTCACACTTTACTGCGGCCCCGGGTTCAATGGCATCCAGCATGTTGCGGAAAGCACTGTAATCTGCCGGTATATCCCACACATCGTTTTTACTGAATACAACGCGATAAGATGGGTCTAGTCTCAACAGTTGATAATAGTCGTTTACCTTCTTGCCAAAATCAGCAAAGAATTTTTCAAACACATCAGGCATCCAATACCAGCTGGGCCCCATGTCAAATACAAATCCGTTTGATTCAAAAACACGTGCTCTTCCCCCCGCTGAATCATTTTTCTCCAACACCGTAACTCTATAACCAGCTTTAGCCAGATAACAAGCTGTGGAAAGTCCGGCAAATCCTGCTCCTATTACTACAACTCTTTTTTTGTTCACTATATTAACTTTCCATTAATCCAAAAGCGTCTCCGTAATTCTTGAGTTGCCCGCGTAAAATTCTTCTCGCTACGAATATCCGTGTTTTTACGGTACCAATGGGAATATTTAAAATCTCAGATATTTCGTGGTACTTAAAACCGCTGTAGTTCATAGTAAAGGTTTTTCTCAAATCTTTAGGTAACTGCTCAATGGCCGCTTCAATGTCGCGCATCACAAATTTGTGGTCGCTGCTGTTGGCCGTTGCATGTGCCATGGAATCTAAATAGTACGTATTGTCGGTACTGTCAATAAACGTATTTCGCTTTACTAACCTGCGGTAGTTGTTAATAAAACTGTTTTTCATGATGGTATACAACCATCCCTTCAGGTTGGTGCCCTCCTGAAAACGCGCTTTATAGGTAAATGCCTTCAACATGGTTTCCTGAACCAAGTCATGTGCATCCTCTACGTTGCGGGTAAGCTGGTAAGCATATTGGCGAAGTGATGATGCCTCCTTAGTAACCATTTTATCGAATTCAGCTGCTTGCATAATGTTTAACTTTTTGTTAATTTGATTAAACAAATGTAAGTTGAAAATTCCTATCATGAAAGTTTTGTTTAAGTTTTTAACAGAAATATTACACAAAAACAACAAGGCTCTGAAAATCAGTATTTAAATATTCTGCGGTAAATAAACTTTCGGAAATAGATAGTGGGGAATAAAAACGGATATATAAACAAATCAACCAACCCATTGCCTGTGGTGAAGGTTACCTCGTCAGTTATGGTGCAACCTGCGCCATTGTCCTCAATCAAGTGCACGTGAACCCAGCTCTGAAGCGGAAAAGGCAGCACAATTCCTTTGTCTATAAAGTAAGTTGTTGTTTCTGTAGAGCCTTCATCAACTATTCTGGCATTCCAGGGCAACTGAGCAAAACCAAGTTTTAACAGCAGATGTACCTCATCGTTAACGCTACAGCCATCAAACCTCAGCAACTCTACTTTGGGGTATGGCGGGGCCAAAGCGAGAAAAAGTTCCCGGTTAAACGCTGACCAAACTTTACTTCTGCTTTCTCTTACAGGGGTTTTTACTTTTATTTGCATATTAATTGTAACTTTAAATGAAGAAATAAGTTTGAGCGTAACGCATTTTGTTTAAATAAAACTTAAACTGTTTAAACAAAACTACCTGATGCTTGTTCTATATCACAAATGAAAGTATCCGTAACACGAAAAGGACATTTTAACGCAGCCCACCGACTGCATGTAGCTGAATGGAGTGAGGAAAAAAACAAAGCCTTTTTCGGGCTGTGTAATAATCCCAACTTCCACGGGCACAACTACAATTTGCAGGTAAAGGTAACGGGTGAAGTTGACCCCGTGAGCGGTTACCTCATTGATATGAAATTGCTGAGCGACATTATTCACGATGAAGTAGAACAACGTTTTGACCACCGTAACCTCAACCTGGATACGGATGAGTTCAAGAACCTCAATCCTACAGCAGAGAATATTGCTATTGTTATCTGGCAACTCATCAGAAAACGTTTACCACAAAACTTATCATTAACCATTACATTATATGAAACAGAAAGAAACTTCGTTGAATTCTCAGGAGAATGAGAAAATGATGTTTGAAGAAATGGGAGAAGAACACATGAGTACTGCTGTAGATACTCCTTTGCGTGCAGATGCTTTTGAGAAAGACGATGACCTGAAGATAGAACTGATTGAAAAACATTTTCGCGAGATAATGCTCATACTGGGTCTTGACTTGGATGACGACAGCCTGCGTGGTACACCGCACCGTGTGGCCAAAATGTACGTGAAAGAAATTTTCAAAGGCCTCAACCCTGCTAATAAACCTAAAGCATCACTTTTTGAAAACAAGTACCAGTACAAACAAATGCTGGTGGAAAAACACATCAGTTTTTACAGCAACTGCGAGCACCACTTTGTACCTATTATTGGTAAGGCACATGTGGCCTATATTTCCAGCGGTAAGGTGATTGGTCTGTCAAAGCTCAACCGCATTGTACGTTATTTTGCCGCCCGCCCTCAGGTGCAGGAACGCATGACCGTACAAATTGCCAACGAACTAAAGCAGATTTTGCAAACAGAAGATGTAGCCGTTGTAATTGATGCCAAGCACCTGTGTGTATCTTCTCGCGGTATTAAAGATGAAACCAGCAGCACTGTTACCAGCGAATTCAGCGGTAAGTTTCTGGATGCACAAACCCGCAACGAGTTTTTAAAATACCTGGAATTAGGTACTGAATAATTTAGTTGATTGATAGTTATAACAAAAAAAGCCCCGCAGTATTGCTGGGCTTTTTTGTTTTAGCTTCAGGTTATACAAGCCATTTAACTTCTTTTATGCGGCTTGCCTCAAATGAGATATACCCAATACTTAGTACTTAATCTGTCGCTTCCAGCAAAGCTTCTTGCTCTAAAATAAAATGCCCCGGATTGATTTCACCAAAAGCAAGCAACAAGATGTGGTGGGTGTGCTGCTGCTCATTCTTAAAAGGAATATAATATACCGTAAGTTTACTTGCATTAATAAAATGCCCCAGTACACTCCTGCCTTTTTTAAATTCTTTGCTCACTAAAATTTGCTCAAACAAATCATCCTGTATGTAGTGTTTCAAATCATCAGGCAAAAAGGGCTTTAGGTCAGACGAAGTAAATCTCAATGAAAAATTCTGAGTGGTTATATAAAAGACTTTATCCTTTAATTCCTCTTCACTGCCACTAAACAGGGTGTGTTTGTGAAAATCACTTTTTAGCCGGAACATTCTTTGTAATTTTTAAGTATCCCAGATTAACTAATGTACCAATTGAATCAGCGAAGTTGTATTGCATGCCCATACCCGGCTCACCAAACCAGGGGATAGATTTACCAGCACTTACATCGGGAATTTCTTTTGTTACCACAAAGGTGTAATAGGGAGCGTTTCTGCTGCTTGTTCTTAATGACCTGCTCCCGAAGGATGCGCCTTCATCTGCTACAAAACTACCTCCCAAATAACCGTATCTGTCAAGTGTTTTGCCTACGGGTAACGTAACCAGTTCCATGTTGATAAATCCATTTGCCGGAGGATAACCATAGTTTAAGGTATCTCCGGGTTGATTAATTATTTTTTCTAATTCGGTCCATTTTTCTGCTTTCCACAGCTCCCAAAGTTGAGGAAGAAACACGGTTTGAGAATCTGTCAGTTTTATACTGCTGGCAAACTCAGCATAGGTGAAACCACGCACTGAAACAGTATCATTCATCGGATCTGTCTCCACATCTGTTTTTGTCTTCTCCGGCAGGTTTGGCTTGGGTTGCTCGCAGCTGACAAGGGTAAAGAACAGTCCAGTAAATAATAAGATAGTGAGTTTGGAGAGGGATAAAGATTTCATACTAATTAAAATTAATAAATTGATTAGGTAAAAGTTTTTTCGATAATACTAAATTTTATTCTGTTTTAATAAAGGAGTATTAGAAAGTTTAAAGGGTCATTAGGCAGAAGAAATAACGCTTTATTTGCTTCCCCCATACTTTGCTTTCAAAAAGCGAATGGTTTCCTCCATCAGATTTTTGAGTTCCTTTTGGTCAATGTCTGAAAGTTTTTTAATGTAAATGCACGCCTTGCCCATTTTAAACTTCCCCAGGTTTTGTAATAAATGCCGGTGTTGTTCAC
This sequence comes from Bacteroidia bacterium, assembly GCA_018058135.1. Lineage (GTDB taxonomy): Bacteria > Bacteroidota > Bacteroidia > UKL13-3 > UKL13-3 > JAGPCK01. The sequence goes on along the minus strand of JAGPCK010000062.1, from coordinate 344 downwards.
TTCCTGTATACACGTATAGCGAAATGGCAGACTTGCGGGGTGAGAAGCCAACAAGCGGCCAGTCTCCTTCTTGCCGGCTTCTTTCCGACTTGTAATGAAAACTTCCGAAACCAATCATGGACGGGCCCCACATTTTGGGTTCACAGCCTGTAGTTTTTTGCATCAATTGTAACAGATCAAAACTGTCTTTGCGCTTTTGTTCCGTATCCGCAAAGGAGTTGATAAACTCGTGAACATCTGCGTTGGTTTGTTTGGTCTTTATTTCTGCCATGATATCAAAATGTTTTTTATGTACTGATGTCGGTTGGTTACTTTACCGGTTCATAGTGGAGTATTATCGCACC
>JAGPCK010000105.1 GCA_018058135.1 Bacteroidia bacterium | reverse complement strand
ATAGGCGGTGTGCTTTTGGTGCAGGGAGTATTGAATTCAAGTTGCGGGATTGGTGGCTGTGGTTATCCTCAATACAAAAAGATAAAAGAGCAGGACGTAAAAGAAGTAAATTTTGAAGAGATAAAATGAAAAGTAAAATTAACATAACATTTTTTGCAGCCATCTTCGCTTTCATCATGAGCAGTTGCAATGCACAAAATAAAATAAGTGCAGATGAGTTTGAGCAGAAGATGAAAGAGAACAACACCATTTTGGTTGATGTACGCACTCCGCAGGAGTTTGCTGAGGCGCATTTAAAAGGAGCGGTAAACATTGATATTTATGCTCCGGATTTTGCAACGCGCATGAATCAACTGGACAAATCGAATACAATCTTGTTGTATTGCCAAAGCGGTAACCGCAGCGGACAAGCAGCCAGTGAACTTGCTGAATCAGGTTTTGCCGCTATATATGATTTGAAAGACGGTATTGGAGAATGGAAACGTAAGGGTAAGCCAACCGAGTAAAATGATAAAAGCAGTACCATACGTTCTGGGCATTTTGCTTTTGTTAGGCATCTTACTTTCGGTTAATGATATGCCGCAGGTATCAGAAGAAAACGCAGCAGTAACAGCACAACCAACAACACCTGAGACACCGCTTTGGAAAACTCCGGATGTGGCAACAATTCCATCAGGTGAAGAAGGGGAGTTGGTTAAGTATGGCAAAGAACTGATTCAATTTACTTCTGCGTATTTAGGTCCTAAAGGAACTGTGATGCACATTTCCAACGGCATGAATTGCCAGAACTGCCACCTGGATGCCGGTACCAAACCTTGGGGTAATAATTACTTTGCAGTGTATTCCACATATCCTAAATTCAGAGAACGTTCCGGTGCTATTGAAACTATTCCCAAGCGCGTGAACGATTGTTTTGAACGCAGTTTAAACGGCACGGCACTCGATACTACGGGAAAAGAAATGAGGGCCATTGTAGCCTACATTAAATGGCTGGGTACAGGAGTAACTCATGGCGAAAAACCTGCAGGCAGTGGTATTTGGGAACTGCCTTTTCTAGACCGTGCAGCTAACCCGAAAAACGGTGCTTTGATCTACGAACAAAAGTGTCAAAGTTGTCACCAGGCAGATGGTGCAGGTATTTTGAATGCAGAAAAAACGGCTTACACCTTTCCACCTTTATGGGGAAAGAACAGCTATAACAACGGAGCCGGACTTTTCCGCCTTTCCCGGTTTGCAGGTTATGTCAAAACAAATATGCCTTTGGGTGCTTCACACGATGCCCCTCAACTTACAGATGAAGAAGCCTGGGACGTGGCAGCATATGTAAACAGTAAGGAACGTCCGCAGAAAGATTTGAGCAAAGACTGGCCGAACATTTCAGGCAAACCTATAGACCATCCCTTCGGACCTTTTGCTGACGGGTTCTCAGCGCAACAACACAAGTACGGCCCCTTCTCACCCATAAAGGAAAAGAGGGAGTCGATGAAAAAGAATAAGAAATAAATACAACATTTAAGTTTCACAGATATGAAAAGTAAACTACTTTTTGCTCTGGCTGCTTTGCTCCTATGGATGAGTAATACCGCCCTTGCACAGAAAAATAATAAAGAGCGATTCAAAAAACATCAGATTGTAATGCAGCTCACCTCGGCCGATGTGTTGGTGCATAAAAGTCTGGTAAAACAGTTGAACAACTTAAAAAATGGTTGGGGCGATACGGTGGCGATAGAAGTGGTGTGCCACGGCCCGGGCCTGGATTTTCTGGTTACAGAAAAAACCAAATACAAAGAAGAAATATATAAACTCAAAGAACGCGGCATCGTATTTACTGCGTGTGAAAATTCCATGCGCGAAAGAGAGGTAACTAAAGAAGCCATATTACCCGACATGAATTTTGTGCTGATGGGAATAGGAGAAATTGTGTTAAAGCAGGAACAGGGTTGGACGTATATTAAAGCAGGGTTTTAAGTGAAAAAGATTTTTTTATACATCAGTCTCTTCTTGTCATTCTCAGTAATGGCGCAGCATCACCCGTACATTCACTACTCGGAGCATGAGCGCGATACCACCGATGCAAAAACGCTTCAGCAGTTTCTTCGCAAAGGAGAATTTTTCGGTCATGCGCGCTACTTCTTTATGGCCACAGATAATGCAGCCGGACTGTCAGATTATTATGCCAATGGTTTTGGTATGGGCATCGGTTATGAAACAGGGAGATTCAAAAATTTTCAGGTAGGCATCAGCGGATTTTTTATTTACAACATTCACTCCTCTGATTTAAGTACCAAAGATGCAGCAACAGGATTAACCAACCGATACGAAATAGCCTTGTTCGATATGGAGAATCCCAAAAACCACCGCGACATGGATCGTCTGGAGGATTTATACATTCGCTATACATATAAAAAATCATTTGTAAAATTTGGCAAGCAACACATCAAAACTCCGTTTATCAATCCGCAGGATGGGCGCATGCGACCTACATTGGCAGAGGGCGCAGTGGTGGAATGGAACCAGGTAAAAAACCTGAAGGTAGATGCAGGTTGGTTGTATGGCATCTCTCCCCGTGGCACTGTGAAGTGGTACGGTATAGGCAAATCTTTTGGGGTATATCCCGGAGGTGTTAACCCCGATGGAACCAAATCAGGCTATGCGAATAATGTTTCATCAGACGTTTTGTTTTACTTGGGAGTAACCAAAACACTTGGAAAAAATACCCGCGTTCAGTTGTGGGATTTGTATGTGGATAATGTATTTAACACAGCGCTGCTTCAGGTAAACAATGAATGGGGAATGAATTCTGATAAGTCGTCACAATTGGTTTCCGGTGCGCAGGTAATTTTTCAGCAAGCACTTCATAACGGTGGCAATGCCGACCAAACCAAAACGTTCATGTTAAAAAGCAACGAGGTGTATACTTACGGATTTCGGTTGGGTTATGCTAAAAAAGACAAGTGGGCCATTACGACCAATTACAATCACATAGCAGGAACAGGCAGGTACCTGATGCCACGTGAGTGGGGACGTGATCCGTTCTTTACTTTTATGCCGCGTGAACGAAACGAAGGCTTCGGAAATGCTGATGCCCTGAATGTGGTGTGGAGTAAAACGTTTAAAAAGGCCGGTATAAAATCAGACATGGGCTACGGACATTTTTATTTACCTGATGTAAAAAATACCGCACTTAACAAATACGCCTTACCTTCTTACAGTCAGTTTAATGCTGATGTCAGGTACGGATTTAAAGGATTTTTAAAAGGCATGGAGCTTCAGTTTTTGTATGTTTACAAAGCACCTTTGGGCAAAACATACAGTGACGATAAATATGTTTTTAATAAGGTAAACATGTCGTTGTATAATGTAATTTTGAACTATCACTTTTAATGACCTTTAACATGAGCGAACAAAACAACGGACAGGAAAAAACAGCAGCAAGTCGTAGGGACTTTATTAAAACTATCGGTGCCTTGGGTGCCGGCAGCAGTTTGTTAATGGGTGCTCCGCTATTAGCTCATGGAGATGATTCAGAAACAAGTGAGCAGTTGACTTCGAATGGAAAACCTTCCGACTCACCTGTTACTATTACCATTCTACAAACTACCGATGTGCACTGTCAGGTACATCCGCACGATGAATTATTTTGGGAAAACAACAAAGCGGTATTTCGTAAAACCGGTGGTTATGCTCACCTGGCCACTTACCTTAATAAAGAAAGACAGAAGAATAAAAACACGTTTCTGATAGATACCGGTGACATGTTTCAGGGCAGTGAACTTTCAGTAAAAACTACCGGCAAGGCCATTGCTCCTATTCTCAATGAGCTGGGATATAACCTTTACCTGCCGGGCAACTGGGAGGTAATTTATTATAAAAAGGCCATGCAAACGTTGTTGGGTTCGCTCACTGCGCCAAAGGTGTGTGCCAATATGTACCATGATTTGGGAGAAGGCAAAAAAGGCGAACTCATTTTTCATCCGTATTACATCTGGAATGTGGCAGGAATCAAAATAGGTTTTTTAGGTTACACCGATCCGCTGGTACCCATTCGTCAGTCGCCCAATTACAGCAAAGGAATTATTTACACCAAGCCGGAAGAAAACCTGGCGCATTATGTTGATGTGTTGCGTAACGATGAGCAGTGTGCTTATTTGATTATGCTATCGCACTTAGGCTTATCGCAACAGATTGCTTTGGCTAATTCACCCGAGTGCAAAGGAGTGGATTATATTTTTGGCGGAGATACACACGAGCGTGTGCGCAA
>JAGPCK010000061.1 GCA_018058135.1 Bacteroidia bacterium | reverse complement strand
GAAAATATCGAATTCAAGTCCAATAGAATTACAGCTTGAACAGGTACCTATGTAATCGGTGGCCGACTTAATTTTTGCCTTCTTTCTTCCGTAAATAAAAAACATATTGCGCTTTATTAAAAATAAATGTTACTAACGTTGGGAGGCTATGTTGATTTCTGAAGGGTCATTTTGGTAATCAATAATATATTTTGAATAATAGAATAATTGCTGTCAATATACTGAAAACGAAAATTAGTCCAAGCTGAAGTCCTGCTGTTTTTAAAGATTGGCTTTTATAAACCTTGTATGTCCAAACTGTAAAGCTGAAGTAATATATTGTCGAGAGCAAAAGAACAATACCAAAAATTCCGTCCGCCATCTCTCCGCCATATTCTGATAAATTCCTATTGTATCTATACCATATCGCACAAATGAATAGTATAAGCAGGCAATGCACAACAAAAAAAATTAATGCGATTGTTTTAGTCTTTGTAGCTAGTCCCACCATAAACTATAAACTTGCTTGTTAGAAAAAATGTCACTGAGATTGGCTGGTAAGCCATACATCCATTCTGAATAAATTTCTGTTGGATGAAGGTCTGAAACCTCTTGTCGTAGTTTTTGAAGTGCAATTTTTCCAACTATGAAAACCGTGTCTGTGAAAAACCATTCCGTATCGTCCACATCAGTAATTCTTACGTAAATTCTTTCAACTTGTCCTGACTGAATGAGCCTTTTAAGCGTTTCATAAAATGTTGCTGGCGAAGGTTGATCAGGATAAAGATTTACTCCAATTGATCCTTTGTCATTATTGCCTATAAAAAACTCATCTAGTGTCAAGACCACTTCTTTGTCAGGGAAGCCGTTACTCTTTATCTTGTTAAGCAATTCTTGTCTTCTGTCCATTTGTCCAGCTAAAGTTGGTAGCCAAAATAGTTTATTGTTTATTCTCCTTCTTTGTCACGCCAATTATTACTCCAAAATTTCCATCAGTTTGTGTCCAGTTTTTTTCTGGCAAATATGCCCTTGAAACAAAACCGTCAAGATATAGTGCGTTTTTACAGCCTAAGTTTTGAAAGTATTTTGCAAAGTCATAAAAGTTTATTTCTGCCTTCGACATGGCAAATATTACTTTGTTATCCGGCAAAATACCAACACCGTTCCTAATGTTAAGATTTGTTGAGCCATCCTTAAACGCAGAATGAATTTGTCCGTCAACAACTAACATTGGTCCAGATTGGGTTGCGAATTTTATTTTTCCGTTGTCCATGAAGTCAGTTGTTTTGCAAACAATTGGAACGTTGTCAGCAGTAATGTAAAAAACACCGTTTGGCTTTAGATAAAAATTTCCGTTTCCATCCGCTGTGTCTAAAGCCGCAAGTGTCTGTTTGTTTTGAATAAAAAGCCCTTGTGGTGAAAGGTCTTTGTTAAACATCCCGCCATTCATTGCGAAGGTCAGAGTCAAGTTTTTTCTCTCAACATAGTTCTTTAAATTCTGAATGCTTTTCAGAGCTTCCCCTTTTTCATTTTTCCAATAGAGTTGCAAGTCTTGAGTTTTAGTATCAACCGTGTATGCTAAAATTTGGTCGTCAACTGAGTTTTGTGTTGTTGTAAATGCAATTAGTCCTACTGTAAGCAGAAGCAACAAGCTCAATACTATTATTTTTCCTCTTCGTTTCAATTTCTTTCGTTTGCTGTGTCCTTGTTTATGGTTGCAGGTAGCGTTTGGGGTGTGAAAACTCATCCATACTTTGCAGTGTAAATTTGGCGATAAAAAGCTGTAAAAACAAGTATATAGAGTTATTGGTCTACAACTAAAAATCGCTGAGGCCACCACCACTTACGACTATTAGCTGTTGCCTTACTACATGCATGGTGCTAGGTCTAAAGGAAAAGTTGACCGCTTGAAGCCCATAAAATACTGTGTAACCAACCCGCTGCATCCGCCCCATTTACCGTGCTTAAGTAGTAGTATTTTTCTGTTAATTAAGCGTCCATGGCAGTATGCTTTAGTTCTGGTCGGTTGGCCGTTTTTGTTAAATAGTATGAACTGCCCGTGCTTTTTACTTTTGCCATCACAGTCATTTTTGAATTGCCCAAGCAATTTCACTTGACCTGTCTGATAACGCTCCACTATTCTATACGTTTGGTCAACAACAATTGTGTCTGTTTGAGAGAAAACACTTTTTGTCAGAAGTACAAGAATAGAAATCGATGTAAGTTTAATCACACTAATCATAAACCATTGGTATTCGTGTTTGGATAACAGCTAAAATCAGAGTGTAAAAACTCATTCACACTTTATAGTGTAAAACTGGTGATAAAATGCTGTAAAAGCAAACGGTTTATAGTTTTGATGGAAATAACCTGAGTTGCAAACTCAGGATAGCGAGGGTACTGTTACCAGTAGTCGTTCTATCTGATAACCTGCTCATTGTATGCAAACATTTTACCAAAGTAATTCATAAGGTCAGGTCTCATAAGAAGACAGTTTTTTAAATGGAAGTTTAAGCTAAAGTTTAAAAATGAAAAGTTTATGGCTTGCCTATATTTTTCATCTTTAAACTCTACAAATAACCACTCATATTCATTTTTCCTTGAGTCTTCTAGAAACTCGGGAAATAGCTCGATACTGCTTGAATTTGTTGTTTTGTCTATAACTGCTTTTGCTACAATACCCTTGTCAAGGAAAACAACCAAATTCGGTAAATATTTATCGTCAGTTGTTATAAGTAATTCCTTAAAATCATCGATCGAAAAGTCATTCGAGTCAACGAAAAACATAAATTTAAAAAGCGGGTTTTTAAACGGTCTATTGTCCCGTACGTGAAATGAAATTCCAGATCCAAAATCTAAACCTGCTTCTTGTGTGAGTTGAGTATGTGGAGTGTTTTTCCGCTTTAGGAAATCATACGTGTTTTTAGTCGATTCTATGAAATGCTTTAAATAGTGTTTGCTTGAATAGTATGTAGATTTTATCTCGGCAAAGGCATAGATTGATTCATAAGGGAAATATTCTGTTCCATTTTCAGCTGTGAATAATACAGGTGAACCAATATTGTCTGCAATAATTAAGTCTAATTGGCTGCTGGTTTGCAGTAGTTCGTCTACAATATGACCTTGACTAACATAATACTTGAGAGGTAATTTTCTTCTTATTACACGTCTTACCGAGTTTTCAACTTCATCACCAGAAGCGTCTATGTCCTTGGTTTTATGTAGAACTTTACTTTTTTGTCGAGATGAAAATATCTCTTCAACGTCTTGTTGTAGAATATCTAAAATCTCAAGTTTTGGTAATTCCATTCGTCTTGTTATGTTTCTTACAATTGCTGCTAACTTGCTTATATGCGTTACAAACCTTAGTATATATCCCCAATACGGGAAAGTATACAACGGTTTTTCGCAATTCAAGTTTACAAAAAATTGTGGAGAAAACAGGCGAGGCAGCATTACTTCTTAAACAAGCACTCAACCCTTAGCTGTTTGGGCAACTCGTCAATCTTTCAGCACTACAAAGTGTGAAAACTATAACTTATTCCGAGGTTTATGTAATGTCGCACAGCTTCAATCAACCCATATTTGCTCAACTCAACACCTCCTTCATCCTCCTTTTAAAAATCTACCTATGGCCATCACCTATTACATGCTCCAAATACCCGTTTGGCTGTTTTTTATTCTTATTGTTTCGTTTTGTGCGTTGTTTGCCGGTGTGGTAACCTACTATTTCCGAAAACACGTTTCGCTAAAAATACTCCGCTCGCACAATGAGGTAACGGGTTTTTTGTTTTTGGCCATTGCCAGTTTTTATGCCCTGCTGCTCAGCTTTGTGGTATTGGTGGTGTGGGATCAGTTAAACGAAACCAAAGGCAACGTAAGCAGAGAGGGTAGCTCAGCCATGAGCCTGTACCGCGACATCAAATATTACCCCGATACGGTGGAATCAAAATGGTTGATGAACCGCTACCTTGATTTTGTGTTCAATGTGGTGGATGAAGAGTTCCCCAACATGGAACAAATGAAACCCAGCCGAAAAACCCCCGAAGCATTCAATCGGGTTTTTTATAAAATGGAGCACCTCAACCCTAAAAATGCCTACCAAACGCAACTGGTGGCTGAGATGTTTAACCACTTAAACCAACTGGCCACCTACCGCGGGCTGCGCTATAGTTCAATGGAAACTGAAATACCTCCTTTTATGTGGTTTCCCATGATATTTGGCGCCCTGGTTACTATTGTGTGTGCCATGTTGCTGGATATAGAACACAAGCGCATGCACGTGGCCTTAAACTGCCTGCTGGGTTCTTTTGTAGGAATGTTTTTGTTCACCATTATTTTGTTGGATCACCCCTTCTCTGGCGGATTAAAAATTAAACCAAAATCGTACAAGGAGATATTTACTTTAGAACAGTGGTCAAAAGAACCTGCTGCACCCAAAACACCAACCAAATAAATTGAATTAATAAACCACACTACTATGCGTTACCTTTTTTTACTGAGAATCATACCTGTTGCCTGTGTTGCCTTCTTCTTGTTTGCCTGCGAATCGCACGAGAAACACTCGGATGAAGCGTATGAGCGGGTAAAGGCACAAAAGTCGCTACCGGAACAGGATGAGGTGGTGGCTGAAAAGTCGGTTCACCACATTAAAAAGCACCGCGAAATCAAAAAAGCGGAACCCGTTGATGAGTGGTGCGGTTTCAAAATTGAAATAGAAAAAAGAATACTTGCCAACGAAAAGCTCATCAAACAACTAAAAAACACACCCAACCCCAGCGCTAAATTAACAAGAAAGCTGGAGAGAATAGAAAAGGAAAACAGCGCCATAATAACACAGCTAGCGGATTATCAAAACAACGTTAAAGCCATGCTGCTGGACTTTAAGCTAAAAACAGGAGAAGAGGTAACCAGAATAGATACAGAGCTGAAAGAACTGGGCACAAAATAGTTTGGCTTACTTCTTCGTTTGCCTTGTCAGTTATCTTTTATCAAATGGCAAACCAACTGTATCATCAACTCTTTTTCTTCGGGCGCACTTTGTGCCACCAACAAGGCAATTGCGGTAAGGGCGTTGTCATTGATTTTTAATTCTCCCGATTGCTTAAATCGGTGTCGATTTTTCTCTAAAAACCAGATAAACAAAAACGCTCCGATGCGTTTGTTGCCATCGTTAAACGAGTGGTTTTTTATCACAAAATAAAGCAAGTGTGCCGCCTGTTCTTCAATGCTTGGGTAGAGGTATTGCCCGCCAAATGTTTGCACAATACTTTGCAGTGAACTTTTAAATCCATTGTCCTTTTCTCTGCCAAACAGGTCTGTTGCCTCCTTTTTTGCTACCAATTGCTTTTTCAACTCGGCTATAGCGTCTTTGGCTTCATTGTATTGAATTTCGTAAGTGATGTTTTCGTTGAGCTTTCCGTTTTGCAGATTGTGGCTGTCATATTGGTTGAGCAATACAAAACTTTTCGTGTAATGGCTCAGGATATCTAAAAGCCCTTTGGCTTCTTGCAGCTGCAGGTTTTCAATTTTACCCGATTGCTCAATCATTTGTACCATTTTGCCCAACTCATGTAATCGCTTTTGGTTGATGGTAATACCCTCAATAATGTGTTGTTTTAATGTTTGTGTTGCCCATTGTCTAAATTTTGTCCCTTTAACAGTGTTTACTCTGTACCCAACAGAAATTATCATTTCTAAATTATAATAATCAACACTTCGTCTCACCTCTCTACCGGCCTCCATTTGAACTAGTTCCATTTTGGAACTAGTTGCGGTTTTTTCTAATTCATTGTCTTTGTATACATTATGAATATGCTTGCTGATGGCTTGAGGGTTTACATCAAAAATTTCTGCCATTTGCATTCTGTTGGCCCAAATTGTTTGGTGTGTATGGTCTCCCTTTAATTCTAAAGAACCGCTCTGGGTTTGGTATACTACAATTTTGTTCATGAGATATTGAGTGGGTTGTCCAGTTTAAACCCTTACCAATTTTGCGTTCAATGGTGTCATTACCTGTAAGGGGTTTGTGGTGGTCAAGTTTTGGGCTTTAAAAATATCTATCCGATTCTCCATAATTGAGCCTTTGTTTTTCGCAATTCAAGTTTACAAAAATTTGGGGAGAAAACTGGTGAAGCAGAATTACTTCTTAAACAACCACTCTTGCGGGTCGAGGCGCATTTTGCCCTTGTAAATTTCAATATGCAGTTCGGTTTTTTCTTCTACCTCATTGCTCATTACGGTGCCTATTTCCTGCTTGGTGCTTATTTTATCGCCCACACGCACAAACACATCTTCTAAGTTGGTGTACACAGTGTAATAGTCGCCATGCGATACAATTACTGCGTTGCCCATACCCGGTACTGAAAATTTCATTTTTACCTCTCCCCTGAATACTGCACGGGCCTTGGCATTCTTTTGCGTGGTAATATCAATACCCGTGTTGTTTACCGTAATGTTTTTTAATGTAGGGTGCGGGTGGGTACCAAATGCTTTAGAGATAAAGCCTTGTTCCACCGGCCACGGCAAGGTGCCTTTGTTGCGGCTAAACTCATTGGCCAGGTTAGCGGCTTCAGGTGTAAGGGCCAGTTCTGTGGCTTTGGCGGTACTGGTTTTTTCTTCTTTTTTGCCGGTGGCCGCTTCGCGTTTTTTACGCTCCAGTTCTTCGCGCTTGCGGGCAGCTTCTATTTCTTTGGCAATTAAATCTTCAATAGCCTTTTTCAGTTTGCGGGCGGCCTCTTCTTTTTTGCGCAACTGAGCCACCAGCTCTTTTTCTTTTTGCTTGAGCGCAATCAACACGCGGGCTTCTTCCTGTTTGTCCTGCTCCAGTTCTTTTTTCTCGGTTTCTTTGTCGCCCAACAGCACTTCTTTTTCGTCTTTTACATTTCTCAACTCATTGAGGCTGCCCAATAAAATGGTTTGTGTTTTAAGAATAAGGGATACCTGTTTTTGCCTGAACACCGAGAACTGCTGCACGTACTTCATGCGCTTGTAGGCCTGTTCAAAACCATCGGAAGCCAGAATGTACATGAGTTTATCGAGGGTGTTGCGGTTTTTATAAGAGGCCACTACCAGTTGCGCATATTGTTTGCGCATTTGTTCAATCTCCCGTTGCAGGGTGTTGATGGTACTGTTTAATTCCGTAATGCGGGTATCCACCACATCAATTTCCTGGTTGATGGTTTGTATGAGCTGGCTGCGGGTTTTAATCTGCGTATTGAGAATTTCCAGTTGGTTAAGGGTGGCCTTTTCCTTCTTTTTGGTCTCCAGCAGCATTTTGCGGGTGAGTTTTATCTCCTGCTCCTGTTGCTTGCGCTTGCGCTCGAGTTCGCTGCGCGATTGTGCCTGTGTGGTATTGCACAAGGCAACACACAGCAGGAGCAGCAACAGGCTACTTAGCCGGCTTATACGAAGCGGGAATGCTGAACGAAATTTCGTCAAAAGGCGCAAAAGAAACATTTTGGTAGTCAAAGGTAACTTTCATTTGGGCTTTTGAGGCTGTGTGCAGCGCTATTTTGCGCGGTATATTTTGCACATTTTCTTTCTGGTAATCGCTGTAATACACGTGCAATTGTTGTTGGCGTGCGCTGTCATTCAAGTGCTGCGCGGTTGCTTTCATGTTGTCCTTATTTACATACACCCCGTATACAACCTGTTGAAGGGCGAGTGAAAAAAACCAACCATCGGCCGTGTTGGTGTCTGATTGCAATGTATCGGGCAAAGGAAACAGGGTGTTGCCCACTAACATTTGTTGCACTGTTTTTAAACTGATGGGTGCTCTGGAAAATTGCTGAAAATAGGCCAGACTTTGGGCCACGTATTCTTTCTTGAGCCGGTTAAGAATAAACACGGAGTCCTGGGTCACATAAAGACGTGCGGCTTCAATACCCAGCATTACGTTTACAGAGGCCCACAGGTACTTATCACGCTTCATGCGAATGTGCAGGGTGGCTGAATAGTCTTTGTCTCCGTCAGGTGCAATTTCTGTTTTGGCCTTTGCTGAAAAATGTTCATAGGTCACCTCGCCTGAGTTTACTTTGGTGATAACGGCATTAACTTCCGCCTTGGTCGGTAGTTTTGACGCACCCGGACCAACTACTTTTTTGGAACAGGCCGAAAACAAAACGACCAAGAGCACGAATAAAAAATGGGGGCTATTTGATTTTGCGTTCACGTATTTTCTGATCTAATCGAAGGGCATCTCCTCCTTGTTCTTTGGCTTTTTTCCATTGCTCAACAGCCTCGTTTACTTTGCCTGTTTTAAACAATGCATCGGCATAGTGTTCCGTTACTTCTGCACTTTCTGTATCGCGTATTACTGCCTTTTCAAGTTGTTCTAAAGCTTCTGTGTATTTGCCCAACTGAAACAGTATCCAACCGTAAGTATCGAGGTAGGTAGCGCTCTCAGGGCTGGTCTCCAGTGTTTTGGCCGACATTTCTAAGGCACGGTCTAACTTTACTTTACGAACGGAAAGGAAGTAAGCATAATTATTCAACACATAGGTATTGGCGTTGTCAATGTTCAACACCGCTTCATAGGCTGAATCGGAAAGTTGGTGGTCACCGGTAAAGTGTGCCGCATCGCCCAGCTGTGAGAGCATCTGTACCTGTTGACTGATATCGGCTAAACCAAGTGCCAGACCCGATTTACTGTGGCTGATTGTTTTCTCGTACTCCTTAATCTGGTAGTGTGCAACGCCTCCCCAAACGTACAGCTCGGGCATGTTGGGAAACAGTTCCAACGCGCGGTCGCAATCTTTGGCCATGCGCGAAAAATCATACACCTCGGCACTACACATAATCAATTGCTGCCACACGCTAAACTTGTCTTGCTCCGTTAGCAAGGCCAGGTTGTAGTGGTCGCGGGCTTCTTTGTATTGTTTATCGGCCACCAGCAAGTCACCGTAAATCACGTGTGCCGATGGTTCATCGGGATGTGTTTCTGTAAGAATCTCTACCAGTGTAAAGGCTTCTTCTTTTAATTCTTTGTTGGTACCTATCACATTAAGGTAGGCCACCAGCATGTTGAGTTTGGGTTTTACATCCACGTTTCCATCAGCAAAACCCTTGCGGGTGGCCTCAAAGGCTTTTGCCAGGTCGCCTTTTTCTCTCCAGTAATCGGCAATAGCAAAGTGGGCAAAGCCGTTATTGGGTTCGTTTTGAAGAATTTTTTGATACAATTCAAATGCCTTGTCCTGTTGTCCGTTGGCTGCATAAATCTCTGCCAACATGCCCACGTAGCGCATTTCTTGCGGGTAGGCGTCTGACAGGCGTTGCATTTCGGCAACCGCCTTTTTAAGTTTGTTTTGAGCCAGGTACAGGCGCTCCTTTTGCAACGAAATCTCTTCGTTAATACCTGTAATTTTTTCCAACTCGTCCATCAGCTCCAATGCCTTGCTGTATTTGGCGGCTGAGGCATACATGAGCGAGGCTTCAAAATACAGCTCTTCACTCATGGGGTCTAACTTTATGGCTTGTTCATATGAGTTAGCTGAGGCCTCGTGTTTATTCATTTCGGCCAGTAAGCGGGCTTTGTGTAAAAAGTACCACTTGTTGGATTTATCCAGCTCAATGGCTTTATCAATTTCCAACAAAGCATCGTTACGCTTTTTGCTCTTTTGGTAAAGCTGGCTCAGTTTGTAATGCGGTAAGGCACTCTCCGGTAAAAGCCGTGTACATTGAGCGAAAAAATCAATGGCCTTGTCTTCATTACCCAATGCCATCTCGCGATGCCCGTTGATGAGTGCCTGCTCAAAGGCTGTTTTGTTTCCTTCGTCAATCGTTTTTTTCTTTTGGGCAACAACACCGGTTGTTCCCGCAAGTAAAAAAAGCACGATTAGTGTAAGAAGGTGTTTGAGCATGTACCGTTTGTTATTCGTGTGTGGAGTAGTCGCCAATGCTAAGGTCCTCTGCTTTTCCGCTGTACACCACATGGCTGCCCAACATGGAATTGCTGATATTGGATTGGTTGATGACTGTATTGTTTTGCACTATACTGTTGCTGATAATGGTACCGTTTACTTTGGTTCCTTTACCCAATGAAACGTGCGGCCCAACCACAGAATTGTTCAGCTCTACTCCTTCGCCTAAGTAACAGGGCTCTATAATAACCGAGTTGTTGTTTTTGGCTGAAGGGTGAATTAACTGAAGCTGATTTTTCTTAATCTCAAGCATGCGCTGGTTGGTGTACACGGTGGAGTTCTTGTTGCCACAATCGAGCCACTCTTCTACCTTGCCGGGAACAAATTTGTATCCTTTGTTCTTCATATTCTCCATCGCATTGGTAAGCTGGAACTCTCCTTTTTCTTTAATATCGTTGTCCAACAGGTACTGCAACTCTTCTCTCAGGTACTCCCCATCTTTGAAGTAGTAAATGCCAATAATGGCCAGGTCAGACACAAACTCTTGCGGCTTTTCGATAAACTCGGTAATTACTCCATCGCTGTTTACTTTTACTACACCAAACTGGCGGGGGTCGTCAATTTTTTGTACCCAGATAATAGCATCTTTGCTGCGATCAAGGGTAAAGTCGGCTTTAAACAACGTATCTGCAAACACAACCGACACGTTACCCTTCAACGACTCTTTTGCACAAAGAATGGCGTGGGCCGTTCCCAGTGGTTCATCCTGGTAATATATTTTTCCTTGGGCACCCACTTGTTTGGCAATATCAAGCAGGTTTTTTTCTACTTCCTCTCCAAAGCGCCCGATTACGAAAGCCACTTCATTCACTCCTTCTCCGCATATTTTTACAATGTCTTCAATTAACCACTGAACAATGGGTTTACCGGCAACAGGAATCAATGGTTTAGGAACTGTGAGCGTGTGTGGTCTCATGCGTTTGCCCATGCCGGCCATTGGTACAATAATGTTCATGTCTTTTTTCGTATTAAATGGGTTGGTTATTTGTTTCCGGTGTGTCCGTATCCGCCTTCTCCCCGCTGTGTATCTGTAAGCGACTCTACCGCCTTCCAGTTTACTATTTCATGGCGCGACACAATCATTTGTGCGATGCGTTCGCCCGGTTGAACGGTATAGGTTTGGTCAGAGAGGTTAATCAACAATATTTTTATTTCTCCGCGGTAATCCGCATCAATGGTTCCAGGTGAATTGAGTACGGTTAAGCCGTGCTTGAGTGCCATGCCGCTGCGGGGTCTTATTTGTGCTTCGTGCCCCTCAGGCAATTCAATAAACAATGACGTGCCCAGTAGTGTGCGTTGCAAAGGTCTCAGCTCAACGGGTTCCTGTATGTCGGCACGCAAATCCATACCTGCCGAATGAACGGTTTCATAGGCCGGTAAAGGAAACGGACTTTTATTGATTATTTTAACTAAAACGTTGGCCATGTTTATTAAGCGGGCAAATTTAGCATTTTATTCTTTCTTTCTGCTGCATAACCAATGCCGGCAAACATCAGCAATAGAAGTACGTTGATTACCCAACGCAAAGGCCCGTCATGCAACACATGCGCATGAAGGTAACCGGCACCGAAATAAATCAAAAAGGCCAATAGTGCATATAGCGCCAAACGCCATATTTGGTAAGGAATGGGAAAGTATTTTGCCCCGGTAAAATAGCCCATTAACATCATGCTGAAATAACAAAACAGGGTTGCCCAGGCCGCACCGGTATAGCCGTAGAGCGGTACCCACCACAAATTAAGTGAAATGGTAATGATAGCACCCACTGCAGATATAATAGCTCCTACTGAAGTTTTATCGGCCAACTTGAACCAGATGGACAGGTTGAAGTAAACCCCTAAACAGATGTTAGCCAGCAACAAAATTGGGACAATGTTCAACCCCTCATGATAGTCTGGCCCTACAAAATTTTTGAACTGCTCAATAAAAAGCATCACCAGTAAAAAGGTGCTCAAACACACCAGCACAAAATAGTTCATCACCTTGGCATAAAGTAGCTTTCGGTTGGAGTCTGTTGCGCCTGAGAAAAAGAAGGGTTCTGCTGCATAACGAAAGGCTTGTATGAACAAACTGATAAGGATGGAAAGCTTATAATTGGCCCCGTAAACGCCCAGCTGGTGCATAGCGGTTGCTTTGTCGGTAATTAAATACTTCATTATGGCACGGTCCAGTGTTTCATTTACCATACCCCCCAAACCCACAATGAGCAAAGGTGCACCATAGCGTAACATTTGTTTCCAGATAGCAAAGTCGAAACCGCTGAACACCAGACGTATTTCCTGCGACAACAAAGGCAGAGTAATTACACTAGCCAGCATATTGGAAATAAATACATAACCCACCCCTATTGACGGATCGTAAAGCGGGGCCAACACGCCTTGTTGTAACAAATAGGGGCAGAGAAGCAAAAAGTACAGGTTAAGCAGCACATTGATAAGGATGTTGGTGTTTTTAAGCAGCGCAAACCTTACGGGGCGGTTCTGTTGGCGCAGCATAGCGAACGGAATGGCTGCTACTGCGTCACAACCCAAAATTACGGCAAACCAGGTAACGTATTCCGGATGAGTAGCATATTGCAAGCTTGCGGCAAGCGGTTCGGCAAGCAATGTCGCAGCAGTGATAAAGACAACTGAGGTGACCAGCAAGGAGATAAGTGCGGTAGAGTATACCTTGCGCTCGCCCGGAAATTTTTGGGAAAACCTGAAAAAGGTTGTTTCCATTCCGTAAGTGAGCACAACTATAAAAAAAGAAACATAGCTGTACATTTCGGTAATGGTGCCGTACTCAGCCGGATCATGAAAAACCCTGGTATGCAAAGGCACCAACAGGTAGTTCACCAGCCGGCCTAAAATGTGGCTGAGCCCGTAAATGGCGGTTTGTGAAAGTAGTTTTTTTAGTGCGCTCAAGGATATTCTTTGCTCGTGTGCGTTTCGTTTTTACTGTCTGGTATCTGCAGGAATCTTTTAACAAAAATACCCGCCTGTTTAGTATTTGCTGCCCTTAGTTTTTAACGTTTGTGCCCCAATTGTGGCTTACCGTACATTTTCGTATACCTTTTTGCTTTGAGCTTTGTTGTATATTCGCAAATACTAGCCTTTATTTTGCTGCGTTTTTGATTTAACATGATGCGTTACCTGTATTTACTTCTTTCTTTATGGTGCTTGTCGCACTTGGTTCAGGCACAAACTCCTGAAAAAGAGGAACTCCTCGCTGCACAGTATGTGAGTGCCGGAGAATATGAAAAAGCGGTGGAGGTATACAAAAAACTGCTCTCCAATAAACCTGATGATATTTACGTTTACGAAAACCTGTTAAAGTGTTTATTGCTGGTAAACAATCACAGCGAGGCTGAAAAGCTGGCCCTGCGTATGCAGAAGAAAAACCGCGAAAACCCTTCATTTACCGTTGATGCAGGCTACATTCAAAGCAGCAAAGGGAACAAGGCAGAGGCAACAAAAATATATGATGATTTGATTAAAAAGTTGAAACCCGATGAAACCTATGCCGATTTGCTTTCCCGGGCTTTTGAAAAAAGGGGAGAATACCATTATGCCGCAGAAACCTTGCTCAAATACAGAAAGATAACAAAAATTAACCGCGTCTTTTCGGCACAACTGGCACAACTGCTGGGCAAATTGGGCCGCGAAGAAGAGATGATAGACGAGTACCTGAACATTCTTTCGGAAGATGACTCGGAATTGGATGAGATAAAAGGATTCTTGCAGGCGTATTACGCTGAAAAACAAAACGGACCGGATGGATTTAAGAAGTTGTTGATGAAACGCTTGCAGGAAGAAAGTCAAAAACCTGTATTTCCTGATTTGCTGGTTTGGTTGCTTACTGAAAATAAAGAGTACGAGGCCGCCTTTGTGCAATGCCGCGCCTTAGACAAGCGATTTCGCTACAACGGACGTAAATTGTTTGAGTGGGGAGAACAACTCAAAGAAAACGAAGAATTCACTTATGCCATAAAGGCTTACATGGCCGTATTGGAGCAGGGAAATGAAAACCCTTATGCCGTTTCTGCCCGTTATGGAATTGTGGAAGTAAGAAGATTAAAGATTTTTTCGGGTAAATACACCAAATCAGATTTGTTTTTGTTAGAGGGCGACTACCTGAGTAATATTAGTTTATTGGGAGTAAACTACTTAAGTGCGAACTTTATCCGGGATCTGGCCCATTTGCAGGCCTTTTACCTGAACAAACATGATTCGGCAGTGTTGCTTTTGAAACAACTCACTTCTATGCCCCGACTTAGCGCCATGTTACAAGCAGAAGCTAAACTGGAGCTGGCTGATGTATTGGTACTAATGAATGACGTGTGGGAGGCCACCTTGTTATACGAACAGGTAGACTATGATTTCAAAGAAGAGCCGATCGGACAGCTGGCAAAATTTAAAAATGCTACTTTAAGCTACTATAGGGGAGATTTTGAGTGGGCACAAGCGCAACTTGATGTATTAAAAACCGCCACCACCCAGCTTATTTCCAACAATTCCATTGAGCTTTCTTTGCTTATTCAGGACAATACGGGTTTAGACAGTACAGAAGAAGCGATGAAAATATATGCCCAAGCAGATTTGCTCAACTACCAGCAGCAAACAGACAGCGCTCTATTGGTATTGGGTTGGTTGGAGAAAAAATTCCCTGAACATAGCCTGGCCGATGAGGTGTTGTATTTGAAAGGCAAAATATTCCTCAACAAAAAAGAGTATAAATCAGCCCTCGGTTTTTTTACTGAAATTTATACCAAATTCCCCACCGATATTTTGGCAGATAATGCGCTGTTGGAATCTATACGCATATACGATAGTCGCTTAAACGATAAGGCTAAGGCGCTGGAATTGTGTGACAAGTTTATAAATTCATATACCGGTAGTATGTATGTGAATGAAGTGAGGATAAAATTTCGTCAACTTAGAGGAGAAAAAGTTGCACCTTAACTGAATATTCAATTACATTTGTCCCACTATTCAACTAGTAATTGGGTAGTGGTTTTAGTTTGGTTTACAGTCCCCGCATACTCTGCGGGGATTTGTTTTTTAAGACAGTGGTGTAAACTGATCCAAAAACCTCACATCATTTTCAAAGTAGGTGCGCAAGTCTTTTACATCATACCGCAACATCGCCACTCGCTCTACCCCTAATCCAAAGGCATAACCGGTAAATTCTTTGCTGTCAATATTACAATTCTCCAACACATTTGGATCTACCATACCGCATCCCAATATCTCCACCCAGCCGCTGTATTTACATACGTTACAGCCCTTTCCCTTGCAAATGCGACAATCAATATCCATTTCTGCACTAGGTTCGGTAAAAGGAAAATAACTAGGTCTGAAACGAATCTTTACTTCTTTACCAAACA